>NHLU01000011.1 GCA_002169255.1 Candidatus Pelagibacter sp. TMED275
TATCAATGATGAGATTATAATTTCTATTTTATTCATAACTATAAATATGGGGAGTATATCTCAACTCCCCACATTGGTTTAATTAGGTTGATATAATATTGGCTCTTCAGCTAAAGCAAAGTTCGTGGAATCGTATGTGTAATAGTATAAGTCATCCCCTCTTCTTTGATGATAAATAGCAGGTACGGTTACGACACCATCTCCACTATTCAGAGCAAATTGCCATTCATTATCAGTATTTGGTAGTCCTAAGTCAAGAGTAACAGTTACATTACGAGTTCTTTTTAGAACCGTTAATGGATTGTAAGGCCAGGATTCTATACCTGTATCTATCAATCTTGTCTGTGACTCTTCCTCACAACCAGCCCATATCTGATTAACGAAAGCCTTCTCCGCACTTACTTCCGCTCTTGTAACAGTATTCGCATATCTTGGTACAGCCACGGCAGCAAGGATTCCAAGTATGATCGTAACCATAATAAGTTCAATCAAGGTGAAACCTTTGTTATTTATCTTAAACATGACTATATCTCCTAACCGATTAAGGTACTAAGGTTTTGTGTAATTGTGTTGGATTTTCAGCATCAGCCACAACTAAAGCAGGTGATTGAGCATCGGTACCTGAACCAAAACCTGGAATTACCAAGTAAATGTAAGCACCATCCTGAAAGGGTGAGGACATACCGTTGTTACCAAATAGATCCATGAAATCATTAGCACCATCGTAATTGTAATCAACATCAGTTTCTAAACTAACCCAATCACTTTCTACAGCAAATGTATTAGTATCAGCGTTTGCAAATACATAAACGAACTGATTTAAACCCGTATCTTCAAAATCGTCTAATGCACTTAATTCCACATCTACGAAAGTTGCCAATCCTTCTGCAACAGTTGGATCTTCATCTAGATCGATATCAGGTGCAGAACCTACTGGCTCATCATACTTGACTTGACCAGGAAATCTTCCACGACCTTCTTCGTCTAACTTTTGATTGTAATAGTTGTTAGCAGCTTGAACGATCTTATCAATGTTATTCATTGTTTTCTTTTCTTTAGCACCCTCACCAACTGAACCAAACTGTGGAGCAGCGGTAGCGGCTAAAGTAGCCATCATGGCAGTAGTAACAGCAAATTCAGCAAGTGAATTACCAGTCACACTCTTTATTTTATTTAATATTGTTTTGAACATTTCAGTTCTCCTTGATTGTTTGTTATACCTATATAATACAATAATCATACCAAACTTTTTTAGGGTGTTTTTTAGGTGTTTTTTGTATCAGAATAATACAAGATGTAACATTATTTTTTATTACTGTAACTAATTAGTTGATTACTCAACAATCCTTGTATCGTGTAATATAAAGATGGATTTCTCTTCAATAATTCCTTGAATTCAGGTTGTTTCCAAAGTATACACTCTGTATCATGTTTTACAACACAATCCGCAGTTGCTGATTTCTCTGTAAGAAATGACATTTCACCTACAAACTGCCCGTCTTTTAGTTGAGCAACTTTCTTTCCCTTTGCCATGACATCAACCGTTCCGTTATATATGAGAATTAAATCCGTGACCAAGTGTGCTTCTCTTATCAGAGTATCACCAGCCTTAAATTTTTTCCAATTTGCTATCTTGGTTATCTTCAAATATTCAACAGGACTTAAATCCTTAAATAAGGTTTCATATAACTCCTTGTCCTTTGGTGCCATCTTGATAGGTCGTTTTTCATATATGATAACTGCTATGTGATAGAGATTTACAAGAACAAAGACGATGTTCCAATTGATAGCCAACCACATGGGTTCGACTGGTATGATGTAATTATAAAATACGGAGAAGAGACTCGCCAGTATAGAAACAACCCGTAACCACAAGATGTCCTTGACCAGAAAAGAAAAGGCTATGAGTCCAAATGCTAAGTGACCAGCTATAAGCGCTATATTCATTAGAATACATCTTCAGCCAACATATCGTCTATTGCACTTTTAATTTCTTTAGAAGAGCAATCAACCTCACCATCCATATCAGCTTTCCANGTTTCTTTTTTACTTCCATCAAAGAAAAGAGCAATAGATGGAAAGTTTCTAAATCTTAATTTNTTAACAACCTTTTTTGCTTGTTCACTAGCNACATAAATAATCTCACAATCTTGATATCCNTCAACACCTTTGAGTATTTTTTCATCCAATTCTTGTTCTTGCCATTCNGATGTAAAGACGGCNACGACCACACCACCGTTAATCTTNTCNTTAAAGTTCTTGTCATTTACTTGTCCAAATGTAACAGACAGGAATAATAATAGTGTAAATATAAATCTCATGATAAACTCCTATTTGTCCCTTTTCCTACGCTCAAGGTCTTTAATATCCTTTTCCAATTCTTTAATAGTTTCTTCATACTCGTCTAACATATCGTAGACGGCATCCATATCTTCTTGTAAACCACCGACTTGGTTTTTATATTGCTCGTAAGACCGTGGCCAATTGTGTCCATCTGGTTTTGATGGATATTCATCTCCAAAAATTTCTTCTATGTTTATTTCAGGTAATTGTTTTGCTTCTTCGATTTCAGATAACAACATATAATAACCACCGACACCAGCTGATATCAACGATACCAAACCGATTATCGTCTGTACTGACATTGAGAATTTTGTACCCATAACCTTTTCTTCTGATAGTTCAACCGGTTCTTCCACTACAGGTTTTGGTTGTGGTTTAGGTTGTGGTTTAGGTTGTGCCACAGGTTGTGGCTCTGGTTCTAATATAGGTTCAGACTCAACCTCTTTATGTTTTTCCTTTAACTCATCTTGATTTAATAAAATTTCTGTGATATCATCAAGGCTACAAAAGTTCATATCTACAAGTATCTCACCGAGAGTACGTTTATCACCCTTGATTTGAGCTTGTAGAGCTTTGTTTAATTGTCGTTTAGTGATGATATCCTCATCACATAACAACTTACCTATTTTGATATCCCCATTCATTTTATTTAGAATCCCATAAACTGATAATTCACACCTAATTTAATATCGTATGCTGGTCTTTCCCAATAGAACAGATATCTACCCTCGGCAAACACACCGAGATTATCTTGAATTTTCACACCAAATATCGCACCCATGTCGTAATCATTCCAATCGTGCCACATAGCATCTTTAAATTTAAACTCATGAGGTTTACCCTTTTGATCTAAGTGATCACCATAGTGAGCAGCATTATGATAAGCATGTAAGTCATGACCATAGTGAACAGGTAACCAATTACCCCAACCATGTAACCACCAATTATCTCCATAGTGATAATAATCAACACCAATTACCAATGATGTTTCATTCTGATTTCCCAAAGCTTTTTTCTTTTCCCCAATATATTCTTCTAACATACTTGGAAAATGATATAAGAAATATTCTCTGTCGGTGTATGCAAAGAGTTTACCGTCAGCATCTCTCCACAGCCAATCGTATCCTCTGGCTTGACCATCATCGTTCCAAAAAGGGCCACCACCATCATCTGGGTCTAATGTAACCCATTCACCATTTCTATATTCTAATAGATCAGTACCAAACCAATTACCATCCTCATCAAAGTGAGCAGGATCACGCCATTCGTTATCATCAATACCAAATGCTGTTTCAGCAAATGCCCACCAAGCACCTCTGTACCAAGTGGTATCCAATACCATAGCATCAAAACCATATACTGGGTGTTGTCTGTGTTTTACACCTAATGAGAAATGTAATTTATCACCCAATGCTTCAGGTGTTAAATGAACCCTAAGATCAGCTTGACCATAGGCAATATCTTCTAATCCTAACTCGGTCATTCCAACTTTTACCATCATCCAATCACCAATGTATCTCAACCAATACTCTTGGTTGACATATTCATTTCCCCATTGACGACCTTCTGACCATTTAATCAGATATTCCCAACCTTTAACAGGCCCGAATGTAGCACTCTCGTTAGCATTATGTTCTGAACCATCATACCAAGTTCCACCCTTGCCAGCAGACTTGACACCACGCTTTGGTTCGTATTGAAATCTACCTACCTTTCTTATTCCAAATGATGTTTGGAAATCAGGTTTTAATTCACCCTCGGTTCTCTCAACTACTAAATCACCAGTGCTCAATCCACCAACGATAGCAAATCTATCATCTTTATATCTCGGTGCGTTTAGACTAAAACTAGCATATGCTGTTGAGTATTTAAAAAACTTATCTGCAAACCTAAATGAGAATAAACTCTTTGGGCCAGAAAAGAATTTATATTTCTTTTCAGCTGATTGCTTGGCTTCTTTTTTAATTAAATCAACACCAAACAAAGATGAGACTAATAGCAAGCCTATCATAATTTTCTTTAACATCTGTTTTCTCCTATTTTAGTGGTAACTTCACAACAATAAATATTAATTAGTGTCAAATCTTACCACGAAACTTAATATCATTTCTTTTTCATTTTTAATTGGTTTTGCAGTTGTTCCAATCGCAATCAATTCATTGGCATCATTATACAATCCAATTTTTGTAACATATGTAGCAAAGTGTGAGTGACTAGCTTCAGGAATTAACTCAGTGCCTACTTGATATTGTGAATTTTTAAACGATCCTGTAGAAAATCCAGTTAATCCATATGGGTAATCATCATAGATTGTGTTCTTATAAGATTTATTTAAATCAGTACTTGTTGGGTATTGATTACCAAAAAAAGCAACACTACCACTCTGATCAACCTTTAAACTTCTATTATTAGTATGTTGAAAATCATTCTCACCAATTGTACAAACATATTCTCTTTCGTAAATAGTCTGTGTTGCATCAAATTGTAAATTAAATCCATTGGAGCCGGTAGCTATACCTACATTAGAATACGAACCAGTATCGGTTATAACAAGTATTCCATGATCATAAAAAATATTACCAACTACACTTCCACTATTTGTTGTGGAGTTTGGAGTTTTACTAGCAAAACTAGCACTGTAAGCTACATCATATAAATTACCTCTACCGTCATCTTCTAATATAATAGTAACATCAGTACTATCATCAGTTAATCTTATTGAGCTTTCTTTTATTCCTTCACCGAACAACTCTTGTGGAACTGATATTACATTAGCAGTATCTCGAAGTTGTCTGGTATACGGTCTACGTAAAGGCATCTTAGACGGTTTAGACGGAATATCATACAGATTTCTAGTTTCCTCATAGTCAATATATCCAACAGATGATGTTGGTACACCATTTATATAATCAACTGTACTATCTACATATTGATAGCCGATACCACCCACATCATTATTTGAAAAAGGTTCAACCTCATACATCTGTTTTAAATCTCTGTAAAACATATTGTTGATTACATAGTAATTTGGAATGCTATAAAACGAACTACCTGATAGAGTAGTTTTTGGACTTGTATCAGTTCCCCAACCATATTGATTTGCATCAGTGCCTTTGGTTATTTGAAATGCATAAACACCACTGCCAGTATCTTCATTGGTTACTGTAAATGTTTTATTAACTTCAAATGAAGAAAGTAATATGTCTGAGGATTCAAGATTCTTGAATATCATATTAGAACCCTATTAGAAATCAAGCTTTACTTTAATTAGAGCTTCTCTCGATGTTGATTTTAAAATTGGTTGACTTAGTTTAGCAACTGCTAACAATTCACTAGCTGCATTATACAATCCAACTGTGGTTATGTAGGTTTTAGGATCGGTTGCTAATCCAGGAATTACCTGTTTATTACCAGCGGCTGATTGTGTATAAAAGGTTTCATTTGTAGTTGCATTGAACTGTTGGGATTGAGCTCTCACAAAATAATGTGTTGATGTGATTTCTTCTTTTCTTCTCATCTGAAAGTACTGACCATCCACTATACAATTAAAAAATCTTCTATTATTTCTATCATCACTATTTGAACCACTAAGTGTGATCAAACCTAATCCACCAGTAGCTAATTTTTTTGGATTTACTAGTAAAACTCCGAGACTGGGATAGAAAGTTCCATAAGAACCATCTGAACCCTCCGCGGAAGCTGCAGTTTTTATTACCGTTCCACCAACTAAAGTTCCACTAACAATATTATACTCTGGTGCAAAGTTTCTTTGAAAACTATTACCACCATTGTTTGTAGATGAATCGTCTATAAGTTTTATTATAGAACCAGTTATACCAGCACCAGCCTGTTTACTAGAACTTAAATGTAGTTCCCAACCACCAGGTTCAATTGCTTCTCTCATTCTAGCTCTGTTAAGAACTATAGCGTAAGCTTGTTTAGATGTGGTATTGTCTTGAAAAGTAAAAGTAGTGGTTTCAGGTGGATTTATTAAATTATTTAATTGTCCGAATATAGCTGCAGTCGTTCTATCACCAGTTGCACCCTTTGTTCCCAATGAACCACTGCCATCTCTGTTACCATAAACCACACCAAATTGAACCGATGCTGATGCATTGTTTGTAGGATCGTATCTATAAACATCGATGTTATAATCTCCAGTATTTGTGTACTGTGTTGATGATGAAAAGAAAGTTTCTATACTCGATGCTCCATCTTGCCAAATTCCAGATGTAACAATTCCTATATCTGTGCTAGTGTCATCTGCTGTAAAATTTTTATACATGATTTATAATCTCCGATTTAATTTAATATGATGCACCACCAGTACCACCAGCATCCGTTGGAGCGGATCCAGCAGTTACCGTTTTATTACTCTTAAAAGTCTTAGGGCCGGTAGGGTCTTGGTTAGAAGTAGGATCAGCTTTTACAGAGATAGTAACCACATTAACTATACCAGAGGTTGTACCTATAATAGTTACTGTTGTTGTACCTGCTGTACTTATGGATTGTGCTACTAAGTTTGTACTAGATGCTGTTGTGGTTGTTGAACTAGGTGAACCTGAAAATTTAACAATGTTTGTATTTTCAATTGTAAACGTATAATTCTCTGCAGCTCCACCAATTGTACTTGGATTCAAAGCTATGTTTGCATTTGTATCTACACTTGTATAATTTAAACTATCTAAAGTAACTTGTGCTCCACCAAGAGATTGGTTTACAAGAAAACTTCTAAAGTTTGTTCTAGCCGGTGTTGCTTCCAACAACGACATATTTTCTATCACAGCACCATATGAATCAGTTCCGTTTGGATGAGTAACATCATACAAACCATAATCGACTTCTTCGTCGCTTAGTGCAAATTTTACTATAGCTAAATCACCACCCTCAGATAGTATCTCTCTACCCCTCTTTGTTAAAATGGCATCAACTGTAATACTTGAATTATCTAAAAATCCCATATTATTATCTCCAACGGTTTATCAATTTATATAACTTTTCTAAAAATAAATATCTATAATGTATATTTTTAATCATTTTATTATTTAAGCTTGTCATCTACTACCTTTAAATTTGAATCAGCTGAATCGGTTGGAAGAGCTATCGTAGGTGAAGTTGTTCTTATTATAACAGGATAATCACCATCTGTTGTTGTTAATTTAGTATTCTTACAACCCTCAAAGAATAATCTTCGAGTTGCAGTATTATGTTGATAGTTTGTATCCAAATCCGTTTCCACTAAAGATTTTGAACTATATAAGTGTAGAAAATTATCAATCGTATATCTTTGACTACGCATGTAATCAATTGAACTTGTATAAAAATATTTATATTCTAAATTTAAATCTGATAATCTATTATTCTCAACTACAGAACCAGTAACCTCTTGGAATACACGATCCGTTCCAAATTTTACTGATGCACTTACATAGGTTGCTATTTCATCTAAATGAGAATTATAATCAAATCTGTATAGTGATGGTAATGAAAATGGACTAGTTTCTTTTTCAATCGTACCCTCATAATTTGGATATTCAGTTTCTATTTTAAATACAGAGTGACTTTGTTCATTATTACTATTATCATTAAAATGAAAATTAGTTAGATTTATATTTTTTTCATATTGAGGTTGGGTAAATGATGGATGGTTTCTCTGTACTGCAACCTTTGGTCTTTCAAAAATATTAGGTTCGATTACAGTTCCCATGTGTGCTTTTGATCTAGCTGGTAATAATTTTCTCATTTGTTTAAATAATGATTGATCGTAATACTTTATAAGTCTCATGTAATCCCAAAAATCATTTTTACCAGAATACTTTTGAAAATATTCATTTGATGCATCTTTTAATTCACTATATTGTAACTTAAAATTATCTCTTGGATCACCCAAGTACTCATTAAAATCTAGGTTAGCAAATGATAAAATGATATCCTCATTGACAACATCAGTAGGAGAAAAATATATTCCCACCTTTGGTGAATCAAGTGGAGCAAAATCATTTGAACTAACATCATATCTTTTATTTACACTTAAATTAGCTCCACTACCACTTAGTGCATTGTTTTCAATTCTAATCTTGGTAGAGGTTCTTCTGTTCGGGCCATAGTTAGGCACCATTGTTTTTGTCTTGTCCTCTACGTTTTCAAAAGTATTGACACCACCAAAACCAAATGCATATCCAGCTAGGGTATCGGTTTGGTCTGCACTCACATCTCGGATAGCAGCACCATTTGCTAGAGCTGTATTGTCATCAAATGAATATCGTCTAGTCAAAGAGTAATAAGATGAGGATGCTGAGTTACCAACATAAGATTTTGGATTAGCAACATGAGTGTCAAAATGTTGTTCTTGTAGTGGTTCATTCCACAATCTAAATTCCATTATGGAACCAGTTAATTGATTACCGAATTGATCACTTGGACTACCACCAATAAATAAATCACCACTACCTGTCCACGAAGCATTGTAAGATTGTGATATTACATTGGAGCCAGTTATGGTCATTGTGGTTTTAGATGCATATATAGCTCTGTCTAAACCAGCTTCATATTTTTTTACAAATAAATTATAATTAAATGTATCACCGATACCATCTGTATTTACCGTACCCTTTCTAAGAGAAACATCATCCCAATAGATTGCGGTATTTGGTTGTACATTTTCAAACCTGACACCAAGTTTTGCTGTCTGTGGATACTTAATAGTTTTCGTTACCGATATCTGTTGCCATTCGGTTTCATTTAAACCAACGTCCTGTGAGGTTTTTATACCACCTAGAGCTCTTGCTGTCGGTGTACCTTTCTGTGCGAATGTGTCATCATCCTCATCCCAATTAACAACATCCTCATTTGAATCCAATTCAAATATACGTAGACGACCAACGGAAGATACAGCACTCGCTGACACTTTTGCAAAAGCTGCAAATGTATAAACCTCACCTCTAGACACATCAGCTAGTGATGCAGCTGCTGTACCATAGGCACTAGATACAGAAGATGGTTTATTAAAAAATAAAGTATATGAGGATTGATTGTCTGTATTGTTAATATGTCTTAAACTGTTTGTACCTGTTCTAGCTACACCAGAAGCACTTACTATTTCAAGTTCACCACCAACGGCTCTATCCCCAAATGATGCAGTTACAAATGGTGGATTGAATAAACCATCTTGTTCAAATGATGAATGTGGAAATAAATTAGTTTCTACTTTTTGTTTTTGTAACATAAGAGAATAATAATCACCATCGAATACCGGCAGTAGAGATGAACTAACTTCTTTTTGACCAGCAGAACCAGATAGTATAAAAGAAACCGTACCATAGTTATCTGCAGAACCATTATCCTTTAACCTAATAGCCCAACCAGTATCTTTCTGTATAAGTGTTTGGTTTGAACCACTAACGGAACGAAATCTTAACTCAACGGTTTCAGGTTTTCTACTAGTAGTGGAATCATCTGCCCAACTACTTGAAACATATTGACCACCCCTGAAACCTAAAGCTTTGGTAAATTTTCTAGATATCTCAAATGCATCCCTTTGTTTTGGTTCACTCAATCCACCAAATTCTCTAACTCTTAATATAGTTGATGGTA
>NHLU01000012.1 GCA_002169255.1 Candidatus Pelagibacter sp. TMED275
ACTTCTTCCAAGAAATTTAGATAGCATATCATCTTCTTTTTTAATTATTTTCTCTGATTTTTTTTTCACGGCCTGACAACCAGATAAAATAACTATTGAAAAAAAAGATATCAAAAAGATTGAAAATATTTTTTTCATAATGAGACTCCTAAATATTTAATTAAATTTAACTTTATAGTTGAAATATGTTGATAATTTGTTCAATTTTGAAGCATTATTTGAAAGAATCACATAAACAAGAGTTTTTAGGAGGAGACAAATGTTAGATAAATATTTTAATTATAAAAAGTACAAAACAGATTTTAGGACAGAAGTAGTTGCGGGGGTGTCTACGTTCCTGACTATGGCCTATATTATGTTTTTAAATCCTGTCATCTTAGCTGATGGAGGATTTGATTTTGGTGGAGTTTTTACAGCGACTGCATTAGCAACTGCTTTGGCATGCTTTATTGCGGCTTTTTATGCTAAAACTTGGCCAGTTGGTTTAGCTCCAGGGATGGGAATAAACGCTTTTATTGCTTATGGAGTATGCTTAGGTATGGAATATACGCCAGCTGAAGCTTTAGGAGCTGTGTTGGTTGCTGGAGTAGTGTTTTTGATAATATCATTAACACCTATAAGAGCTTGGTTAATTAACTCAATACCAAAAAGTTTAAAACTTGGAATTGGCGCTGGTATCGGTCTTTTCCTCGCAATAATTGGTTTTGAAATTATGGGATTAACTGCAGATAATCCTGTAACTCTTGTTCAGCTTGGTGACTTATCCAATCCATTGTTATTACTAGGTGCAGGAGCATTCATTTCTATGATTGTCATGGAAAAATTTAATATCAAAGGAAATATAATAATTGGTATTGTTGCTTTTAGCGCAATAGCTTGGTTAACTGGCTTTGCAAACTTCAATGGTGTTGTTTCAGCACCTCCACCAATGACTCATCTAATGACTTTTGATTTAGGAGCTGCTTTAAGTGCTTCGATGGTAACAGTAATCTTTACCTTATTTTTCATAGATTTTTTTGATACTGCTGGAACACTAACTAGTGTTGCTAACGTTGCGGGAAAAATTGGAAGCGATGGAAAAATAAAAGATATAGATAAGGCAATGTTATCTGACAGTGTGTCTACAGTAGCAGGCTCAATGCTTGGAACGTCGACAGTAACCACTTACGTTGAAAGTGCAGCTGGAGTGAAAGCAGGTGGACGAACAGGAATGACATCACTAGTAATAGGTGTATTATTTTTGTTGTGCCTTTTTTTTAGTCCCTTGGCAACATCTTTGCCCAAAGAAATTGATGGAGCGGCTTTAATTTATATTGCTACTCTATTTGTAAGAAATATTACAGATATTGATTGGGATGATATAGCTGAGTCTGGTCCTGCTGTCCTTGCGATGATTGCAATGCCTTTTACGTATTCGATTTCAAATGGAATAGCTTTGGCATTTGTTTCTTATGCATTAATAAAAATATTTACTGGAAAATTTAATACTACAAGTCCTGCGATTTGGGTAATAGCTGCACTTAGTATTACAAGTTTTGCGGTAGCTTAATTTTCAATATAAACAGGGTTGGTTCTTACTAACCCTGTTTATTTCTTTTAATAATTTCTTCAATACTTAATTCTTCGTAATGTTCAGTTGGCTGAACTATCCATGGATCATTATTTAATTTTACAGGACAAAAATCAGGAGTAAATTTTGATGAATTTTTTTTCCACAAACATGCTGTTTTAATTTGTTTTATATTTTTACGTACTGGTTCATATTTCAATAACCATTCAACACTTCTGTTTAATGTTAATCCAGTATCAGATAGATCATCAACTAATAATATTCTTTCAAAATCAGTCTGTGAAGCTATTGAGCTTATCTCTCTAGAAAAAACTAGTTCTCCTTGTTTGTCTTCCATTCCTTTTCCAGAGTAACTTTGTATAACTATATAAGCGGTNGGAAGTTTAAATATTCTTGATAAAATATCTATAATCGGGGCAGCACCTCTCATTATGCCAACAAGAACTGTTGGTTTATATGTTTTGCTGACATCTATCGCTAATTTTTCTACTGTTTGTAAATACTCTTTAAAGTTTATAATTAACTTGTCTGCCATAAAAATTGTTATCATAATTAAAAAAAATAAAAAAGGAGATTTTATGAAAGGTTACTGGGTTTGTACCTACGAAAAAATTGATAATAAAGAAAAATTAAAGGAATATGCTCTCAAAGCTAAACCAGCAGTAGATAAGTACTCAGGTAAATTTTTAGTAAGAGGAGGTCAAAATAGAACTACCGAAGGAATTAATTCGCCAAGAGTGGTAGTAGTAGAATTTAAGGATTTTGAAACAGCAATTAAGTGTTATGAATCAAATCAGTATCAAGAAGCACATGATATACTGAACGGCCATGTAATTAGACATCACCAAATAGTCGAGGGTGGCTAATACTGTATAGGATCGTCATCGATCGATCTCCATAGATACCACGTAGCTACTGAACAATAGGGTGTAAAATTTTTTTGTAATTTTTTTACAAATGAATTTGGTGGAAAATATTTTTTANCATAATTATTTGATATAGCTCTTAACAGACCTATATCTTGAACAGGCCAAATATTTGATCTGTTGTAAGTAAATAAAAGTATCATCTCTGCAGACCATCTGCCAATTTGTCTTAATTCAGATAAATATTCAATTGCTTGCTCATCTGACATATCCTTTATTAAATATGGTTTAAATTCTTTTTTTATCATTTTCTTTGCTAAAGATTTTATACCTTTAACTTTTTGCCTACTCAAACCACAACTTTTCAGTTGTGAAAAAGTTAAGCTGTTAATAGTAATAGGAGTGATTTTATTTTTACATTTTTTTTTAAATTTTAAGAATACTGAATTTGCTGCTGCTACACTTATTTGTTGACCTATAATACTGTTGCACAAAGATAAAAAAATATTTTTTCGAGTTGTAAGATTTGCATCAGAATATTTTTCAATTAATTTTTTCATCACTTTATCTTTCTTAGATAAATATTTCTTTGCTTTGTTCCAATATAAAGGTGTTTTACTCATGTCGCGCTACGGTAACTTGATTTTTATGATATATTTCACGTCTAAATATTATTATTGACGAAATAATTACAAGAGCTGCTCCCAGAAGTGTTTTAATTGTTGGAACTTCCCCCCATATAAAATATCCAAAAATTATAGCAAACACTAAGGCTAAATACTTTAAAGGTGTAACCAACGAAACTTCGGAATATTTATAGGATTGGCTTAACCATAAATTTGCAACCCCTCCAAAAATACCAACAAAGGATAGGATCACTAAATCATTCAAGTTTGGCATTACCCATCCATAAGGTATCGTTAGAAAGCTTAGCAAAGTTATTGCAACTGAAAAATAAAGTGAAATCAACCAAACGGGTTCTGATGTGGACAGTTGTCTTATAGCAATTGCAACATAAGATAAGCCTAAACAAAAAATTATTGGGTATAGGTAATAAATATTTAAAGAGCTAAATCCAGGTTCAGTAATTACTATTATACCAACAAAACCAACTGTTACTGCTAACCATCTATAAAAACCGACTTTTTCTTTTAATAAAAAAATTGAAAAAATAGTAGTAAATATTGGAGCAGCAAATGAAATACTCACAACAGTTGCTAAAGGTAAATTTCTTAATGCAGTAAAAATTGCAACTAATGCAATTAGTCCAAATATACATCTTAAAAAATGTAAACCGGCTCTTTTTGTGTAATAAAAATTCTTACGTCTTTCAGGTGGAATAATAAAAAAATAAAATACAATTCCAAAAAAACCTCTAAAAAATAGCACTTGCCCTAATGGATAATCTTCAGACCACTTTACAATGATATCCATGATTGAAAATGCACATACTGATAGAAACATGTACAAAAAGCCTAATTGATTTTTAGATAGCATAAGAATAGTTTTATTTAAAAATAAATTAATTAGCAATGGAAATAGCAATTTTAGGACTTGGATGTTTTTGGGGGCCTGAATTAGAATTCAGTAAGCTTAAAGGAATTTATAAAACTGAAGTAGGTTATTGTGGTGGTGACAGTAATAAAACATCCTATGAACAGGTTTGTACTGGTAATACAAATCATGCGGAAGTTGTAAAATTAGATTTTGATCCAAACATAATCTCTTATGAGGAAATAATTAATCATTTTTTTGGTTTTCATGACCCAACAACTTTAAATTCACAAGGGCCTGATTTTGGAACACAATATAGAAGTGAAATTTTCTACTTAAATAATTCTCAAAAAGAAATTGCTGAAAAGTTAATAAAAAAAAATAATGAACAAATGAATGGGAGAGTTGTTACAAAATTATCCTTGGCAAAAAATTATTGCACTGCAGAGGAGTACCATCAAAAATTTATGGAAAAACGTAGATAATATATGTCGCTTGTTAATACTGATTGGCTTTTTAAAAATATCGGTAAAGTTAAAATTATTGATAGCTCATGGCATTTGCCAAATGAAAATAGAGATGCTTTTGAGGAGTATAAAAAAGAGCACATAAAAGGGTCAATTTTTTTTGATATAGATAAATATTCAGATAAAAAAAGTGACCTTCCACATATGCTTCCTTCGAAAGAAGAATGGGAGCTATTCATGTCATCGCTTGGTATATCAAATGATGATACAATTGTAATTTATGATAATTCTCATTTAATCAGTTCATGCAGATGCTGGTATACTTTTTTATATTTTGGACACACTCCAAATTCAGTTTTTATTCTAGATGGAGGATTAAAAAAATGGAAAGAGGAAGATAAAGAAATTGTAAAATCTATTACAAATATTTCAAAGTCTAAATACTTTGCAACAGTAAATAAAAGACTTGTAAAAAATAAAACTGAAATTGAGCAAAATATATCGCAGAAAAAATTCAAAGTTATAGATGCTAGAAGTAAAAAAAGATTTGATGGTAAAGAAGTTGAACAAAGAAAGGGTTTACGAAGTGGCTCAATACCTGGTTCTTTTTCTTTGCCTTTTAGACATCTTATTAATGATGATAATACTTTTAAGAAAAAAGATGAAATTAAGGTGGAATTTGGGAATATTATCAACTTAACAGAAAATAATATTGTATTTTCTTGTGGATCTGGAATAACAGCGTCTGTACTTGCTCTTGGATATTCATTAATTAATAATAAGTATAGTCCTATAGTATACGACGGATCATGGAGCGAATATGGTAAAGAATAAATATTATGAAAAGATCAACTAAAATTTTTACAGTAATAATTATATTTTTCTTAATTATTGCCTCAGTAATAATTGCTAGGACAATGATTGGTAATCATTTTAAGAAAAAATTTAGTAAAAGACCTCCGCCTGGAATAATTGTAACTCAAGTAATTGAAAAAAAATTTGAAGATATTATAGAAACATTTGGTACTGCCATCCCATCTAAGATTAAATCATATAAAATTGAAAAATATGAGATTCTAACACCTATAAAATTTAATTCTAAGGTTAACAAGGGTGAAATAATCGCTAACTTAAAAACAAGAAAAATAATTGCACCATTTGATGGAATAATTGGTAAAAGAGATTTTTCTGATGATATTTTAGTTTCAAAAAGCTCAATTTTGCTTAACTTAGAAGATACCACTATGATATTTTCAGATGTGGAAATTCCAGAAGTATATGCCCCTTTTATAAAAAATGGTTTGCCTGTAGATGTAAAATTCTCTGGATACAAAAATAAGGTATATTCAGGAATAGTAAACTCAACATCAAGCAGGATAAACAGTAAAACTAGATCCTTATCAACTAGAATTAAAATAAATAATGAAAAATACGAATTACTACCTGGAGCTCTTTTAGAGATAACAATAAAATACAATGAAAGAAATACTTTAAGTGTACCAGACACAAGCATAGTGACTGAGGGTTCTAAAAGTTATGTTTTTATTGTTGATGAAAATAATAAAACAATAAAAACTGAGGTCGAAACTGGAAAAAGATACCTTGGTAATTTAGAAATTTTAAGTGGTTTATCATTAGGAAATAGAATAGTAGCGGAGGGTTTAAAAAAAGTAAGACCTAATGGCAAAATAAAACCGATCACTAATTAGAAAAATGTATTTAACTGAAGTTAGCATAAGAAGACCAGTCATTTCATGGGTAATGTCACTAATACTAATTTTATTTGGTATATTCGTTTTTTGGAAACTACCTGTTAGAGAGCTTCCTTCAGGTTTACAACCTCCAATCGTACAAATACAAATTGATTATAAATCTGCAGCAGCACCGATTGTTGATCAAGAAGTCACTCAAGTAGTTGAGGATGTTATTGGAGGAGCAGAAGGAATTAAGAACATAGAGTCTAAGTCTGAGAATGGAAGAAGTACTATAAATGTTATATTTGACACTGAAATAGATCTTGATAATGCTGCAAATGATATACGCGAGAGAGTTGCGAGAGTAATTGATAATTTGCCAACAGAGTCAGATCCTCCGCAAATTTTAAAACAAGCTGCTGGATTTACAACAACCATGTGGTTAAGCTTATCATCTCCTACATGGAGTGATCTAGAATTGGGTGACTACGCAGAAAGATATCTGATCGATACTTTTTCAAGTGTAAAAAATGTTGGAAGAATAAGGGTTGGAGGACTAAGAGAATTAAGTATTAGAGTATGGATTGATCCAATTAAACTCGCTGCGAATGACCTTACTGTACAAGATGTTGAGTTAGCATTGAGAAGAGAAAATATAAGACTTCCAGCAGGTACGCTAGAAGCAGATAATATAGATTTAAATTTAAGTCTTGATAAATCCTATAGTGACATAGATAAAATAAAACAATTACCAATTAAAAAAAACGAAAAAAAAGTACTATTATTGTCTGATGTTGCAAATATTGAATTTGGACCTGTCTCAGAAAAAACTTTGTTTAAAGCTCAAACAAAAAATAAAATAAATTTAAAAACTGTTGGTATAGGTATATATGCAAAAAGTGGAGCATCTACAGTTGAGCTTTCAAAAGCAATTAGAACAAAAGTTGCTCAGGTTAACAAAACATTGCCAAAAAGTTTAAACTTAGAAGTTGCATTTGATAGAGCAAATTATGTAAGTGCAGCTATTGAAGAAGTTTATAAAACTTTAATAATAGCGTTTATATTAGTTGTAATAATTATTTACTTATTTCTTGGAAATTTAAAAGCTGTAATTGTTCCTGCTATTGCTTTACCAGTGAGTTTAATTGCATCATTTCTTGGTTTATATCTATTTGGTTTATCAATAAATATTTTTGTACTTTTGAGTTTTATTTTAGCTATCGGTATTATTACTGATGACTCTGTTATAATGACTGATGCAATTTACAGAAGGATTGAAAAGGGAGAAACTCCCCTAGTTGCCGCATATAAAGGATCAAAACAAATTACTTTTGCGATAATAGCAACAACGCTAATTCTTATAGCTGTCTTTTTACCATTGATTTTTATTGAAGGTATATCTGGTACTTTATTTAAAGAAACAGCAATAGCACTTTCTTTTTCTATAATTGTTTCTTCTTTTGTGGCATTAACTTTATCTCCAATGTTAGCAAGTAAATTTCTTAACAAAAAAACTAGTAAAAATTTTATAATTAAAAAATTTGAAAAATACTTTTTTTCTTTTTCAAACTTTTATAAAGAAACACTTAACGTATTAATTAATAAGTCAAAAATGATAACTGTATTTATCATATTTATAATTATTTCCTCTATTATGCTTTTTAATTTTTCAAAAAAAGAATTATTACCAATGGAAGATAGAGGGGCTTACTTGGTTATTGGTTTTACAGATGAAGGAAGCTCATTTGAATACACTCAAGAAAAAGCACAAATTATTGAAAAAAGACTTACTCCATTACTCCAAGCAGATGACAGTCCGTATTCAAGATTTATAATGAGAGTTCCAGGTTTTGGAAGTTCGGCAAACTCCTACAATAGCTTTATAATTATTGCATTATTAGATAATTGGAAAAATAGAGATAAAAATTCTCAAACAATAATGAGGGAGGCAATTGGTAAAATAGTTACTGTGCCACAAGCCGTAGCATTTCCTATTTCTCCCCAATCAATTAGAGTCTCAAGTTATAATAAGCCAGTACAAATGGTTGTTTATGGAAGTACCTATGGAGAGTTAGAAGAAATTCAAAAAAAAATAATTAACAATTTAAGAAAAAATTCAAGCTTATCAAGGATAGAGTCAGATTATTCAAGAAATAAACCAGAGGTTAAACTTGTAATAAATAAGAGCAAAGCTAAAGACCTTGGTATATCAACAGAGTCGATTGGGAGAACATTAGAAATTCTATATGGAGGAAAAAAGATAACAACATTTAATAAGCTAGGCAAGGAATATCCAATTATTCTACAACAATATATCTCTGACAGAAGAAACAAAGATGGAATTTCAAAAATTTTTGTTAGATCTAAAGAAGGAAAGCTTATTTCATTAGTAAATTTAATTGAATTCGTTGAGGAAGGAAATGCAAAAGAACTAAATAGATATAATAGGCAAAGAGCAATAACAATATCAGCAAATATAAATGAGAACTACACTTTGTCTGAAGCAATCAGATTTTTAGAAAATACAGTATCTGAAGTTTCGCCTGAAAATCAAATTGCTTGGAAAGGAAAATCTGAAGAACTAAAAGAAACTACTAATGAACTTTTTATTATTTTTGCTTTAGCATTGCTTACTGCGTATCTAGTTATGGCAGCCACATTTAACTCTTTTGTCCATCCTTTTATTATAATATTAACTGTGCCTTTGGCAATTTTTGGTGGTTTAGTATTTATTTTGTTTTTAAACAGCTCTATTAATATTTTTTCTCAAATAGCATTGATAATTTTAATAGGCATTTCTACCAAAAATAGTATCCTAATTGTTGATTTTGCAAATCAATTAAGAACTAAAGGAAAGAATATTAATGACTCTATAAAGGAAGCGTGTGATTTAAGATTTCGACCAATAATTATGACTTCTTTAAGTACAATGATTGCTATGTTGCCATTAGTGATAGGAAATATTGGGCCTGGTGCAGGAGAAGCTTCTAGACTTGCTGTTGGGTCTACTATTCTTGGAGGAATGATTATCTCCACTTTTTTTACTTTATATGTAACTCCTTCTATGTATTTGCTTTTAGCAAAAAATACTAAAAGGATAGATGCGGTAGATATAGATTTAAAAAAACAACTAAGTTAATAAATAATATATTTTTTTCTATTTAAGGATTTGTTACATTTTAAAAGTTGTTTCTTATAGATGCCAGCTTGCTTCTCAACTTTATTTGCAAGTAAAATAACTTTTTGATTATTTTTATAATTTTTGTAATTTCCCCAGCCCTCATGGTAAGCAAGATATTGCCTAAAAGCATCTTTTTTAGAGATTTTTAAAATTTTTTCAGTTTTATTTGTGTACCAACCTATAAAATCAACACTATCTTTAAATCTAGTTCTTGTTGCATATTTGTTTCCAGTTTCTTTTTTGTATTGTCTCCATGTCCCCTTAACTGCTTGAGAATAACCAAATGAACTTGAAGGTCTTTTATAAGGTATTACTTTAAAAATTTTTTTTCTTGCAGGTTTAGCAAGCCAATCAAAGTCTGATTCCATTTTTATAATCGCTAACTGAATATATATCGGTGTTCCCCATTTTTCTGCAGTTTTTTTTGCGTGCTTGTACCATAAGTACCTTTCTGAAAATATTGAACATCCATCAGCAGTATTTTTTGGAATTGATGAACATCCAACTAAAAAAACTAAAATAAAAAATGAAATAAGATTATTTATGTTTTTTAATTTCCACATTTTTTTCCTTAAAAAAAAGTATTAATCCAAGAATCGCTAAACTTATCGATACACCAAATAAATTACCTAGTAAATCTTCAAATTGAAAAGACCTGTTCGGTATAAAATAATGTGTCAGCTCCAAAAGTATTGCTAAAAAAATCAGGTAAATAATCATAATTTTTTCACTTTTTTTATAAATTAGACCAATAAAGGCCAATGAACTGAAAGCAAAAACATGATTTGATGAAATCATAAAATCCCTTGTTATTTGGGGTTGAATTTGAAGATCATTGTATAAAAGCCATCCAAGTATACTGCCTGGGTATAAGTAAAATATTATGAGTGAAGCATTAAGTAAATGAAATATTGTTTTTAAGTATTTCATTTTTCCCTTATATTAAAATAAAAGTCATGAGTCATCTAATTTTAATAAGACATGGTCAAAGTGAGTGGAATTTAGAAAATAGATTCACTGGATGGGTTGATGTTGAGCTTGCTCCAAATGGTAAACTTGAGGCATGTAAAGCTGGTGAGCTTTTAAAAGAAAAAAAATTAAAATTTGATCACTATTTTTCTTCTTTTCAGAAAAGAGCTGTGGATACCTTGAAATTAATGCTTAATACTATGAGATTAAAAGAAGTTAAAATAATTAAAGCTTGGGAGCTAAATGAAAGACATTATGGAAATCTTACTGGATTGAATAAAGATGAAATGAAGAAGAAGTTTGGTGAAGAAGTTATCCATAAATTTAGAAGATCTTGGGATAATCCACCAAAACCGTTGGATAAAAAAAACCCGTATCATCCTATAAACATAAGTGCATACAACACAGTTCCAAGAGAAAAAATACCTGACACAGAATCTTTAAAAAATACATACGAAAGGGTAATGCCTTTTTATAAATTAAATGTAGAAACTAAACTATTAGATAATAAAAATATCATTATTTCAGCGCATGGAAACTCCATTAGAGCGATCTGCAAATATTTGTTTAATTTAAATAGTGAAAATATAACTCGATTAGAAATCCCTACTGGAAATCCGTTATGTATTGANTTTGATAAAGATTTAAAAATTAAGAATTGTAAATATTTAGATTCTGCTAGATCAAAAGATCTTCTTAAGTTTTAATAATCGATTGTAAACATCTAAATCCGTTACATGATAAAATTCTAATTCACATTTAAATCCGTTTAATTTATCATTAGATATTAATTTACTCCAAATTTCGTTAATAGAGAATTTTTTTTTAAGTATATTTGTAAATACGGATCTACTTATTATCTGACAACCTGTATAAATTAAATTTCTATCATTATTCTTAGATATTTTATGTAGATTTAAATTGAAGTCACCTTTAAGATTTTTATCAAAACTATTTTTTTTATTTACTAACAATAATATATTTGAACTTTTTTTGGAGAAATACATTTCTTCCATTTTATGAATAAATGGTAAATAATTTTTGTTCCATAANGTATCAGGATTTAAAATTAAAAAATTATCTTCATTTGATTTTTTTATTAAATTATAAATACCTCCACCTGTATTTAAGA
Source organism: Candidatus Pelagibacter sp. TMED275 (assembly GCA_002169255.1). Next base: position 11,374 of record NHLU01000012.1, read on the forward strand.
GTTCCTTTCCATCACTATAAACCTTAATATCAAAAGTATAACTAGTATTTTTTAAAAAATTAATAATTTTGTCACTTAAATGATAAGTATTTATTAATACTTGCTTAATTCCTAATTCACTCACTAAATTTAGAGAATTTTCAAGAAGAGTAATTTCATTTATTTTAAGAAGAGGTTTTGGAGTGCTTTCTGTTAATGGCATTAATCTTTTGCCTAAACCTGCGCATAATATTAAAGCTGTTGTCAATCTCATAATTTATTTAACTGCATTTTAAGATTATTAAATTTATCTTTATTTTTTAATCTATTTTTAATTAGTTTCCATGCATGAGGGATTAGTTTTAAATAATGATGTTTTTTATCCCTTACAGATAATCTGGTAAATATTCCAATAATTTTCAAATTTCTAGCTATAGAATGAATGACAAAATCATTAATAAAATCTTTTTTCGAAAACTTAATTTTTGTTTTTGACAAATAATAATTTATTATTATATTTTTTATATTGTTTGAAGTTTCGTATCTTACATCATCTACCAGTGAACATAAATCATAAGCTGGACTTCCAAATACAGCATCTTGGTTATCTATTAAGCAAATACCCTCATTTTGTAATATTAAGTTAGAAATATGGAAATCTCTGTGCACAAATACCTTATTCCTTAATCTAAAACTTTTTAAAAATTTATAAATAGAAGTTCTTATTTTTTTAGTTAAATTTGTTATCTGTTTATTATTAAAATTATATTTTACGTACCAATCAAAAAATAAGTCTACTTCTTTTTTTAAAATTTTATGAGAATAGGTGGGAATTACATAATTTTTACTTTTAAAATTTTTAATGTTTTTTGTTTTAATATTTTGTAACTTAATTAATTCATCAACAATTTTTTTATAGATTTTAACCTGTTTATTGATTTTACATTTTTGAAATATTTTAAAAACAGTTTCATNTCCAAAATCCTCAACCTCGATGAAATTTTTTTCATAATTTTGATAAATAAGTTTTGGTGCTCTAATTTTATTTTTAATTAAAATTTTATTTACAGCATCATAGTCTAACAAGTTCTTTTTTTTATTAGTAGAAGATAAAATTATAATCTTAGATTTTTTATTTTTTTTATCCCTAAAAAATTTTCTTGAAGATGCATCTCCTTTAATTAATTTCATAATCTTTGCACCTTCCATACAAATTAATGCTTAAATTTCTTTCCTCTAGATTATTAGAGTATTTTAAATGAATTTTAATATAGTTTTTTGGTTTTTTTTTTATCATCTCTGGCCATTCAACAATAGTTACAGAATCTCCTGTATCTTCAAATAAGCCAATGTTAATTAATTCTGATTTTCTTTTAATTCTATATAAATCAAAATGTCTTATAGTTATTTTTTTTACAATGTATTCTAAAGCTATATTAAAGGTTGGACTAGGTATTTCTGTTTGTTTTTTTTTATATTTTTTTTGAATATTATTAATTAAAAATCTTGTTAGTGTTGTTTTCCCAACTCCTATGTCTCCATATAAAAGCAAAAAGTCACCCTTTTTCAGTATTGAAGATAGTTTAATTGCTAATTTTTTTAATTGACTAATAGATGAAATTCTCATCTTGCCGTCAGGCTAGTATCTATAGGCGTCTGGCTTATAGGGTCCTTCTGGTTTAACGCTTATATAATCTGCTTGATCCTTTGAAAGTTTTGTAAGTTTAGCACCAACTTTTTCTAAATGTAACATCGCTACTTTTTCATCTAGATGTTTTGGCAATACATAAACTTTCTTTTCATAATTTGCCGAGTTATTCCATAATTCAATTTGAGCTGTTACTTGATTTGTAAATGATGCGCTCATAACAAAACTTGGATGTCCTGTAGCACAACCTAAATTTACTAGTCTTCCCTCTGCTAATAGAATTATTCTTTTATCATCTGGAAACGTAATCTCATGAACCTGTGGTTTAATTTCATCCCATTTATAATTTTTTAATGCCTCAACTTGTATCTCGTTATCAAAGTGTCCAATGTTACATAGTATTGCCCTATCTTTCATTGCTCTCATGTGATCTGCAGTTACAATATCTTTGTTTCCAGTAGCAGTACAAATTATGTCCGCCTGTCCAATCATATCATCCATGCGAACAACCTCATAACCCTCCATAGCGGCTTGCAGAGCACATATTGGATCAGTTTCAGTAACCATAACTCTTGCACCACTCATTCTTAAAGATGCTGCACTACCTTTTCCAACATCACCAAAACCTGCAACTATAGCAACTTTACCTGACATCATAACGTCAGTCGCTCTTTTTATTCCATCTACTAAACTTTCACGACATCCATATAAATTATCAAATTTTGACTTAGTGACTGAGTCATTGACATTAATTGCTGGTACTAGCAAAGTTCCATCTTTTTCCATTTTTTTTAATGCTAATACACCTGTTGTTGTTTCTTCTGACAAACCTTTAATGTCTTTCATTAATTCTTTATAGTCTTTATGCATCAAGGCTGTAAGATCTCCACCATCATCAAGTATCATGTTTGGCTTCCATCCCTCTTTGCCTTCTATGCTTTGTTTTACACACCACCAATATTCCTCTTCTGTTTCACCCTTCCAAGCAAATACTGGTATTCCTGCTTTTGCAATTGCAGCAGCAGCATGATCCTGAGTTGAAAAGATATTACAAGAAGACCATCTTACATCTGCTCCTAAATCAACTAATGTTTCAATTAATACAGCTGTTTGAATTGTCATGTGAAGACATCCTACAATTCTGGCTCCCTTTAAAGGATGTTTGCCTTTATATTCTTTTCTTAAAGCCATTAAACCTGGCATTTCAGTTTCTGCTAATGAAATTTCTTTTCTACCGAAATCTGCTTCGGAAATATCTTTTACTTTGTAATCTTGCATGCAAGCTTTTAACAATATAATTTCTAATAATCAAACATAATTTTATTTTATTAACAGGTTAGATTAAGCCTGGGTAAAAGATATTTCTATTTTTGCGCCTTTGTTTTTGTGATTATTCGACGCATTAACACTGCCACCATGTAAATCAACCAAATTTTTTACAATATTTAACCCTAATCCTGAATGTTCTCCAAAGCTATCTGGCCTATTACTATAAAATCTGTCAAAAATTCTCTCAAGTTTTTGTTCTTTAAAGCCCCTTCCTTCATCTATAACTTTTAAAATAATTTGATTACTTTTTTTTAGTTCTAGTCTTACTTCAATGCTAGAATTATCAAGACTAAATGATATTGCGTTATCTAATAAATTGGCCAAAATCTGCTCAATTCTATTTTCAATTCCCAAAATAATAAATTTTTCATCTTTATTTTTAATTTGTAAACTGATGCTAATTCCTCTTTTGGACACGTATATACCATTATAATCATCAACAACTGATTCAATTATAGGTTTAAGATCAATTTTTTTCATTTTTTCGGTGCTTAGAGCCACTTCGTCTCTAAGCATTTGTGAATAATCAGTTATAAGTCTTTCTATGCGCTCAACATCATGTGAAAGTATATTTACTAATTTTTCTCTCTGAGTACGGTCTTCAGTGTCTCTAATAATCTCTGCTGCACTTTTTAATGAAGCAAGTGGATTTCTTATCTCATGGACTAAATCAGTTGAAAAATTTTCTGCAATATTAATTCTTTTGTGAAGATCTATTGTCATATCATCTAAGGATTTGGATAATGTACCCAGTTCATCTCTTCTTTGTTTTAAAATTTCTATATTTGATTTTCTTTTACTTTTTTCCTTAATAATTTTTGTATAATCGACAAGGTTCTTTATTGGTTTTAAAAAATACTTATTAAGTATTATAGAAAAAACTGCTATGACTAACACAACTATAATTGAAGTTCTTGTTGTAAAATTTTTTCTTTCATTTATAGCAGCTCTTATTTCATTAGCATTTTCAGCCACAGCTAAAAATCCGATATTTCTATCATCAATTTTTACATTCTTAATTGTGATTAGTAAAAATTGACTATAGGTTTCCTCTACAAATGTAAATGGTTTATCAAGGTTTTTTGAATTTCTATATTCTAATAAATTTTTATTAATAGACTCGTTGAACTTATTTTTAAATAATCCAGATGAGAAACTTTCATCATTAACTTCCTCTAAAATATTTGTTTCCTCAATAATATTAAAGCTTTTAGAAAATGCCTTTGGATCTAAATCATACGTATCTGTATCACCAATTAAAAGTAGTTCATTGTTAAAGAAAATTACTCTATCTAAATTTTGGAATAAAAAACGTGTTGATAATAAAAAATTTTTAATATCATTAGTTTCAAATTCTATATTGAGTCTTTTAATATGATCTACCGTATTTTCAATTATTTGAGTATGTTTAATAGTTTTTTTTTTTATAAGGTTTGGTTGAACTGAATTAATATATAAGTAAGTAAGAATACCAATAATAACCATTAAAATAAAATTAATTAAAAGAAATTTTTTTAATATTGATGAATTTTTAGTCTTAACTTTTGACATTAATTAATATTCCACCTATAACCACTTCCATATCTAGTTTCAATAGCAGAAAAACTTATGTCAACTTTTTTAAATTTTTTTCTTATTCTTTTTACATGGCTATCTATAGTTCTATCTTCTATGTCAGTATCTTCTCTATAAGCAATATCCATTAATTGAGATCTTTCTTTAATAATTCCTGGTCTTTTAGCTAGTTCTTTAACGATTAAAAACTCTGTAGTGGTAAGTTTATCTGGTAGTTGTATACCATTCCATTCACATTCTAGCTGGGCAGAGTCTAATCTTAATTTTCCATGTGAAATTATATTTTTTATATCTTCAATATTATTATTTTTTTTTCTTAGCTGTACCCTAATTCTCTCAATTAAAACTTTTATTGAAAAACCACCAGACTTTTTAACGAAATCATCGGCTCCTAATTTTAAACCAAGCAGTTCATCAATTTCATCATCTTTAGATGTTAAAAAGATTACTGGTAATGAGGTTTTTTTTCTCAATTTTTTTAATAATTCCTCACCATCCATNTTNGGCATCTTNATATCAATTANNGCNANGTCNGGNGGNNTNCTAGTNANTCCNANTAAAGCACTTTCNCCATCNANNTANGTNTGNACNNTNNANCCCTCTTTNTCNANAGCAATACTNANNCTNGTTAAAATATTTCTATCATCNTCNACTAANGCAATAGTTTGTNTTTGCATACTTAGATNNTAAAAATACTAAATTGTTCTAANTTGGGCAAGCTAAAGTGACTAATTAAGAATTCCCCAATTCTCTCCAGAATTTATATCTACTGTCAATGGTATAGAAAAAGCATGTAAATCACTTTTACTGACACTGGTCATCTCATTTCTTAAAATTTCACATACTTTTTTAATATCATCTTTTGGGATTTCAAATATTAATTCATCATGAATTTGTAATAACATTTTAGATTTTAGATTTTTTGAGTTTTCAAGTAATTTATGAATCTTTATCATTGCAAGTCTCATTATTTCAGAAGCTGAACCTTGAATAGGTGCGTTAATTGCAGCTCTTTCTTGAAAATTCCTAACATTATAATTTTTATCATTTATGCCTGTAATATGAGTTCTTCTTCCAAAAATATTGTTTACATAACCACTTTTTCTACAAAATTTAATTGTACTATCCATGTAATCTTTTATCTCAGGAAATCTTCTAAAATATGAATTAAGAAATTCTTGAGCTTCAACATTTGAAACTGTAATTTGTTTAGCAAGACCATATTGTGAAATTCCGTAAATAATACCAAAATTTATAGCTTTAGCTTTTCTTCTTTTGTCACTATCTACTTTTTTAATATCAATGTTAAATACTTGGCTAGCAGTTAAAGTATGAATATCTTCATTATTCTTAAAAGCTTTTTTAAGTTCTTTAACATCTGCTAAATCTGCAAGTATCCTCATTTCTATTTGATTATAATCTGCAGACACTAAAAGATTATTTTTTTCTGCTATAAATGACTTTCTAATATTATTACCATCTTCCGTTTTAATTGGTATATTTTGTAAATTTGGATCACTGGATGCCAATCTACCAGTCGAAGTTGCCGCAAGTAAAAAAGAAGTATGAACTCTTTTAGTTTTTTTATTTAAATAACCAGGTAAAGAGTCAGAATAAGTATTCTTTAGCTTAGATAATTGCCTCCATTCCAGTATTAATTTTGGAAGTTCGTGACCTTTATAAGCCAAATCCTCCATAACACTTGCACCAGTTGCAAAGCTTCCTTTTTTAGTTTTTTTGAGTGCAGATATTTTTAATTCATTATATAAAACTTCACCTAATTGTTTTGTTGAGCCAATATTAAATTCTTTTTTTGATATTTTATAAATCTGTTTTTCTAATAATTTAATTTTTTTTTGAAATTTTTTTGATAAATCCTCTAAAACCTTACTATTTACTTTCACTCCGTTAATCTCCATTACAGCTAAAATCTTTATTAAAGGTTTTTCAAACATTTCATAAATATCTTTAAGATTTTCATTTTTTAAATTTTTTTCAAAAATTTTGAAAAGGCGGTAAGTTACATCTGCATCCTCAGCTGCGTAATCTTTAGCTTTTGAAATTTCTACCTCATTAAACATAATCTGTTTTTTACCTGTTCCAACAATATCTTTATAAGATATGGTTTTATGATTGAGGTGAATCTCTGAAAGAGTATCCATATTATGTCTATTTTTTCCAGCATCCAAAGTATATGACATAAGCATAGTATCCTCCATGGATGTCATGAAAATTCCATGATGATATAGTACTATAAAATCAAATTTAATATTTTGACCAATTTTTTTTATACTGGGATCTTCAAATAAATTTTTTACCTTTTTAATAACTTTTTCCTTATCTAGACTAACATTTTTTTCATGGCCAATTGGGATATAGCAAGCTTCTCCTGCTTCAAAACATAGTGAAATACCTAATAGATTAGCAGTCTGAGGGTCTAAAGATGAGGTCTCAGTATCTATAGCAATTTCCCCTCTTTCTTCAGCTTTTTTAATCCAAAAATCTATCTCATCCAAGGATTTAATTAATTTATAATTTTTAAAATATTCTTTATCAAATTTCGACGATGATCTTTCTTTAACATTGCTTTTATTTTCTGTTTCTCCATAAAATGAAATAACCTGACTTAGAAGTCTATTGAATTCCATTTCTCTTAAAAAATTATATAATTTTTCCTTATTTATGTTTTTTAGCTCAAATTCGTTAATATTATTTTTAGTTGGTACATCTTTTTTTAACGTAACTAATTTTTTACTAATTATTGCTTTATCTTTATTGTCTAGAATAGTTTCTCTTCTTTTGTTCTGTTTAATTTCTTCTGCTTTGAGTAACAATTTTTCTAGAGATCCATATTTATTTATTAACTCTGCAGCAGTTTTTACCCCAATACCTGGAACACCAGGAACATTATCACTACTATCACCAGCTAATGCTTGAACATCAATAACCTTTTCTGCTCTTACACCAAATTTATTTTCAATATCATCTTCTGAAATGAATTTATTTTTCATAGGATCATAAATACGAACATTTTTTTTAAATAATTGCATCAAATCTTTATCAGATGAAACAATTGTAACCTTTGCTCCTTGTTGTAAAATTTGTTCGGAATATGTTGCTATTAAATCATCTGCTTCATAATTAAGCATTTCAATCGAAGGGAGATTAAATGCTTTCACTGACTTTCTTATTAAATCAAATTGAGGTATTAAATCTTCAGGTGCATCACTTCTATTTGCTTTGTAATCTCTATATATATCATTTCGAAAATTTTTTCGAGCCGAGTCAAATATGACAGCAAAATGAGTTGGTTTTTGCAAATTGTCTTTGGATTTTGAATCTTCTAAAAGTTTATAAAGCATATTACAAAAGCCATTCACTGCACCAGTAGGCATTCCATCACTTTTTCGAGTTAATGGAGGTAAAGCATAATAAGCTCTAAATATATATCCAGATCCATCAATCAGATAGAAATGATCACTTTTTTTTATTTTATTCATATTATTATGTTACCTTAAATTTATTGAATGTTATAAAGGTATAGCTTCTTATGAACAAAAAAAATATTCTCTCTGTAAAAAATTTAAATAAAACTTACGAAAAAAAAGGATCTGCTCCAAATGTTGCTATAGAAAATTTAAACTTAAACGTGCAACAAGGTGAAATTTTCGGTCTATTAGGACCAAATGGTGCAGGAAAAACAACTTTTATAAATATACTCGCTGGCTCAGTTATTAAATCTTCAGGGAAAGTAGAAGTATGGGGCTTTGATTTAGATAAAAACCCTAGACAAGTAAGAGCCTCGATTGGAATAGTGGCACAAGAAATAAATATAGACCCTTTTTTTACTCCCGAAAATCTTTTAGACCTTCAGGCAGGCCTATATGGAATAAAAAAAAAAGATCGAATAACATCTAAAATTTTGAATTTAGTCTCTCTTCAAAAACAAGCTAAAAGCTATTCCAGAAGTTTATCTGGAGGTATGAAAAGACGTTTAATGGTAGCTAAGTCACTAGTTCATCAGCCCCCTATAATAATATTAGATGAACCAACAGCTGGCGTTGATGTTGAACTAAGAAAAAATCTATGGGAAAATGTAAAAACTTTGAATCAAGATGGGGCTACTGTAATTCTTACTACACATTATTTAGAGGAGGCTGAAAAAATGTGTGACAGAATAGGGATATTAAATAAAGGTAATTTAGTAGCTCTTGATACCACAAAAAAGCTTTTAGAAAAAATTAAGATAAAAAAAGTTTTTCTCAAACTCAGTAATAAAATTAATATTAATTTAAAAAAATTCAAAACTTTAAAAATTTTATCTTCAATAAATGATGAGATAAGTTTAAGCTATGATAAAAATGAGCTTGAAATAAATCAGATTATAAAACTTATTGAAGAAAATGGTGCTAGAATTCTAGATTTATCAACAGATGATGGCGATTTAGAAGATGTTTTTTTAAGCCTTACAAAAAGCTAGAAAATTATCATCAATAATAGTAGTCTAGTATTATGGAAAAAATTTTAAAAAAAAATCCTACAAAAATATTAAAAAGCCTTTTTTTAGTTATTTTTGGCTCATTAATTTTAACATTATCAGCAAAAATTCAAACACCTTATGCTCCTGTCCCATCAACAATGCAAACTTTTGCGGTTTTGCTTTTGGGAATGTCTCTAGGATATAAACTAGCATCAATTACTGTAATTGTATATTTGATTGAAGGAATGCTTGGTATGCCTGTTTTTGCAAAAGGTGGTGGAATTATATATTTAACAGGACCGACAAGTGGATATTTAATTGGTTTTATTTTTGCAAGTTTCGCAGCTGGATTTTTAAAAAAAGATAATAATTATTTTTATGTTTTCTTTTATTTGCTTTTTTCTGTCAGCATAATTTATTTTATAGGACTGCTTTGGCTTTGGAATTTTATAGGAATAGAAAAAAGTTTTGTTGATATATTTAATATTGGTGTAAAACCTTTTTTATTGATAGAATTTTATAAATTATTGATGTTAACAATTTTGTCTTCCCAAATATTCAAATTGAGAAAATTTATTTAGGAGATCTTTTGGATAGAATTCTTTGTAATGTTCGTCTATGCATTTTCAGCCTTCTTGCAGTTTCAGATACGTTTCTATTGCATAACTCAAAGACTCTGTGAATATGTTCCCATTTAACTCTATCCGCTGACATTGGATTTTCTGGTGGAGGTGCTTTAGCTTCAGGATCAGCTAACAATGCTTTTTCTACATCGTCAGCATCAGCTGGCTTTGCTAAATAATCAATTGCACCCTCTTTAATTGCTGCAACTGCTGTGGGAATATTACCGTATCCAGTTAACATTATAATCCTACTTTTTGAATTTGAGTTTTGAAGTTCTTTAACAACCTCAAGCCCATTCCCGTCGTTAAGTCTTAAATCAACTACAGCAAAAGCAGGTTTTCTTACTTTGACTGATTCTATTCCTTTTTTTACACCTTCAGCTTGTGTCACTTCAAAACCTTTTTTTTCCATAGCTCTCGCTAACCTCTCTCTAAATGGATTATCATCATCCACAATAAGTAAGCTTTTATCAGTAAAATCAGCGATTTTGTTTATAACTGCGGTTTCAACCATGAACCCTATATAGGCAGAGTTTCTTAAATTACAATCCTTAATATTTTACTTTACATTGTCGCACTAAAAGCATAAATGCTGTTCTTATACAAAAATTGCGTAATAGTTATGCAGTTTTTTTTTATTAAATTTTTTTTGAGGTAATAAATGCAAAAATTTAAATCAGTTGATAATCTTGTTAATCAACTGAAACCGACAGAACCTGTATATTGTATCAGAAAAAAATCTATACAATTAGCATCAAAATTTTTTCAAAACAAATTCCCAGGGAAAGTTTTATATGCAGTCAAAACTAACCCTCATCCAATTGTTTTAAAAACATTGGTTGATAGTGGAATTAATAACTTTGATATAGCTTCAATTAAAGAAATTGAGGCAATTAAAAAAATTAATCCGAGAGCTAAATGCTCATTTATGCATACGGTAAAAAGTCGAGAAAGTATAAATGAAGCATACTTTAAACATGGAATTAAAGCTTTTTCATTGGATACTAAAGATGAATTAATAAAAATATTAGAAAGCACGGATCAGGCAAAAGATTTAGAATTACATGTGAGAGTAGCCGTTTCTAATGAACATGCTGAAATAGATTTATCAAAAAAGTTTGGAGCTTTAACGTCTGAAGCTATTGGATTATTAAGATTAACAAAACAATATGTAAAAAAAATTGGCTTGAGCTTTCATGTTGGGTCACAATGTATGCATCCAATTTCTTATACAAAAGGTATTTCTGAATTAAAATATATAATAAAAAAAACTAAAATTATCCCAGATGTAATTAATATTGGAGGTGGTTTCCCAACTATATATCCTGACTTAATTCCTCAATCTCTCGAGATGTATTTTAGAGAAATAAGAAATAGTTTAGCTGAATTAAATTTAGAAAAACTTCCAGAGATAATATGTGAACCAGGAAGATCTTTAGTTGCTGAAAGTGGATCAACAATTGTGAGGGTCAATTTAAGAAAGAAACAAAAACTTTATATAAATGATGGAACATATGGAACACTCTTTGATGCAGGAGTGCCTAATATTGTTTATCCTTCTAGATTAATTTCAAGTGGTAGAATTGCATCCAAAAAATTAACATCATTTGATTTTTTTGGACCTACATGTGATAGCATGGACTACATGAAAGGACCTTTCATACTTCCAAATAATATTAAAGAAAACGATTATATTGAACTTGGACAGCTAGGTGCATATGGATTGACTTTTAGAACCAAGTTTAATGGCTTTTATTCAGAAAATATATTTGAAGTAGAAGATGATCCTATAATGACAATGTATAACAAAGAAGCATTGAAAGAGTTTCTTGTTGCTTAATGTCAGATAATAAAAATCTAANNAATAANCGAAAAAAAGANCTTCTTAGTAAAGAAGTNGAACATATAGATATTACAAAATTTGATGCAAGAGAGATTATTTCATCNATGNAAAAAATGTCCTTTGTATCAAGAGAAACCGCAAATGCGGCCAACATTTTCAATGATATGTTAAAAGATAAGGAATGTACNATATTCNTAACGCTAGCCGGCTCTACCTCNGCAGCAGGATGCATGCANATTTATAGAGATTTAATTAAATACAACATGGTAGATGCAATAGTTGCAACAGGAGCATCNATAATAGATATGGATTTCTTTGAAGCTCTTGGTTTTAANCATTATCAAGGNTCNCAATTNCAGGATGANNNTGAATTAAGAGATAATTATATTGATNGNATATATGATACCTATATNGACGAAAATGAACTTCAAATGTGTGATAAAACTATTGGTGAAATAGCNGANAAACTTGAACCTCGAAGCTACACATCNAGAGAGTTTATTTTTGAAATTGGNAAATATTTAAAANCTAACGCTAAAAAAAAAGGNTCNTTAATTGAAATGGCATATGACAATAATGTTCCNATTTTTTGNCCTGCTTTTACTGACTCAAGTGCAGGATTTGGNNTNGTTATGCACCANGAAAGAAANCCNAAAAATCACATNACNATTGATTCTATAAGAGAATTNAGAGANCTNACTGAAATTAAAATAAGNTCTAAAGGCTCAGGNCTTTTTATGATTGGGGGAGGAGTNCCAAAAAATTTNATTCAAGATACAGTAATATGCGCAGAACTTTTGGGTAAGGATGTCGATATGCATAAATATGCAATACAAATTACTGTTGCAGATTCTAGAGATGGTGCATGTAGCAGTTCAACTCTTAAAGAAGCGAGTTCATGGGGCAAAGTTGATGTAACTAAAGAACAAATGGTTTTCGCTGAAGCAACAAGTGTTTTACCCTTAATCGCCAGTGATGCCTATCATAAAGGCGAGTGGAAAAACAGAGAAAGAAAAAATTTTTCTAAAATCTTTTGAGCAATGATCAAAAAAACAAAAATTGCACTTATTCAAAGTAAAATTTCAAATAATTATAAAAATAATTTAAATCAATCGATTTTTAATATTAGAAAAGCTGCAAGTAAAAAAGCAAAAATTATATGTTTACCGGAACTTTTTTTATCAAATTATTTTTGCCAATCAGAGAGTCACTCTAACTTTAGACTTGCTGAAAAAATTCCAGGGAAAACAACTAAAATTTTTTGTGATCTAGCTAAAGAGCTTAAAATAGTTTTAATTATTTCAATGTTTGAAAAAAAAACTTCAGGCTTCTACCATAATACAAGTGTTATAATAAATGAGTTAGGTAATATTCTTTCAAAGTATAGAAAAATGCATATTCCTGATGATCCTGGGTACTATGAGAAATTTTATTTTACTCCAGGTGATCTTGGTTTTAAATCTGTAAAAACTAAATTTGGAAAATTAGGACCTCTTATTTGTTGGGATCAGTGGTTTCCTGAAGCAGCAAGATTAACAGCCTTAAAGGGAGCTCAAATTCTTTTATATCCAACTGCAATTGGATGGCACCCTAAAGAAAAGAAAAAATTTGGAAAAATGCAATTAGAGTCATGGATAACTATGCAAAGATCTCATGCTATTGCTAACGGTATATATGTTGCTGCGATAAATAGAGTAGGAACGGAAAAAAAGGGCAAAAAAAAAATAGAATTTTGGGGGAATTCGATGGTTATAGATCCAAGTGGAAAAATTATAGCAAAACAAAATAATAAAAAAGAAGGAATTTTATTTTGCACAATCGATTTTAAAAAAATTGATACTGCAAGAGAACATTGGCCTTTTTTAAGAGATAGAAGAATAGACTCTTATAAAGGAATTTTAAAAAATCCAGTTGATGAATAAACAACTTCTTGAATACAGAATGCCTGCGGAATGGGAACCTCAAAAATCTGTCTGGCTAATTTGGCCATACAATCGAAAAGACTGGCCTGGTCTTTTTAATAAAATTCCAGAGGTGTATGCTAAAATTATTTTTGAACTTTCAAAAAATCAAATTGTAAATTTATTAATTAATAAAAATGTAGATAAAAAAAAGATTAAAAAGTACTTATTAAATTATGGCTGTAAAATATTTAGAATTAAATTTCATATAATAAAGTCTGACAGAGTATGGATAAGGGATTCTGGACCAATATTTTTAATTAGAAAAAAAAATAAAAAAAAAATTATACTAAATTTCTCTTTCAATGGATGGTCAAAATATAAAAATTATAAGAACGATAATAAAATTAACAATTTTATAAGTAAAAAATTAAATCTTAAAAATATTATTCCGAAAATTGAAAAATCAGGAAAGTTCAAAAATATTGTAATGGAGGGTGGGGCTTTTGATGTTAATGGACAGGGCTCTGTGATACTGACAAGAGAATGTTTATTAAGCAAAGTGCAAGAGCGAAATTTGAATTTTAAAAAGAAAGATTATGAAAAAATTTTCTCTAAATATTTAAATATCAAAAATTTTATCTGGTTAAATAAGGGTATAATTGGGGACGATACTCATGGACATGTTGACGATGTTGCAAGATTTGTTTCTAATAACACAATCATGACAGCATTCGAAAAAAATAAGGACGATAAAAATTTTAAACCATTAAAAAAAAACTTTGAAATTTTAAAAAAAAGTAAAAATGAAAATGGTAATAAATTTAATATTATAAAAATTCCAATGCCGCCTCCTATCTATATAAATAGAATTAGAACTCCAGCGAGTTATTTAAATTTTTTTATAACTAACAAAAGTGTACTTTTGCCAGTGTTTAAAGTCAAAGGTGAAAGAAAAGTAATTAATTTATTTAAAAAAAATTTTAAAAATAAAAAAATTATACCTATTGACTGTAAAGAATTAATTTGGGGATTTGGAGCTATACACTGTATGACACAACAGGAACCTAAGTTATAGTCTATGCAGCTTTCAAAGTGCCTAGTAATAATCTAAATGGTATAAGCATAACTAAGGCTATAAAAATTTTTACTGCTAAATCTCCTAAAGATAAAGTAACCCAAGGAACTCCAGTAGCATAAAAAGAAATTGAGAAAAATAAGAAAGTATCAACAGTTGATCCAATTAATGAAGAAGTTAAGGGTGCGATAAACCATTTTTTCTTTCTAAGTTGATCAAATATTTGAACATCAAGTAATTGTGCAATAATAAATGCTGTTCCAGATCCAATTGCTATTCTTATAGATATCAAG
>NHLU01000013.1 GCA_002169255.1 Candidatus Pelagibacter sp. TMED275
TTTATTAAACCAGGAACACAAGATAAATGGTATAAACACTGGAAAGAAAAAAGAATGGAATGGCATCTTAGTTTAGGAATAGAAAAAAATAATTACAGATTCCATGATCATGAAAAACTTGCACATTATGCTGACGCTGCTTCCGATATTGAATTTAAGTTCCCTTTTGGATATAAAGAATTAGAGGGAATACATTCTAGAACAGATTTTGATTTAAAAAGTCATGAAAAACTATCAGGAAAAAAAATTCAATATTTTGACACAGAAAAAAATGAAAGCTATACACCATTTGTTATAGAGACTTCTATCGGTTTAGATAGAATGTTTCTTTCTGTATTGTCAAGCTCTTACACTAATGAAAATCTTGAAGATGGCTCTTCAAGAGTTGTTCTTAAAATCCCTAAACAAATCGCTCCAGTTAAAATAGCAGTATTGCCATTACTTAAAAAAGATGGTCTGCCAGAGATTGCAAAAGAATTATTGAATGAATTCAGTTCAGAGGTAAATCTTTCTTATGATGAGAAAGATGCAATTGGAAGAAGGTATCGCAGGCAGGATGCAATTGGAACCCCTTACTGCATTACTATTGACCATAAAACTCTTGAAGACAATACTTTTACACTAAGAGATAGAGACTCTATGGGACAGAAAAGAATAAATAAAGATGAACTGATCAATATTGTTAAAGATGAACTAACAATAAATAATCTTCTTAATAATTGAAAATAATAAGCTACAATGTTAATGGAATTAGGGCAGCTATTAAAAAAGGTTTATTAGACTGGATAAGGGATGAAGATCCTGATATCATATGTATTCAAGAAACAAAGGCAAACAAAGATCAAGTTGAGACACACCTAATTAATCAGATAGGATATAATCACTTTTGGTATTCGGCTGAAAAAAAGGGATATAGTGGGGTAGCAATTTTCTCAAAGATTCAACCTTTACATATTGAGTATGGAACAGGAATTGACTATATGGATAAAGAAGGAAGAGTGATTAGAACAGATTTTAAAAACTTTTCTGTAATTAGCTTATATCTCCCATCAGGAACTAATATTGAACGACTTGGATTAAAATTCACTTTTATGGATGATTTTAAAAAATACATTTATGATTTAAACAAGAAAATTCCAAACCTAATTGTTTCAGGAGACTATAATATCTGTCATAAAGAAATTGATATTCATGATCCAGTAAGAAATAAAAATGTTTCGGGCTTCTTGCCAGAAGAAAGAGATTGGTTAACATCTTTCATGGGGGAATCATTTATAGACTCATTTAGATTTATTGATAAGTCTCCTCATTCCTATAGTTGGTGGAGTTATAGAGCTGGAGCAAGAAAGAACAATAAAGGTTGGCGAATAGATTACAATATGGTGTCTAAATCTCTTGGAAAGAATATAAAAAATGCATATTTAATTCCTAAGGCAGTTCATTCTGATCATTGCCCTGTAGCATTAGAACTTAGAATTTAGTTATCAGAAATTCTTAAAGCCTCATCAATATATACATAAGTGTCATCAGTAATTTCAATTACTCCTTTATCTATATATTGTCTCCCGAATCTTGATATGATAAGATCTTTTTCAGGAATAAACATAACATATTGTCCAAGATGGCCTCGCATCATTCCAATTTGATAACCCTTATAATTTGTCATCCAAATTCCAAGACCGTAAATTAAAGTATCTCTTGGGGTTAAAGAATTTTTAATATAATTTTCGTTTACAAGCTGTTCTCCATTCCAATTACCATTATTTATGTAAAGCTTACCCATTCGAGATAGATCTCTTGCATTTGTAGAAAAGCAACAAAAAGCTTTAGCATTTCCACTCTCAAAACTATCAAGTTGCCAAATAGCATTTTTTTCTGCATTCATTTTTTTCCAAAAGTTTTCTGAAAAGTAGTCTGAAATTTTTTGACCCGTTGCTCTCTCAATAACAAGAGCAAGTACCTGAGTGTTTCCACTTGAATAATGAAAATTGATACCAGGTTTATTGATATAAGGTTGTTCAAGCATAAGCTTATTAATATCATTAACAAAATATGTTTTAGCTAAAACGCTAAATGGATTTAATGATGGCTCTACCCACTTCATTCCAGATTGCATAGCAATAAGGTCTTCAACTGTTACTTCACTTGAAAATTCACCTTTTAGTTCAGGAATAAAGTCAATTACTTTTTGGTCTAGACTTTTAATATACCCCTGTTCAATAGCTTTTGCCAGACTAACNGAAATAAGTGTTTTAGCCATTGAAAAAGAATTAATTACTGAGTTTTCATCATATCCATTATAATACTTTTCCGTAATTATGCTGTCATTCTTAAATACTAGAAAGGCGGCTGTTTCCATTTCAGAGTTAAATTCATCAAATGATCTAGAAGCATTTATTTTGTTATAATTTATGTGTTTTGGCCAAGTTTCAGGAGTATTAGATGTCTCAACTTCAATAGTATCAAAATACTCATTATCATCAATAAATACTGTAGTATATCCATTAAGATATACTACCCTAATCCCTTTGATAAAATAATTTAAATCAAAAGTATATATGATTGAAAATAAAACTACAATTACAATAAATATTTTCTTTAGATACTTCATAATTAATCTATCTGTTCATCTACAATTTCTGAAAGAGATTGCTCACCAAGATCTTTATCTTTTACCCCTTTACTTTTTCTAGTTATTGAGCCTTGAATCATAATTAGCATTGAGGCAATTATCACAACTAGAAGAACATTCTCATCAATAGTACTACTTTTTTCAATGTCATAATCTGCTATGCTTAAAAAAAGAAGAATAGTAATCAATCCTCTTGGAGAGAAATAAAGAAGAGGTTTTGATTCTTCATCTTTATCAGTGAAAGCTAAGTAGAAATATCTTACCCCATACATTATAAGTAATACTGTAGCCCCAATTATATATGGTTCCGTTTCTATAAAACTTTCAAGAGGGATAGAGAATCCAAAAAATAAAAAGAAAAAGGTCCTAACCAANAAGGTTGATTCAGCTGTAAGAAGATTAAACTCATGCAGATCTTCTTTGCCAACCTTATCTGTTTTTACATACTTTTTAAATCTTTCAGGTATAAGGTTAGAAAAGTTTCCAAGAAAAATTCCAAATATGAATATCAAAACCAATGAAGGTAGTTTAAGGATATCTTTTCCAATCTCATAAGACAAGATTAAAAGAGCTAAAATCAAAAAAAACTTAACATGATGNTCAATNCTTTGTATTAATTGAAACANAAGATANGTAATTGCCAGAGAGAGTATAATGATTAAAACTATTTGACCAACAAGTGTTAATATCGGTTCAAGTCCAATAAGCACTTCTCCTTTTTCAACCTGTCTTATAGAGTAATAAAATATCATAATCCCAAGTATATCGGAGAAAGTTGATTCATAAACGACAAATTCTTTATTCTTATTTATGAGTCCTGATGCACTTGGAATAGCCACTGCACTGCTAATTATAGAAAGCGGGATAGCATAAATTACAGATGTTGGGTTTGGCAAGCCAATAACTTTTTCAAAAAATATGCTGACTAAAACAATATTAATCAATAATATGATCAGTGCAGCCATAAACCCTTTAGTTATTATTTGAATTTTCTCCTTTTTAATATCTAACTCTAGAGCAGCTTCAAGGACTATTAATATTAGCCCAATTGTTCCTAGAACAGGGACCAGGGTATCTAGAAATTCAAAGTTATCAAAACCATAGGATGAGGAAATAAACCNTGCAATTATACCGGTGAAAACTAATAGTATAACAGATGGAAACTTTGTCCTTATTGCAAGAATATCAAACAAATAAGAAAAAATTATTAGTACAGGTAGTATAATTAGTATAGAACCGACATCCATCTATTAAGGTTTTATATGCTAATTTAAACAATTTAAGTTTTCACAGCTTTTATATATTGTTGATTTGATTTTTTTTAGCTAATTTCATAGAAAATCAAAATGAGTATACTGCAAAATAAAATGTCATTGAGACTAAGAATATTTATCTCAATGATTTTGCTNGTTTTTACTGCAACTCTATTAATTTTGGGGTCTACTTATTACCAGTATAGGACTGAATCAGAGCAGTATAATACATACAGACAAGACAGAAAAGAAACTCAGTTAACAAAGCAAATTAATTATCTGGTTAACAAGCATGATTTGGCATTTAATTATGATAATTGGGATAATTATAAAATAGATTTTGAGGAAATAACTAAAATTCATAATGTAGAATACTCTATCTTCACGCCTGGCGGTAAACCTCTCTACTATTCTTATTTACCTCTTGANATAATATCAAATAATTATTCACTAGATAAAGATTTTTCTGAAATGCTTATTTCTNTAGATGGGGGGAAGNTAACTAGAGAAAACTCAACAGATGTTGGGAANTTNCAATCTTCTTATACTGTCCTAAAGGATAGCTTTGATAATAAGTANGCAATTCTNTTTTTCCCTTATTTCCANGATGTTTCTTTTGCCGAAAGTGAATTGAACGTTTTTTTAACTACACTTTATCAGATATATTTTATAATGCTCGTAGTTGCAATTGTTTTAGCATATTTTATTTCCAGATATGTAACTAGATCTATTGAGACAATTAGGCTAAAGATAAATCAAACTGGATTATTGAAAAAGAATGAAAAAATCTTACTAAAAAATGCCACTAAAGAAATTGATAGTTTAGTTAATTCATATAACAAAATGATTGATGACCTAGAAGATAGTGCAGAAAAACTTGCAAAAAATGAAAGAGAGCAAGCATGGCAAGAGATGGCAAGACAAGTAGCTCATGAAATAAAAAACCCATTAACTCCAATGAGATTAACAGTTCAAAGCTTCCAAAGAACTAGTTCTTTAGACAGTAAAGAAGAAAAAAATAAATTAAATGATTTCTGTGATACACTAATAGAACAAATTGATACCATGAGTAGTGTGGCAACCTCATTTTCAGATTTTGCCACCTTACCAAAGACTCAGTTAGAGAAATCTGATATAGTAGATGCAACTAAAAAAGTGGTTGAAATTTTTGAACAAAATAATATAAACTTTCAATCCTCAAAGGAAAGCATTGTAATCAAACTTGATAAAGAACAATGGATCAGAGTTATGACTAATCTTATAAAAAATAGTATTCAGGCTATTCCTTCTGACAGGGAGCAAAATATTAATGTTGAAATAAGCGATTCAACAAATAGTGTAAAAATTGTGGTATCAGATAACGGGCTTGGAGTGTTGGAAAAGAACAAGGAAAAAATATTTGAGCCAAAATTTACTACTAAGACTGATGGTATGGGTCTAGGTCTTGGGATTGTTAAAAATATTATTAATTCTCACAGAGGAAAAATCTCTTATAAATCGAAACAAAAAAAAGGAACAAAATTTATTATTTCTTTACCAAAATAGTTAACAATATTCGTTGTAGGCTGACATTAAATTTGAAGATATCATATCNGCATCTCTACCTTCAATATGGTGNCTTTCAATCATATGAATCAAGCTACCATCTTTAAAAAGAGCTATACTAGGAGAGGATGGAGGGAATGGCAACATCTTAGACCTTGCAGTCTCTGTTGCTTCAATATCGAAACCAGCAAACACAGTACAAAGATTATCAGGAATTTTGTTATTTCCTAAGGATTGAATTATACCAGGGCGTGCATTTTTTGCAGCACAACCGCAAACAGAATTTACTACTAAAAGCGTTGTTCCAATTTTGCTAATTGCAGATTCAACTTCTTCTTTTGTTTTTAAATCATTAAAGCCAGATTCTGTAAGTTCCAACTTCATAGGTTTTACAATTTCTTCGGGATACATAATTTTTTGTTTTTAACAAATATAATAAGAAACTAAAAATTTTGTATATAATAGATTATATTTAAAAGGTAATAGTTACTGTTTTTACTCTTTATTTTTATGGAAGATAAACAAACTAAATATGATAAGGCATANCTTAAAATGGCTCTCGAGTGGGGAGAACTATCATATTGTAAAAGGAGAAAAGTTGGTGCTCTTATAGTTAAAGACAAGATGATAATTTCAGATGGGTATAATGGNACCCCCACTGGCTTTGAAAATATCTGTGAAGATGATGAGGGTTACACAAAATGGTATGTTCTTCATGCTGAGGCAAATGCTATTGCAAAGGTTTCTTCATCAACTCAATCTACAAACGGGGCGACTCTTTACATNACACTTTCTCCTTGCAAGGAATGCAGTAAGTTAATTTTTCAGTCAGGTATAAAGAGGGTAGTTTATAATAAAAAATACAAAGACACCTCTGGTCTAGAATTTTTGGAAAAGGCTGGAGTTGAAACTTGTCTTGTTTCAATATAGAATTTATCTAGTCTTATCTCTTATTTTTTTTGAAATCCGAACTAATAAAATTAATATCAATGCGCACATCGAAAGAATCAAACAAATTAATGCTATCTTGTTTTTTTCTTCCGTAAAATCGAATAGATTTATCTGTGTTAAATTAAATACAGCGATTAAAATTGTTAANAACAATATAATTTTCTCAATTTTTCCCATTTTAATTTCTTGCTCTGTTAAATTAAAAAAAGTTTTTACAACTTCATAAAAAAAATATCAAGCTCATATTTTTTAGCTCTTCCTATGATTTTTTTTAATCTATTTTTTTTTGATTGTGTAAAAATAAAACGAAAAATCCAATAATTATGAGATTGTTTTTTTATTGTTAAAAACTTTATGCAATTATCANCACTTTACTCTTTCAATTCTCGTTAGAATTTTAAATATTTGAAGTTCAGAATAATTCTAAATAAAAACAAAAAAAAAATCATGAAACCAGAACCAATTTTAGAAGAGAATCAAAACAGGTTTGTGATTTTTCCAATAGAGCATCATGATCTTTGGGAGTGGTATAAAAAGTGCGAGGCAAGTTTTTGGACTGCTGAAGAGATAGACCTCCATCAAGATTTAACTGATTGGAAAACTAAACTTAATGATGATGAGAGATATTTTATAAANCATATATTAGCTTTTTTTGCTGCATCTGATGGGATCGTTAATGAGAATCTTGCAGAAAATTTTGTGAATGAAGTTCAATATTCTGAAGCAAAGTTCTTCTATGGCTTTCAAATAATGATGGAAAATATTCACTCTGAAACTTACTCTCTTTTAATTGACACTTATGTTAAGGATGAAAAAGAGAAAGATGTATTGTTCAAAGCAATTGATAATTTCCCTGCTATTAAAAAGAAAGCTGATTGGGCATTAAAGTGGGTNGATTCTGATTCTTTTGCTGAAAGATTAATTGCCTTTGCAGGTGTTGAAGGTATCTTTTTTTCAGGTGCATTCTGTTCCATTTTTTGGCTAAAGAAAAGAGGGGTAATGCCAGGGCTAACTTTTTCGAATGAGCTTATCTCAAGAGATGAAGGGGTACATTGTGATTTTGCAGTTCATCTTCACAATGAGCATATTGTAAATAAAGTGCCAAAAGAAAGAATAAGAGAAATACTAGTNGATGCTCTNAATATTGAAAGAGAATTTATAACAGAATCACTTCCTATTAGTCTTATAGGAATGAATGCTAAGCTTATGACTCAGTATCTGGAATTTGTAACNGATAGACTTCTGGTAGAATTNCAATGTGAAAAAGAATTNAATGTTACNAATCCTTTTGATTTTATGGATATGATAAACTTACAAGGGAAAACAAATTTCTTTGAGAAGAGAGTTTCAGAATATCAAAAAGCAGGAGTTCTTAATAAGGAGAAGAAGGATGATTCTAAGATAAGTTTCGACGACGAATTTTAATCATTTATTTTAAAATTGAATATATAGTTAAATTGACGAAAGAAATATGTACGTAGCAAAAAGAGACGGGAGAAAAGAGCCGATAATGTTTGATAAAATTACGGCTAGGATTAAAAAGCTTTGCTATGGNTTTAATCCATTAGTTGATCCTGTTAGGGTTGCCATGAGGGTTATTGAGGGCTTATATGATGGTGTAACAACATCAGANCTTGATAATCTTGCTGCAGAAATTGCTGCAACAATGACAACAACTCATCCAGATTATGCTTCGCTAGCTGCCAGAATTTCTGTTTCTAACTTACATAAGAACACATTAAAATCATTTTCAGAAACAATGAAAGATTTATATGAGTATGTTAATCCTATAACTGGGAAAAAAGCTCCACTGCTTTCAGATGAAGTATATAAGGTTATTAAAAAGAATGCTGAAGAGCTTGACTCAAAAATAATATACAATAGAGATTTTGGATATGATTATTTTGGTTTTAAAACTCTTGAGAGATCATACCTNNTGAANATAAATGGTCAAATTGTTGAAAGACCACANCATATGTTAATGAGNGTTTCAGTAGGAATACATTTAGATGATTTAGAAGCTGTGATAGACACTTACGAGTTAATGTCAAAAAAATATTTTACACATGCTACCCCAACTTTATTTAATTCNGGAACGCCTAAACCTCAAATGTCTTCTTGTTTTTTACTTACTATGCAGGATGATAGTATAGATGGAATTTATGATACACTAAAGCAAACAGCAAAAATATCTCAATCTGCAGGAGGGATTGGNCTATCNATTCATAACATTAGATCAACAGGTTCTTATATTTCTGGAACAAATGGAACCTCAAATGGTATCGTTCCTATGTTAAGAGTTTTTAATGATACTGCAAGATATGTGGATCAAGGTGGAGGAAAAAGAAAAGGTTCCTTTGCTATTTATATTGAACCATGGCATTCTGATATTTTTGATTTCCTTGATCTTAAAAAGAATCATGGGAAAGAAGAGATGAGAGCAAGNGATCTATTTTATGCTATGTGGGTTCCAGATCTTTTNATGAAAAGGGTTGANGAAAATGCTGAGTGGACNTTAATGTGTCCAAATGAATGTCCAGGTTTATATGATTGTCATGGTGATGAGTTTGATAAACTATATTTAAAATATGAGAAAAAGTCTAAGGGTAGAAAGACAATAAAAGCAAGAGAACTNTGGGAAAAGATCCTGGAATCTCAAATTGAAACAGGAACTCCTTATATGCTTTANAAGGATTCTGCAAATAGAAAATCTAATCAAAAGAATTTAGGAACAATAAGATCATCTAACCTTTGTACAGAGATATTGGAATATACNTCTAAGGATGAAATAGCTGTTTGTAATCTAGCATCAATTGCTCTTCCAATGTTTGTTGAAGATGGAGAATTTAACCATAAGAAACTATATGATGTAACTGTTAGGGTTACNAAAAATTTAAATAAAGTTATTGATAGAAATTATTATCCTGTAAAAGAAGCAGAAAATTCCAACTTTAGACATAGACCTATAGGTCTAGGGGTTCAAGGTTTAGCAGATGCCTTTATTGAGTTAAGGATGCCTTTTACTTCTGAAAAAGCTAAAGAATTAAATCAAGATATTTTTGAAACTTTATATTTTGCTGCACTTCAAGCTTCTGTTGAAGAGTCAAAAANAGATGGACCNTATAAAACCTATAAAGGNTCTCCAATATCAAAGGGAGAGTTNCAGCATAANATGTGGGGGATTAAAGATGAAGAGTTAAGTGGAAGATGGGATTGGGCTAAACTAAGAAAGGATGTTCTAAAACATGGTGTGCGAAATTCTCTTTTAGTTGCTCCTATGCCAACTGCAAGTACTTCACAAATTCTTGGTAATAATGAATGTTTTGAGCCTTATACTTCTAATTTATATACTAGAAGAGTTTTATCTGGTGAGTTTATAATCGTTAATAAACATCTACTAAAGGATCTCGTTGATCTAAACTTATGGAATGAAGACATGAAGCATGAGCTTATGAGATCTAATGGCTCAATNCAGGATATTAAACAGATCCCAGATGAATTAAAAGAATTATACAAAACTGTTTGGGAGATGAGTATGAAAGATATTATAGATATGGCCAGACACAGAGGTTATTTTATTGATCAATCTCAATCTTTAAACTTATTTATGGAAGGTGCTACAATGTCAAAATTAACTTCTATGCATTTTTACGGTTGGAAATCAGGTCTTAAAACAGGAATGTANTATTTAAGAACTAAGTCTGCAGTTGATGCTATTAAGTTTACACTCGAGAAAAAAGAAAAAGCTGAAGTTGAAGAAACAGTCGAAGTTGAAGCAGTAGAGACTGTAGAGGCAGCAGAAGAAGTTAAAATTACNAGAACTGAAAAAACTAAAGCTAAAAAATCAAAAGAAAAGCCAGTAGCTGTAGAGCCATTAACACCTGAAGAGCTTAANCAAATCATATCTCAATCTAAAGAGAACGAAGATGATGATTGTTTAATGTGCGGCTCTTAATATAACTATCTAGTTTTTAGCGATTTACCATCCAATGTTAATTTAATGTTATGTAAATATTGCANNAATGTTAATTTATTGTTAACTTAGTGTTATTAAATTGATGTTATGAGNTATATNGTTTTGATTCAGGTAAAGTTATTTTTGATTTTAGCTATATCTNTAGCGCTTAGTTTTACTGCTTTAAANGCACAAGAACAAANAGTAGTTTCTCAAGAAGGTAATATGTTAAAGGTTGTTATCTATGGACAAAATAANAACATACTTCAAGAGGGAACTATAAAAAANAATAAGCTTCATGGTGATTGGGCTAGTTATGATAAATCAGGAAATCAACTTGCTACTGGAAGATATAACAAAGGTAAAAAAGTAGGTAAATGGTTTTTTTGGTCTAATGGAACTTTAACTGAAGTTGATTTCAGAAGAAATATACCAAGAAGGGTNGTTGTTTGGGAAACTCCAACTGCAGCAGTTCCAAATGAGAATTAAATCTTTATATCTCCCTTTTTCTTAAATTTTATATGATTTTTATAAATAATTAGNGCTATAGTTATTATAATAGCAATAATTGAATACATATTCCCAATATGGATTAAGAAAACAATTAAACCACATATAGAAAAGGCTGAAAAAGCAGTTAAAAACCATCCTCCAATTACACTTANTACACCAGATACTCTATAGATCGCACTTTCTTTTCCCCATGCTCTATCTGATAGTGATGTCCCCATTGCAACCATAAACGTTACGTATGTTGTTGATAAAGGTAACGTGTAGGACGTAGCTATTGAAATTAANATAGCAGCAACTACAAGATTTAAACTAGCCCTTAATTTATCAAATGAGGGTCTGTTGATGGAAGCAGAAAAANCATCTATACCTGAAGAGTCAAAAGATTTTTCAATTTTATTTAATAAACTTTTTGGAGCAATACTAATAAACATATTGTTTAAACCTCTTCCAATANTTACCAATAGAATTCCAATTGAATTTGATTTGAATTTTTCATCAACATTATTTTGATCAGATAAATCTATACTAGTTTTCAAAACATTTTTTGCTTTTGAGGAAAACCACAAAGTAATTACCATTATCAAACCAGAGATTAGAAGATATATTGGTTTTGTATTTACTTTCTCTGATAATATATCCATAGAATATTCATAGGAATTTATGTTTGAGGATATCCAGCCATTATATGACTCAATTGCAGCAATTGGTACGCCAATAAAGTTNACTAAGTCGTTACCAGCAAAAGCAAGTGCAAGAGAGAAAGTNCCAATAGCTATAATTACTTTGTAGATATCTACTCTATAGGTTTTAATTAAGAANATAGATACAATAAACCACATCANGAGACTTATTATCCAAAACTCTAATTGATTAGCATCNATATATCCGTTGATAGTTAAACCGCCTAGCTGATCAAANTGAATATCTGAGTATTGAGTCCCTTTAATTCCTTTTATTAAAATAAAATTAATTATTGATGAAAGAGATAATGCTCCAAATATTGAATTTAAGTAAATACTTTTTTTCTCAAAGTTGAAGGTTAGGATAAGTCTTGATAGCCACTGGATAATTGCACCAATAGAGAATGCAATGAATATTGATAATAGGATTCCTAGTATAATTTCTGATGCTTTTTCAGTATTAATAAAATAATTTAAATCGCNAAGATTACCACTAGAATTCATAATCTTTATTATCGACATTACGACTGCAGCACCAAGTAGTTCAAACACAATGGAGACAGTAGTTGAGGTTGGTAATCCCCACGAATTAAATAGATCAAGAATAAGAATGTCAGTAATCATTACAGCTAAAAAGATTATCATTATTTCATCAAAGAAAAATGCTTCAGGATTAAAAATCCCTTTTCTTGCTATTTCCATCATTCCGTTGGAAGAGACTGCACCAACAGCAACGCCAATACTTGCAAGAATCATTATATTTCTAAATGAAATAACCTTTGAACCAATTGCTGAGTTTAAAAAGTTAACCGCATCATTGCTAACACCNACAATTAAATCACTAATTGCTAGTAAAACAATTGCACCAACTATAAATATGTATATACTTTCCAATTGAATTGTTTATTCAAATTTAGAACTTTATACTGTAACCTAGAGAAAAACTTTGTCCTGGATTATATATTGAAAAAGGACTTGTCTCAAGATTGTAGTAGTCATATTCACTCTCTCTTTTTGAATTCAACAAGTTTTCAGCCTTAAATGTTAAACTTTGATCCAAGTTTTTCCCAAAACTTTTTGAAACATTTAAATTTAAATTATGGAAAGGAAGAGTGAATACATCTGGTAGGTTACCAATACCAACTACCTCTAAAGTCTTTCCTTGAACATTGTAATATGCTCCGATTTCAACATTATTTTCAAATGAATTGTATATTATACCAGAATTAATAAGGTATGGAGATTGCCCTTGTAATTCTCTTGAATTTTCAATTTCTTTATCAGGATTACTTATAACTCTTCCAGTAAATTCAGTTTCACTCATTGTTAAATCAGAGCTAATTACTGATGCGTTAAGATTTATTGAAAACTTATTTTTTGCAGTGTTTATTATGTCTTTTCTCAGTTCAATTTCAGCTCCAATAACAGACGCTTCTTTGTTATTTCTCGCAATAAAAATTTTAGGTTGATTAGCATCATTTGCACCGATTTCAATGGGGTCATTAAATATCTTGTAAAAACCACTAATGGCAAATATTTGATTTCCGTCTCCATACGACTCATATCTTAAATCAAAATTATTGATAATTGCTGGTTTTAAATTTGGATTACCTAGAAAATATCTTTCAGTAATTGGATCAAAAATTTGTGCTGCAGAAGCTTCTTTAAAACTAGGCCTAGCAGTTGATTTAGAGTAAGAAAGTCTTAGGTTTACATCCTCATTTATTGTTCTAATTAAGTTAATGGATGGGTAAAAATCACTGGAGTCAACAAGAAGTTGATTTTCAAATTTTATTCCTTCAATATCCTCACCGGTATATCTAATTGTATATTCTTCAAATCTTAAACCAAAAGTAGATTTCCATTTTTCAGAAAATATAAGTTCAGCAGAAAGGAATCCTGCCATTGTTTTTCCTTCTGAGTCAAATTGATTGGTTCTCTGATATGATCCTTTTATATATGATCCTTCATTTGTGTTAATATCATACAAAAAAGTTGAATTAAGAAGGTTGTTTGCATTACCTCCCAATGGCAGTGTTCCAACAGTACTGAATGGGTTTACACGATAATTTATTTCATAGTTATTGGTTCTATAGATTCTTTCTTTTATTGTGTAAGCCCCTCCAATCTTTATTTTACCTTCAATTTTTTTGCTATT
>NHLU01000014.1 GCA_002169255.1 Candidatus Pelagibacter sp. TMED275
GATCTAAAGACTAGAGAAATGATAAGTTTAAAAGACAGAACCCGGCTTACATTTCATCTGGCAAAAAATCTTTAAAATGTTTCTGCTTTGATTCATATAAGTTAACTAAATGTTCTAATATTTTTATTTGATGTTTATCTAATTGTTAAAAAATTTAAATAAATTGTTAATAAAGTATTAATTAATAATGAAAATCATCAATTGACACTGTAACTAAAAACCCATAATATCCCATATATTCCCAAATATGGAATTTATGAGAAAAAAATATGTTTTTATCAACTTTCGAGAACAGGATAGACAAAAAAGGGAGGGTTTCAGTGCCTGCTAGTTTTAGATCATATCTTTCAAATCTAGGTTATAACGGAATTTTTTGCTATCCGTCATTTAACAATCCTTCAATTGAAGCATGGACGCAAGATAGAATTGAAAAAATTTCAGATACAATTGATGGTTTAAATCCTTTTGAAGAAAAAAGGGATTTTTTTGCAACATCAATTCTTTCAGAAAGTATTAAT
Source organism: Candidatus Pelagibacter sp. TMED275 (assembly GCA_002169255.1). Next base: position 519 of record NHLU01000014.1, read on the forward strand.
TTACAATTTGATAACGAGGGAAGAATCTCTATTTCACAAAAATTATTAAATCATGCTAGAATTAAACACAGTATGCTGTTCGTTGGTCAGGGAAAAACATTCCAAATATGGGAGCCTAAAACTTTTGAAAAATTTAGGATGAATGCTAGAAAAAAATCAAACATAAATAGAGCAAATCTTAGATGGGAGCAAAAACTTAACAAACAATAGAGGGAGAGAGAATGACAATAAACTTTAAAGCACCAGAAATAAAAGAATTAAAACCGAGAATCTTAGTTTTAGGAGTTGGGGGCGCAGGAGGTAACGCCATAAATAAAATGGTAGAGTCTGGTCTTCAAGGTGTTGAATTTTTATCTATAAATACTGATGCACAAGATTTAAAGTTAAGTAAAGCTAATACAAAAATTCAAATAGGATTAAATTTAACAAAAGGTCTTGGTGCTGGAGCAAAGTTAGATATTGGCCAAGCTGCTGCAGATGAGTCCTTAAACGAGATAGTAAATTGCTTGCAAGGCGCAAATATGGTTTTTATAACAGCTGGAATGGGTGGAGGTACAGGAACTGGTGCAGCACATGTCATAGCTAGAGCGGCAAAAGAATTAAATATTCTAACAGTTGGGGTTACAACTTTACCTTTCTTGTATGAAGGGCCCTCTAGAATGAGAAGAGCCCAACAAGGATTAGAAGAGTTAAGAAAACATGTTGATACAATTATTGTAATTCCAAATCAAAATCTTTTCAAAATTGCAACTGAACAAACCACATTTGAGGAGTCTTTTGATTTATCTAATGATGTTTTAATGCATGGAGTTCAAAGCATTACTGATTTAATGGTAAGACCTGGTTTAATAAATTTAGATTTTGCTGATGTTGAAACTGTAATGAGCTCAATGGGTAAAGCAATGATGGGAACTGGAGAAGCAGATGGTGAAGGAAGAGCTACTAAAGCAGCTGAGATGGCCATAAGTAATCCACTAATAGATGATTATACATTGCAAGGTGCCAAAGGATTACTAGTAAACATTACTGGAGGACCAGATCTAAAATTATTTGAAGTAGATGAAGCTGTTAATAAAGTTAGAGCGGAAGTGGATCCAGAGGCTGAACTTATTATTGGAGCTATTACTGATCCTGCATTAGAAGGAAGCATGAGAGTATCTATTGTAGCGACAGCATTAGATGGACAACAACCAGAGGCAAAATCTGTTATAAATATGGTACATAGAATTCAAAGTAGAAACACTGGATATTCAGATTTTACCAATCCTAATCCTGCACAATCATTTAATTTTAATTCAGCCAATATTCAAAATACAGTAACGAGTGGTGCAAACGCATTAAAATTAGAGGAACCAATTACTGACGATATTTCAAACCCCCAAGATTTTTCATCAAATGATAATAATATTAGTAATGAAATTCCTAATGATCAAACAGTAAGCACTGAGGAGATTAAAAACGAAGAAAGCATTATCATTGATGAAGTAAATAATGATGTTACTCCCTCAAACGGATTAGAAAATTTTAATCTTGAAGAAGAAAGTCCTAATTTATTTAACTCAGAAAATAATGAAGAATTAAATTTGAGTGAAGATGATAATAAATCAGAATTTTCATCATTTGATACTAAGACAGAAGATAATGATGAGGATGAATTAGAAATCCCAGCATTTTTGAGAAGACAAAAAAATTAATGTTCTTCAAAAAAATAAATGAATGCCACCATATTACTGGAAAAGAAAAAGCATTTTCCAGTACTGCTTAATGAAATTATAAGCATTATTTCCCCTCAATATGGTGGCACATTTCTTGATTGTACATTTGGGCAAGGCGGTTATACAAAAAAAATATTAGAGTTTAAAAATACAAATGTAATAGGTATTGATAGAGATAGTGATACTTTTAAAGCTGCAAAAGAAATCAAAAAGAAATATTCAAAAAGATTTGAATTCTATAATAAAAAATTTAGTGAAATAGGTGAATTAGATGGCAAAAATAAGTTTAGATGTATAATTTTTGATCTTGGTTTTTCATTAAATCAAATTAAAGATGAAACAAAGGGTTTGTCATTTAATTCGAAAGGTAAACTTAATATGTCTATGGGTTTAAACTCGTTTACGGCTAACGAAGCAATACATTCTTTAGATTTAAATGATTTAAATAAAATTTTTAAGTTTTTTGGCGAAGATAAGGAAGCTAGAATAATTGCAAAAAAAATAATTAATTTAAGACAAAAGCAAAATATTAATAATGAGGATTTAATAAACATTATTGAAAGTTCAAAAAAGAAAAATTTTAAAAAAAATAAATCTACAAAAATTTTCCAATCTCTAAGAATGTTTGTGAACCAAGAAATAAGTGAGTTAATCAAAGGACTTATCGCTGCAACAAAATTACTAGAACCTGGTGGAATGATAATTGTAGTTTCTTTTCATTCTATAGAAGATAGAATTGTAAAATTCTTTTTTAATGATTTATCGAGTGGAAAGAATTTATCTAGATACTTACCAGGAAATTCATCTGAAAAAAAAATTTTTGAAATTCAAAAAAAAAAGCCTATCATTCCATCAAACAAGGAAATAAATACAAATCCAGCCTCAAGATCAGCTAAATTAAGATATGCAATAAAATTAACTGATATAGACGACTATGAGCTAAAATTTTACAATAAATTTAAATTTTTATTAGATATTGAAAATTTATCAAAAAAAATATGAGAAAAATAATATTAACATCCTTAATTTTTTTTTTGATAATATTTACAACATTCACAAAAAACGCCACTAAAGAGTTAGAAAAAGAAATTTTTTTAACAAAAGAAAATATTGGAAAATTAAAAAATCAATATGATTTAGTTCTTTTGGATTATAATTATTTAAGTTCACCAAAAAGATTAACCGAGTTTCAAGAGGAGTGGTTTGATGATCAATTATTTAACACCAGGATAGACAATATAAATAAAATTTTTTTCTTTAATGGAAGAGTTTTATTTCAGTCAGAAAAATAGAATGATCAAAGAAAAAAAAGAAATATTAGTACTTGAAAAATATGAAAATGATTTTTCTTTTAAAGAAAACAAATCTAATTTAAATATTTCATTTAATAGAATTGCTTTTATCTTTTTTATATTACTTTTAGTTTGTACAATTTACTCCATAAAAATTATTTATTTAGGAATACAAAAACCAAGTATACTCAAAAGTAGAAATTTGGAAATCATAGAAAATTTCAGAGCAGATATTCTTGATAGAAATAATAATTTTATTGCAAAAACTGTTAATACTACAATTGTAGGTATAAACCCTAATTTAATAATAAATGATGATAAATTATTACTAAATTTAAAAATAATTTTTCCCAACAAGGATTTTGTCGACATTAAAAAAAAAATAAAAAAAAAAAAATATTTTAGATTAGAAAAAAAAATTTCAAGCAATGAAAAAGAGCAATTAAAATTGCTAGGAGATAAAGCAATTGTTTTTGAAGATCAAATATCAAGAATTTATCCAAATGAAAATTTATATAGCCACATATTGGGCCAAATAGATGATTCAAACAATGGTATATCTGGTATTGAGAAAAAATTTGATTTTAATCTTAAATCAGAAAAAAACCCCATTAAGCTAACAGTAGATACAGAAATTCAATTTTTAATTAGACAAGAACTATTTAGATTTAATAAAATTTTTAAAAGTATTGGAAGTGGTGCAATACTTATGGATGTAAATAATGGAGAAATTTTATCTCTTGTTTCATTGCCAGATTTTAATTTAAATGAACGAGTATCCATAACAGATAAAAATTATATCAATAGAATTACAAAAGGAGTTTATGAGTTAGGCTCAGTATTTAAATTGTTTACAGTAGCAGCTGCTTTAAACGAAAAAATTGTAGAACCAGAAACTGAGTTTTTGAATTTGGAAAAAGAAATTGAATGTGACGGTAGACCAATAAGAGAATATGATAATGAGATTCCTAAAAATCTTACAGTAGAGCAAATTTTAATCAGATCTGGAAACATAGGATCTGTGAGAATTGGCCAAATGTTAGGCGCTGAGAAACTAAAAAGTTTTTACAGTAAAATTGGTATATTAAATCGGATAGATTTTGATATAGATGAAACGGGAACACCTATTCCGTTTGTATGGGGAAAATGTAAACTTGCGACAGTTTCATTTGGTCACGGTATTACAACTACTCCTCTTCAACTTGCAAAAGCATATTCTATTATATCTAATGGAGGATTTGATATTCAGCCGACTTTAATTAAAAAGGATAGTAAGCAAAATTTAAAAAAAAACCAAATTCTTTCAGAAAATATATCAATCAAAATAAATAAGATTTTAAGAAAAATTGTATCAACATCAGATGGTACGGCGGGACTAGCAGATGTAAAAGGTTATGAGGTGGCAGGCAAAACTGGTACAGCTCAAAAAGTGGTTAATGGTAAATACTCTAGATTAAAAATTAATACTTTTGCATCTGTATTTCCATCATCTGATCCAAGATTTGCATTAATTGTTTTAATCGATGAACCTAAAACCTCAGAAGATTATATTTATAATTATCGAAATAAATCTGGCTCTTTTAAGGGCACTCCATTCAATACAGCCGGTTGGACAGCAGTAGAAATTGTAGCAAATATTATTGAAAAAATTGGGCCTATTTTAGCCACAAAATATATGGATGTTGAGTAATCTAATCATGTTAGTAGGCGATTATTTTAACAATATTAAACCAGAGTATAAAAAGCATTTTTTCTCTGGCTTATCATTTAATAGTTTGAAATGTAAAAAAGGAAATATTTTTTTTGCAATCAAAGGCACAATCAGAGATGGAAACAAATATATAGCACAAGCTATAAAGAATGGTTGCAAAGTAATAGTACATGAAAAAGAATTTGAAGGAATTAAAAAAAATATACTCTATATAAAGTCAAAAAATGTAAGGAAAGATCTATCTTTAGTTTCTTTTAAATATTTTAAAAGTAGGCCAAAAAATATAGTGGCAGTCACTGGAACAAATGGAAAGTCATCAATCGCAGAGTTTTATTATCAAATTTTGACAATGAGTAAAAAAAAAGTTGCGTCAATTGGGACACTGGGAGTAAAAATAAAAAAAAATTTACTTAAAGTAAATAATACCACCCTAGATCCAATAACATTGGCTAAGTATTTTAAACTACTTGATACTATGAAAATAAATAATATAATTTTAGAAGCATCCAGCCATGGACTTCATCAGAATAGACTTGATGGTATAAAATTTAATGGGGGCATATTTACTAATCTATCACATGACCATTTAGATTATCATAAATCGTTCAATAATTATTTAAATTCAAAATTGTATCTTTTTAAAAAATTATTAAAAAATAATTCTTTTATAATTACTAATTCAAAAATACCCCAACATAAAAAATTAAAGAAAATTGCCACAAAGAGAAAACTAAAAATGATTTCTTTATTTAATGATAAAGGAATTGAAATTTTAGACCATAATTATATTGGTGAAAAGCAATCTGTAAGTTTTGCTTATCAAAAAAAAAATTATTCATTTACTACAAATCTAATTGGTAAAATTCAAATTACTAACTTATTAATGGCAAGTATTGCAGCACAAAAAAGTAAAATTAAATTTAACAAAATTGTTGATAATTTTCAAAATATGAAACCAGTTAATGGAAGATTTGAAAAAATTGGTAATCTTAAAAATAAGAGCCTTGTGATATTAGATTATGCTCATACTCCAGATGCATTAAAAGTATGTTTAGAAAATATTGAAGATCAGTTTAGTGGAAGAAATATTAAAATTGTTTTTGGATGTGGTGGTGACAGGGATAAGCTCAAGAGATCAAAGATGGGAACAATAGCTGCAAAATTTTGTAAAAAAATATATATCACAAATGACAATCCTAGAAATGAAAATGCAAAAAAAATAAGAATTAATATTAAAAATGGTATTTTTGATAAAAAAAAAATTCATGAAATCCCAGATAGAGAAGATGCAATAAAACTAGCAATTAAGGATCTTAAAACCTCAGAAATACTCATTGTTGCTGGTAAGGGGCATGAAAATACACAAATTATAAAAAATAAAGTTAATATATTATCTGATAGGTCAATAATTAAAAAAAGTATTCTGAAAAAAAATAAATTGTTATCAAAAAATTTAAAAAAAAATATTTTAAAAGAGCAAAGTGGTAATTTAAATTTAAGATTTAATATAGGCACTTTTGAAGGTGTGATAGACTCAAGAAAAGTTAAAAAAAACGATATTTTTTTTGCTATTAAAGGAGAAAATAAAGATGGTAATAATTATATAAATGATGCATTTAAAAACGGTGCACAGATTGTAGTTGGAAGTAAAAAATTATCAAATAATTTAAAAAAATATATAAAAGTAAATTCACCATTAAAGTTTTTAGAAAAAATATCTACTGTAAATAGAGAATGTTCAGACTCAGTTTTTATAGGTATTACAGGCAGTTGTGGAAAAACTTCATTAAAGGAAATGACAAAGGAAGTATTTCGGGATTTTACCAACATATCAGCGTCAAAAAAATCATATAATAATAAATATGGCGTTCCATTGAGTTTGTTTAATTTTAACAATAATCACAATTATGGCATTTATGAAATAGGAATGGATAAAAAAGGTGAGATTGATAATTTATCTAAAGTTGTTCAACCCAATATTGGTGTTATAACAAATATATCTTATGCGCACGCAAAAAATTTTAAGAGCATAAAACAAATCGCATTAGCTAAATCTGAAATTATTCATAACATTAAAAAAAATGGAAAAATAATATTAAATTTAGATGATAAGTTTTTTTTTCTTCATAAAAAAATTGCTTTAAAAAAAAATTTAAAGATTTTTTCATTTAGTGAAAAAAATAAAAATGCTGATGTTTATTTAAAAAAAATTACTAAAAATAAAAATATTTATAAATTACATATAAATGTTAACGGTATAAAAAAATATTTTTTTATTAATAGTAAAAATGAAAATTTAATTAAAAATATCCTTGCATGTCTTGCAATTATATTGGCAACTAATAATATTAAATATCTAAAATATAACATGTTTAAAAAAATTAATTTTGTACAGGGAAGAGGTGATATTAGTAAAGTTAAGGTAGATAAAAAAATTATAAATTTAATTGACGAAAGCTATAACTCAAACCCTCTCTCATTAAAGTCAGCAATTAATCATTTTAAGTTATTAAATATTGATAATGATAGAAAATATATTTTATTAGGAGACATGCTCGAATTAGGCTCCCATTCGAAAAAATTACATAATCAATTAATAAAAGTGATAAATTTAACTTCAATCAAAAATATTTTTGTCATAGGAACTCAAATGAGCAAAATTTTCAAAAAATTAAAGGTTAATAAAAAAGGTTTAGTTCTGAATAATATTTCACAAATTAATGATTTAATTATTCATAATATGAGGAATAATGATTATTTAATGATTAAAGGATCCAATGCTACCGGTTTAAATAAGTATGTAAATCAATTAAAAGGTTCTAAAGGTGTTTTATAAATTTTTATTAGAATTTGTTGATATATTTACATTTTTAAATGTATTTAAATATTTAACAGTCAGAACTGGTTTGGCAATGTTTACGTCTATGGCAATTGTTTTAATAATAGGCACTCCATTTATAAAATTTTTCTCTGTAAGAAAAATTACTGATCCAATTAGGGATGATGGTCCATCTGAACATATTGTAAAAAAAATTGGTACCCCTACTATGGGTGGACTATTAATTTTATTAGGGCTTTTTTTTTCTATAATATTATGGTGTGATTTAGAGAATCCATATATTTGGTTCTTAATTTTTATTTTATCAAGTTTTGGATTGCTTGGTTTAATAGATGATTATAAAAAAATAAAATATAAAGACTCTTCAGGAGTTTCTTTAAAATTTAAGATTATTTATCAAATTATTTTTGCGATTATAGGTATTTTAATACTAGATCATTTAATACAGGATCCAGAAATTAAAAATCTTTATTTTCCTTTTTTTAAAAATTTAGTTGTAAACCTAGGATGGTTTTTTATCCCATTTTCAGTATTTATAATTGTCGGCTCCTCCAATGCGGTAAATTTAACTGATGGTCTTGATGGTTTGGCAACTGTTCCAGTTATATTAGTTGCAGGTTGCTTTGCTTTCATAAGTTACGTAACAGGTAATATAGTATTTTCAGAATATTTAAAAATATCATACATTCCAAATGTAGGTGAGGTAGCAGTATTCTGTGGATCAATTATTGGAGCTTGCTTAGGTTTTCTTTGGTTTAATGCACCACCGGCAAAAATATTTATGGGAGATACAGGATCATTAGCATTAGGAGGATCATTGGGAGGTATTGGAATAATTACTAAGCATGAAATAGTTTTAGCAATTACGGGAGGTCTATTTGTTTTAGAAGCACTTTCAGTGATTATTCAAGTTATATCATTTAAACTTACAGGAAAAAGAGTTTTTAAAATGGCACCAATACACCATCATTTTGAAAAGAAAGGTTGGCCTGAGTCAACAGTTGTAATTAGATTTTGGATAATATCAATAATTTTAGCATTGATAGGAATCGCAACATTAAAATTAAGATAATGGTAGGAAAAAAAATTCTTATTTATGGACTAGGTAAGAGTGGAGTATCATCATTTTTTTTTTTAAAAAAAAATAATTTTGTAAGATGCTATGATGATTATAAAATCAAACACAAAGCTTTAGAAAAAAATCTAATAAAAAAAGATAAACTTTATAAAACTAATTTTGATTTTATAATAATAAGCCCAGGTATTAATATTCAAAAATGTGGATTAAAGATATTTTTGTCCAAACATAAAAAAAAAGTAATTACGGACTTGGATATTTTTTTCTTGCAAAATAAGGAAAATTTCACAATAACTGTGACAGGGACAAATGGCAAATCCACTACTGCTAAACTATTATATTTAATACTAAAAAAAGTTTTTAAGGATGTGAGATTGTGCGGAAACATTGGTAACCCAATTCTGAATGAAAGAAAAATTAGCAATAATACAATTTTTGTTATAGAGGCATCTTCATACCAATTAGAATATAGTAATTATTTTTGTTCAAAATATTTTGTCGTTCTTAATATTACACCTGATCATTTAGAAAGACATGTATCAATCTCAAGATATGCAAGAGCAAAATTTTCATTGGTTAGAAGACAGTCAACAAAAGATCTTACTTTTATAAATTATAAAATTTTTGGATTAATGAAAAAGATAGTTAATAAAAAGATTCTATCAAAAGTTTTTAAAGTAAATAAATCTAGATATAAAAAAAATTATAATAAATTAAAAAATCAATATTTTAAAAACAAATCAAATGAAGAAAATCTATCATTTGTTTTTTCTATTTGTGAAAAATTAAAGATTAATAAAAGTATAATATTAAAACAAATTGAAAAATTTCATGGATTAAATTATAGACAAGAAATAATATTTAATAATATTAAAACTATTTGTATTAATGATTCTAAGTCTACAAGTTTTTCTTCTTCAAAGCATTTTTTAAGTTTAAATAAAAATATTTACTGGATGGTTGGAGGTGTACCGAAGCAAGGGGATATTTTTAAAATAAAAAATAAAAATGCTAATAATATTAAAGCTTATATTTATGGAAAAAATAAAGCTTTTTTTGAGAGAAAATTTATCGGAAAACTAAAATTCACCAAACAAAAAAATATTAAAGCCTCACTTTTAAAAGTTATCTATGACATTAAAAATTCTGGGAAAGAAAATAATTTAATATTATTTAGTCCAGCCGCCGCATCTTTTGATACCTTTAAAAATTTTGAAGATAGAGGTGATTATTTCAATAAAATATTTAGTAATCTAAAACATGAATTACAACACTAGTTTTAATAAAAATTTTTATGATTTTTGGAAAAGTATTAATAAAACTTTATTTTTCTTAGTATTATTTCTCTTTTTTCTAGGATTATTCTTTTCATTAGTCTCAACATCATTAATAGCCTCTGATAAATTGGATACAAATAGTTATTATTTCTTTTACAGACATCTATTTTATATAATAATTGCGTCTATAATTTTGATAGTATTTTCCTCTATTGACACACCAAGCTTAATTAAACTCTCTTACTTTTTATTTTTTTTATCTATAATATTTTTAATATTAGTCCCCTTAATTGGTGTTGAGGTTAAAGGATCTAAAAGATGGATTGATTTACCCTTCTTACCTAGATTTCAACCTATAGAAATAGTCAAACCATTTTTTATAATATTAACCTCTGTAATTTTAAGCTCTGAAAAGAATAAAAATCTTTATTTAAAATTTTTTCTTAGTTTTTTGCTTCTTTTACCAATAGTTTTATTACTTATAAATCAGCCTGATATTGGACAAACTTTACTAATATTCTTAACATGGTTCAGCTTAATATTTATATCAGGTGTAAACATTATAATTTTTTCACTTTCATTCAGCTTTTTAATAATATGCTTAATTTTTTTAATATATGCCGTACCATCAAAGTTTGGTTACATTTTGATTAGGCTCAAAGCATTTTTTGATCCTAAATCAGGTAATAACTATCAATCTGATAAGTGTTCGGATGCAATTATGAATGGTGGTTTTTTCGGAAGAGGAATTGGAGAAGGTGATTTAAAAAATAGGTGTCCAGAAGCACACACAGATTATATTGTTTCAGTTATTTCAGAAGAATTTGGAATATTGTTTATAATTTTTTTGATGGTAATTCTTTTATTTTTTGTTCATCAAGTATTCCAAAAAATTAATTTAGAGCAAAACGATTCATATAAATTAATATTAATGGGTTCAATTGGCATCATAATATTCCAATCTTTAATTCATATTGGTGTTAATATAAGATTGTTCCCAACAACTGGAATGACTTTACCATTTATAAGTTATGGAGGCTCTTCTATTGTAGGAACTTCAATCTTGGCTGGTTTCATAATAAATTTAACACGGAGAAAGATTTGATATTTTAATATGAAGAAGAAAATACTTATAAGCACTGGAGGAAGTGGTGGTCATGTTATTCCTGCATTAAATCTATACAATCATTTAAAAAATACTTTTGAAGTAATTATTTATACTGATTTGAGAGGATCTAAGTTCGTTCCAAATGAGGTAAAAAAAACTATCTTTGAAGTAAGGAAAGTTTCAGAAAAAAAATACCTTTTTCCTATTAAAATTATTTATTTATTTCTTGCATTTGTTAAATCATTGAATCATTTTTTTGGAACTAAAATTGATATTGTGATAAGTACCGGAGGTTATATGTCTTTACCAATAGTTTTAGCTGCAAAAATATTTGGAAAAAAAATTATTTTATTTGAACCTAATTCTATAATAGGAAGATCAAATAAATTTTTATTAAGATTTTCTGATAAAATATTTTGTTATGATCAAAATATAACTAATAATAGCAAGAAAGTAAAAATTGATCCTATATTAAATAATTGTTTTTATTTAAAAAAAAATAAAAGTCATATTAATGATGATACCTTAAAAATATTGATAATGGGTGGAAGTCAAGCATCTCTATTTTTTAGCAAACATTTAAAGAGCGAAATAATAAATTTATCCAAAAAATATAAAATAGAAATTACCCAACAACTTTCAACAGGTTTTGATATTGATAATTTCAAAAAAGAATATGAGGATAATAATATTAAAAATAATTTATTTTTTTTCGAAGAAAATCTATTATGTAAAAATAGTGAATTTGATATTGCGATAACAAGGGCAGGAGCATCCTCTTTAGCTGAATTGACTTATTTAAATATCCCTTTTATTTCTATTCCATTCCCACATGCAACAGATAATCATCAATATTTAAACGCCAAAAGATATTATGATTTAAACTGTTGCTGGATATTAGAGGAAAAAAACTTTAATTTTGGTGACATTTACGAAATAGTTAATCAAATAATGATTAATAAAGAACAATATTTACTAAAAAAAAATAATCTCATGAAAATATACACGAATAACAGTTGGGAAAAACTAAATAAAAAAATTATAGATAAAATAAATGACAATTAACTTAGCTAAAACAGAAATCATCCACTTTGTTGGTATTGGAGGAATTGGTATGAGTGGTCTAGCTCTAATTATGAAAGGGTTAGGTTTTAATGTTCAAGGAAGTGATTTAAACTTAAATAAAAACATTGAAAGATTAAAGAAAAGTAAAATTAAAGTATTTTTAGGACATAAAAAAAAAAATATTTTTAATTCTACAATTTTAGTAGTCTCATCAGCAATTGATAAAAACAATATTGAACTAATAATAGCCAGAAAAAAAAAACTACCAATTTACTTGCGTGGAGATATGTTGGCTCATATTGTATCACTAATTAAAAAGAATGTAGTTGTTTGCGGTTCACATGGAAAAACTACTACAACATCACTAGTTTCAAGCATTTTCTCAAAAGCAAAGTTAGATCCTACTGTCATAAATGGTGGAGTAATAAAGTCATTAAAAAATTCTGCTAAATTAGGAAAAAGTAATTGGTGCTTAATTGAATCTGATGAGTCTGATGGAAGCTTCTTAAAAGTTTTGCCCACCTATTCAATTGTGACAAATATTGATAAAGAACATATGGATCATTATAAGGATCTTAATTCTTTAAAAAAATCCTTCATAGAATTTATAGAAAAAACCCCCTCATTTGGCAAATCAGTTATATGCATCGACGATAAAAATATTCAAGAAGTAAAAAAAAATATTAAAGTAAAAAATTATTTAACTTATGGAACGAATAAAAAATCTAATTTTTGTATACATAATATTAAACAAAATACTAAATTTTCTTATTTTGATCTTTTGATAAAGTTACCTGGTAAGAAAAGTTTATTTATAAAAAAAATTAAAATTCCATTACTTGGATTACATAATATACGAAATGCTGCTGCTTCAGCTTCAATATGTAAAATAATAGGGATCTCCTCTTACATAATTAAAAAAGGTTTAGCTGATTTCAAAGGTGTTGAAAGGAGATTTAACAAATTAAAAACTTTTAGGGGTAGTTTGATTTTTGATGACTATGCCCATCATCCAACTGAAATTGTGGAAGTTTTGAAAGGTGTTAAAAAAGTCTACAAGATAGAGGAGATAATATCTATTTTCCAACCACATAGAATTTCAAGATTGAAAGATTTAAAAATTGAGTTTTCAAGATCATTTAAGAATGCAGACAAAGTAATATTATGTCCAATCTATACAGCTGGAGAAATATTAAAGCTTGGTTTTAATTATTCTGATTTTGCAAAACAATTGAGTTCTAACTCAAAAGTACAAGTCATACTGATTAATGATAAGATAGAATTATCGAATTATATAAAAAATAATATATATGGAAAAAAAATATTAATTGCCATGGGGGCGGGATCTATTTCTAATTGGATAAGAAATATATCTGAGAAATTATGAACATAGAAAAAGATATTGAACAATTTTCAAGTAACTTTAACATTAATATCAATTTCAATTATTCTTTAAAGAGTCTTAATTGGTTTAATATTGGCGGAAAAGCTAAAGTTTTTTTTAAAGCTGAAACACTCAATGATTTATCAAAATTTATGAGATTTTTTGGGAATAAAATTAATTTTTTTATACTTGGAGCGGGTTCAAATATATTAGTGAAAGACTCAGGATTTGATGGTGTGGCAATTAAGTTAGGAAAAAGCTTTTCAAATATTTCTTTACTTAATGATGAGACAATTATTGCGGGTAGTGCGGCACTTGATCATAAAGTTTCTAATTTTGCAAAAGATAATGATATTGGAGGTTTAGAATTTTTATCTTGCATACCTGGATCTATTGGTGGAGGAATTCATATGAACTCAGGGTGTTATGGTACAGAATTTAAAGATATTCTGTTATCTGTACAGGCAATTGATACTAATGGTAATATATTAACGATCCCTGCATCAACGATTAATTTTGAGTATAGAAAAAATAATTTAGCAAAAGATTTAATTTTTTTAAGCGCAAGTTTAAAAGGACATAAAAAAGGCAAAAAAGATGTTGAAAAAAAAATAAATTTTTTAAGAGAAAAAAAATCATTAACACAACCCTCGCAAATTAAAACAGGTGGCAGTACCTTTAAAAACCCAAAAAATCAGACTCAAAAGAAAGTTTGGGAATTAATAAACGAAATTATTCCCAAGAATAAAATATTTGGAGATGCAGCAATATCAGATAAACATTCAAATTTTTTTGTTAATAAAAAAAATGCAACTTATGGTCAAATGAAAAAATTAATAGACTATGTTCGTTCAGAAATAGAAAAAGAGACCGGCATTAAACTCGATTTAGAAATAGAAATAATTGGATAAATGAAAAAAATTTTAATTTTGTCTGGAGGTTATTCTAAAGAAAAAGAAATAAGTAGAGCATCAGCAAAGTCTATTTATAAAACATTAAAAAATAAATATAAAATTTTAGTATGTGAACCAGACTCTAATTTTGTAAAAAAAATTAAAAAATTTAAACCAGATGTAGTTTACAACTCTCTTCATGGAAGATTTGGAGAGGATGGATATATTCAAGTATTATTGGAAAATTTAAAAGTAAAATACACCCATTCAGGTGTTAATTCATCTTCAATCGCAATGGATAAAGAGATTTCAAAAAGAATATTTATTAAAAATAATATTAGAACCCCTACATTTCTTAAATTAAGAAACTTTGATCTCACAAGTAACAAAAATAAACTTATTAAAAAGATTAAAAAAAAATTAGGTTTTCCTGTTGTTATTAAACCAGTTAATGAAGGATCAAGTGTGGATGTTAATATCTGTAATAAAAAAAATATTATTAAAAATTTGAAAAATTTATCCTCGTATAAAGAAGTTTTAGTGGAAAAATATATTGGAGGACGAGAGATTCAGGTAGCAATAATGGGTAATAAAAAACTTGGGGCAATAGAATTATCACCTAAGAGAAAGTTTTATGACTATAAGGCGAAGTATAATATTAAGGCTGGCACAAAGCATATTATTCCAGTGGATTTAAGTAAAAAAAAAATGGATGAGGTTCTTAATTTGGCATTTAAAGCTCATAAACTTATAGGATGTAGAGGCATTACAAGATCTGACTTTAAATATTTAAATGGAAAATTTTATCTTTTAGAAATAAACACACAGCCAGGAATGACAAAACTATCACTAGTTCCCGAGATTGCTGCATATAGAGGTATAAGCTTTATGAGCTTACTCCAATGGATGATAAATGATGCTTCAATTAATAGATAATAAAAAAAACCTTTTTTTTTATTTTTTTATTTTTTTATTTTTATCTACAATTAAATTAAATAGTAGTTATTTAGGTAATTTATTTTCATTGAGAATAAGTGATATTAGTGTTGCAGGTCTCTCTGAGGAAAAAAATAGAATAATTAAGGAAAAATTAAATATTTTTCAAAATAGAAATATTCTATTTCTGGAAGAAGATGAATTTAAAATCATTTTAGGGCAATTTAATATTATAGATTCTTTTGAAATTAAAAAAATTTATCCAAATAAAATTAATTTAGAGATAAAAAAAACTAATTTTATTGGATCAACATATTATAAAAATTCTAAGTATATTATTGGCCAAAATAAGAAACTAATACCCTTTGATAATTTAAAGCATAACGAATTAGAATTACCATTTGTTTTTACTAGTGGAAATTATGAAAGATTTGTTCATTTAAAAAAAATAATTGATGAAACAAATTTTGATTTTCATAAAATTGAATCATTTTATTATTTTCAAATCGGTAGATGGGATTTAAAAACTAAATCTGGGCAAATTATAAAGTTACCTGTTAAGAATATTAAAGAGGCAATCAATAGAGCTCATATAATGATTAATGATAAAAAAATTGATAAATTTAATTTATTAGATATGAGAATGCAAAAATATATAATTACTTCTAATGAGTAAGAATTATAATATTTTTTTTGATTTGGGTTCTACCAAAATAAGAGCTGCAGCTTTTAGTAAAAATTCAAATGACGAGCAAATTTCATTTGAAAAAAAATGCACGTCTTCATTTAAAAAAGATAATCTTGATATTAAAAATCTAAATAAAAGTTTGGAAATATTAATTTTAGACTTAGAAAAAAAAACAAATGAATATATTGAAAGAGCAAATATTTTGATAGATTCTGTTGACTCAATTAATTTAACATTATCAATTTCAAAAAAGGGAGATAGTAAAAAACTTTCAATGAGTGATATTGAATTACTAGCGCATAATGCAAAACAAGAAATTATAAAATATAATAAGGATATCGAAATTTTACACATCTTGATTACTAATTTTAAAATAGATGGAAAAGATTACTCTAGTATCCAAATTGATAAAGAGTATCAATTATTATCAGTTGATATTTTATTTATTTGCTTTCCAAAAAATATTTTAGATGAAATAAGTCACTTATTTAAAAAAAATCATATTTTTATAGAAAATTTTATTGGATCAAGTTATGCAAAAACTTTTAGTTATAAAGATAAGTTTACAACATTTCAAAATTTGGTCTTTATTGAATTAGGTTATGAGAAAACATCAATCGTTTCCTATAAAAATGAATATCTTGAATCACTTAATATAATTCCAATTGGTGGAAACCATATAACTAAAGATATATCAAAAATTTTAAAGATTTCTGACGAAGAGTCAGAAAAAATTAAAAAAGAATTTAATAATCAAGAATTATTTTCAGAAAATTTAAATATACAAAAAAAATTATTAAATAATCTCAAGCAAAATAATCTTGATCATGAAGAATTTTCTTTAATGATAAAAGAAATTATTTTTGCAAGGATTGATGAGATTTTAAATTTAAGTTTAAAGTTAATAGATAGTATTAAAATGAATAAACTGAATGAAAAATATAAGATAATTTTAATTGGATCTGGGGCAAAAATATTTGAGAATAATTCTATAAGCATTACTCAAAAAGATAATTTACTTGATGAATTTGAGTTTTTTAGAGAGAATCCTGAAATAATCTGTAAGACAGGTGAAAATTTACTCTTTAAAAAAAATTTACAGGAAGTTTTTATTGTTCCAAAACAAGAGGATGTCCCAGGTTTTTTTGTAAGATTTTTCAACCTTTTTAAGTAATTTTTTTGTATTTTCTTGTAACATTAGTTGTCTTTAGTAGCAAAAAGTAACTAACTATAAAGTCATAATGTCAGTTTTAAATCAAAAAACTATAAAAGATGTGATAAACTTTAAAGGAGTTGGTCTTCATACTGGGAAATCAGTTAACTTAAAATTATTACCAGCTAAACCAAATTCAGGAATTGTTTTTAAGAGAACTGATTTGAAAAAAAATAATATTATTCTCCCAGGAATTTATAATGTCTCAAACGCTACATTATGTACTACGATTTCAAACGAATATGGAAATTCAGTTATGACAATTGAGCATCTGATGGCAGCAATTTTAGGAAAAGGAATAGACAATTTATTAATAGAAATAGACTCAATAGAAGTTCCAATTTTAGATGGATCAGCAAGAGAATTTGTTAAAGAAATTGATGTTAAAGGTTTGGAATTGAGTGATACTCCTATAAAAATTATTAAAATTGAAAAAAAAGTCACTATAGAAGATGGTAAAAAATTTATTTCAATTGAACCTAATAATTTAAGTTTAGACATAGATTTTGAAATAAAATTTAACAATCCAATTATATCAACACAAAGAAGAAAAGTTAAAGTCTATGAGGATAATTTAGATGATATTTATGACTCAAGAACTTTTTGTTTGCACGAAGACATTAAAAAATTAAAAGAAATGAATTTAGGGCTTGGAGGGACTTTAGACAACGCAATAGTAGTTAAAGATGATAAAATATTAAATAAAAATGGATTAAGAAATGATAAAGAATTTGTTAATCATAAAATTTTAGATTGTATGGGAGATTTATATCTATCGGGATATAAAATGTTAGCAAAGGTTATATGTTCTCAAGGCGGTCATTATCTGACAAATCAATTAATGAGAAAAACTTTTGATGACAAAAAAAACTTCTCTATATTTGAAATCAAAGAAAAAAACGTCCCACACTCATTTATTTCAAGAAATCAGCTTAAATCTATTGCTTAAGTATTAGAGTTTTTTATTTTTTCTGCTAAAAACTTATTTTATGAAAATCATAAATATATTAGCCATTTTTATATTGTTGCTTTTTTCATCATGCGTAAAAAAAGATGAAAAAGTTGAAATAATAATTGACGATGTAATAGAATCTCAGATGCTGGAGTCTTATAAAAAAGGACTACAAGCTCTTAATGATGGAGACGCTCTATATGCTGCAAAACATTTTACAGATGCAGAGTTATTATTTCCTCAATCAGAATGGGCGCCTAAATCTTTACTAATGGCAGCATATTCTTATTATAGCCAAGACTTTTTTGCAGACGCCATTGCCGAATTAGAAAGATTTATAAAAACTTATCCTCAAAGTAATAGATTAGACTATGCTTATTTTCTTTTAGCTACTTGCTATTATGAAAAAATTATTGATGAGAAAAAAGATTTAAAACCATTACTAAAATCAAAAGAGATTTTTATATTTATTACAAAAGAATATCCAGAAACAGATTTTGCTTTAGATGCGAAGTTTAAGTTAGACTTGATTGATGAAACATTAGCTGGAAAAGAAATGTATATTGGAAGATATTACATTAAAAAGGAAAAATGGATTGCAGCAATTAATAGATTTAAATTTGTAATAGAAAACTATAGCACAACAATTTATATTGAGGAGGCGCTTCATAGACTCGTAGAACTTCATTATAAAATTGGCTTAGAAGATGAGGCAAAAAAATACGCTTCTCTTTTAGGTTATAACTATCAATCAAGTGATTGGTATCAAGTTTCTTATAAAATTTTTAATAAGGAATTTGATTATGATAAAAATAACAAAAAACAAAAAAAAGGTAATTTTATTTTAAGAAAATTCAAGAATTTATTTGAAAACTAATGAAAATTGAAAACTTAAAAAAAAAATATCTGGAAAAAGTTAAATTATTAAACAAATATAATAAATTTTATTATGAGGATAACTCCCCATTAATTAATGATAGTGATTATGATATTTTAAAGAGAGAAATACTTGATTTAGAGATAAAAAACTCGTTTTTAAAAAGCAAAGACTCTCCCTCAAAAATTGTTGGTTTTAAACCATCAAAAAATTTTGAAAAGGTTAATCATAAGGTACCAATGTTGTCTTTATCAAATGCATTTGATAAGAAAGATTTAGAAAACTTTCAAAAGAAAATAATTAATTTTTTAAATATAAAAGAAGATAATAAAGGTTTTGAATTTAGCACGGAACCAAAGATAGATGGAATTTCAGCGTCCTTATTATATAAAAAAGGTAAATTTGTTAAAGGATTGTCAAGAGGTGATGGCAAGACAGGTGAGGATATAACAAAAAATTTATTTACAATTAGTGATATACCCAAAATAATTAAAGATAAAAATTTTCCAAAAGAAATAGATATAAGAGGTGAAGTATTTATAAAAAAAGATGATTTTAAATTATTAAGTGAAAAATTTGCCAATCCCAGAAATGCAGCCTCTGGATCATTAAGACAAAAAAATCCAGAAGAAACTAAAAAAATTCCATTAAAATTTATTGCTTATACTTATGGGTATAGTGAAAATATGAACATTAAAACTCAAACAGATTTTTTAAAAAATCTTGGAGTTTGGGGTTTTAAGACTAATAAATTTAATAAGAAAATTTCAGGAATTGATAATTTAATTAAAAATTATCGTTATCTTGAAGAAAAAAGAAATGAAATTGATTTTGATATTGATGGTGTTGTATACAAAATAGATAATTTTGAATTACAAGCGAGGTTAGGTTTTGTCGCTAATGCTCCAAGATGGGCAATAGCTCATAAATTCTCTGCTAATAGCTCAATTTCAAAAATTAAAAATATCGAAATCCAAATTGGTAGAACGGGTGCTTTAACGCCTGTTGCAAAAATAAATCCTGTTAATATTGGCGGTGTGATGGTGTCAAATGCAACATTACATAATGAAGATGAGATTAATAGAAAAGATATTAGAGTAGGTGACGTTGTAACAGTCGAACGTGCAGGTGATGTAATTCCTCATGTAATTGCTGCAGATTTATCTAAAAGGGGCAAAAATTCAAAAAAATTCTTATTTCCAAAAAATTGTCCCTCATGTGGATCTCCGACAAAAAAAGATTTTAATTCTATAACTAAAAAATTTGATGCTGTGAGAAGATGCACCAATAAAGACTTTAGATGTGAAAAAATTGTAATAGAAAAATTAAAACACTTTGTTTCTAAAGATGCTTTTTCTATAGAAGGTTTGGGAAAAAAAATAATCGAAAATTTCTGGAGTATTAAATTGATAAGATATCCGCAAGATATATTTAATTTGAATTATAAGAAAATAGAAAAGTTAGAGGGTTGGGGAAAATTATCAGTTAATAATCTTAAATATTCTATAGACCAAGCAAGAAATATATCTTTAAATAAATTTATTTTTTCATTAGGTATAAGACATATAGGACAAGAAAATGCAAAATTAATTTCTAAAACTTTAAAAAAAGCTGAAAATTTTTTTAATCTTTCATTAAATTTTAAAGAAGAGGCATTATCAAATATAGATGGAATAGGACAAGTCCAAATAAATTCATTGAAAGAATTTTTTTTAGAAAAAGAAAATAAAAAAATTCTATTTGAATTAAGAAAAGTATTAAAAATATTAGACAATTTAGAAGAAAAGGCTGATGGCAGTCTAAAAAATAAAAATTTTATGTTCACAGGAAAACTTGAAGAAATGAGTAGAGCTGAAGCAAAATCATTAATTGAAAAAAATTCGGGAAAAATTTTAAGTAATGTAAATAAAAAATTAGACTTTTTAATTATAGGCAAAAAACCCACAACAAAAAAAATTTTAAAAGCTAAAGAGCTGAATGTAAAAGTAATCAGCCAAGCTGAGTTTATAAAATTATTAAATTAATTGAGCTAACCATTTTCTTTCAGATATGTTCAGGTATTTTGAAAGTTTAGAGTAAATACTTAAATGATACATAAATAGATAATCTTTTTCTTTTTTATTTAGTAGCTTATAATTTATCAATTCTTTTTCCAAAGGTACGTAAGTTAAATTTTCAAAAAATATTTTATTATTATTTTTTTTTACAAAAACAAGATTCTCAATTCTCATTCCATATTTTCCTTCTTTGTAGTATCCAGGTTCATTACTTAAAATCATTCCTTCTCTAATTTTTACTTTATTATATTTAGAGATTGATTGTGGTCCCTCGTGAACATTGAGAAAGAAGCCAACTCCATGACCAGTTCCATGGCTATAGTTAAGACCAGATTGTCTTAGACTTTTTCTTGCCAAAAAATCTATTTTTCTACCATTTGTATACTTTTTTAAATTTGCAGATACTACAGCAATATGACCCTTTAAAACTTTGGTATAGATATTTTTAATATTATTATTTTGTTTACTGAAACAT
This sequence comes from Candidatus Pelagibacter sp. TMED275, assembly GCA_002169255.1. Next base: position 22,079 of record NHLU01000014.1, read on the forward strand.
AAAGTTCTTGTTACGTCAGTTGTGCCGTACTTATATTGACCACCTGAATCGCAAAGAAATAAATCTTTTTTATTTATTGTTCTATTTGATTTTTTTGTAGCACGATAATGAACTATTGCACCATTAGGACCCGACCCAGCTATGGTATTAAAGCTTGGATACACATATTCTTTATTTAAGCTTCTAAATTTTTCAAGTTTTTTTTCAGCACTTATCTCCGTAATTTTTTTTTTATTTACATTTTTTATCCAATAAATAAATTTTGTTAAAGCAATACCATCAAGAATATGAGAACTAATCATACCTTGAATCTCTTTTTTATTCTTTATTGATTTTAATTCATATGTTGGATCAATTTTGTCTACTATGTTTAATTTTGATGTAATAATATCTTCATTAAAAATTGAGCAGCTTAAGTTATCAATTATAATATTTCCTTGATCTAGTTTGTTTAAAATTTCTTTTAACTTATCAGTATGAAAAACTTGATGAGGTTTTAATTTCTTACTATTAATAATATTTTTAGCTTTTCCATGATCAGTAAAAAAATAAATTTTTTTTTTACTTGTTAATAGCATTCTACAATTTGGAATTGGACTATTTGGATTATCATATCCACGAATATTTAATATCCACGCAGTATTTTCTGGTGCAGTTACAAATAAGTATTTTGATTTTTTTTTTTTGAGTATTTTACATAATCTATTTATTTTTGATTGGTGTGTTTCTCCAGCTATTCTATTAGTTAAATTAAAAAAAGGTTTACTTTTTTCTTTTGTAAATTTATTAACAATTAAATCTTCATCTATGTTTTTTAAATTAATATTGTTTCCAAAATAGGTATTTAAAATTTTTTTCGTAAAGAGTTTTGGGTTAATTCCTAAAGTTAATTTTTTTTTGTAAATATTTTTTGGAAANAATTTTGGTATTTCGTNGATNTNAAANTTTTTNCCAGANTNTTTNTTTGCTTGNANNGTATATCTNCCATCAACAAANAGATGNTTCTTTTTCTTAANTATNATTGCNAATCCAGNAGATCCAGNAAATTCNGAAATTATTTTAAGNCTATCNATTNNNGCATATTCNCNAAAGTAATCATCATTTTTNGGNATTANATANCCATCAATATTAAATTTTGAAAATTTTTTTTTAAGTAATTTAAGTCTATCTTTAATCATTTTAATTTTTTTTGATATCTAATCCATCCTGGACTTCTTACTTCTTGGCCATCATCATAATCAATATCTTGATTGAAATCAAAATCAGTTTCATGATCTTCTTGATAGAAGTCATTCTTTTTCAAAAATTTTTCAGGCAACTCCTCAATAAATCTAGATGATAAACTATCTATCCAATCTCCCTGATAAAATCTATTCATTGCAAAAGAGATATGAGCTAATTCTTTTCCTCTAGTAATCCCTACATATGCCAATCTCCTTTCCTCCTCTAAGCCGTTTTGACCTTTTTCCTCGATAGATTTTTGGTGTGGAAACAGTCCCTCTTCCCAACCTGGTAAGAAAATTACATCAAATTCTAATCCTTTTGATGCATGCATAGTCATTAAATTAACTTTTTGTCCCTTCCAATCCTTGTCAATAGACGTTGCTAAAGCTACATGCTCTAAAAAACTCTCAAGGTTGTCAAATTCTTTCATAGCGCTTATTAGTTCTTTTATATTTTCCAGTCTATTTTCGTTTTCTATATCTTTTTTATTTTTTAGCATTTGGCTATAGCCTGATTCGTCTAAAANAGTTTGTAAAAGTTTAATATGATTTTTTTTATTCAAATAGTCATTTCTCCATTTAACAATTAAGTTTAATATAGAATTTAATCCAATTTTGGTTTTTGGCTTAATCATATTCATTTCAATTAGTTTTCTTGATGACTTTTCTAAACTTAACGAATTTTTTTTAGCAAATTCATTTATCTGTTTTATAGTTGTGTCGCCAATAGATCTTTTAGGAACATTTACTATTCGCTCAAATGAAAGATCATCATTTTCTTGAAAAATAACTTTTAAATAAGAAATACAGTCTTTTATTTCAGCTCTTTCATAAAACTTAATACCCCCTAAAATTCTATAAGGCATTCCAATTTTCAAGAATCTTTCCTCAAACTCTCTCGTTTGGAAAATTGCTCTTACTAGGATCGAAATATTATTTAAATTATATTTTTTTTTTAAATTTTCAATTTGGTCAGATATTCCTATAGCTTCATCTTTTCCATTTCTATAACAATTCAATTGAACTGGCTCACCCTCTACACCTGATGTAAAAAGATTTTTTCCAACTCTATTTTTGTTATTTTCGATCAATTTTGAAGCAACTGATAATATATTTTGAGTTGATCTGTAGTTTTCCTCTAATCTTATTATCTTTGTGTTAAGATAATTTTTGTCAAATTCTAGAAAATTTTTAATTTCAGCACCTCTCCAACTATAAATTGACTGATCATCATCACCCACACAGCAAAGATTATTATGATGACTTGATAATGCATTCAACCATCTACTTTGAATATGATTAGTATCTTGATATTCATCTACTAATATATATTTAAAGTTTTGAGAATATATATTTGCAATGTCAGGATTATTTTCAAAAATTTTTACAACATGCAAAATTAAATCACCAAAATCACACACGTTTAAATCAATTAGTTTAGATTGATAAATCTTATAAATATTTAAAAATCCTTTTTCAAAGACATCACCTTTCTTCAATTTTACATCAGATGGATACCATCCTTTATTTTTCCATTTATCTATTACTGACAAAACAAAGTTAGGTGAAATTTTTTTAAAATCTATATTTTCAGCTTTGCAAATATTTTTTATTAATCTTGTTTGATCATCTTGATCAATAATGGTAAAATTAGAATTTAAATTTGCAGCTTTAGCATGTCTTCTGAGAAGCTTTGCAGAAATTGAGTGAAAAGTTCCTACCCATGATAAATCTATTGCATCCTTTTTTAAAATTTCATTAACCCTTCTAAGCATTTCGCTAGCAGCCTTGTTAGTAAATGTAACCGCTAGAATTTGACTCGGATATGCTTCTTTTTGTTTAATTATGTGGGCTATTTTAGAAGTTATAACCCTAGTTTTACCTGATCCTGCACCAGCTACTATAAGTAAAGGTCCATTAAGATAACAAACCGCTTCTTTTTGAGTGTCGTTTAAGTTATTTAAATATTCAAATTTCATGTTTTATTAATTATTAATATATAAACCATTATACAAACAATGATAAAAAAATTTAAAAAATCACTAAGTAAACTTAATAAATACCTAATTTTATCATTAGCACTTCCTTTTGTATTTTTAACTTATCTATCAATACCAGCTTTATATAAATATGATAGTCTACAAAAAGAACTAACAGATAAAATTTTAAAAGATTTTAATATAAATTTAGTTCTATCTAACGAAATTAAGTACCGTATATTTCCTTCTCCAAACTTTGAAATATCAAATAATTTAATTAGATTTAATAAAACGGATGAATTTAATAAAATTGGGGAAGCTAAAAAAGTTAAAATTATGATTTCTTTTAAAAATTTGTATAGCCAAAAACAATTAGAAATTAAAGAAATCAAATTTTATAACTCTAATTTTACAATTACTAAAAGAAATTTTCAAGAATTCAATCAATTTTTGAAAGAAAATATTGATAAAAAAATTACAATTAAAAATTCTAAAGTTTTCTTTAAAAATGAGGAGCAAAACGAAATTTTGTCAATTGCCACAATCTTAAACGCAAAAATAAATCTAGATAAAGAAAAAAAAGTAAAAAAATTTAATTCAAAAGGATCTATTTTTAATACGAATTATATACTTGATTTAAGTCAAAATTTAGAAAATTTAAATCTAAAAAAATTTATTTTAAATTTTAAAGATTTAAATTTCAAAATAAAAAATGAATTATCTAACTCAATAGTAGATAAAAGCATAAATGGCCAATCAGATATTTCTATTTTAAGAGAAAAAATTGAACTTAAGTACAATTTAATCAATAATAATCTTTACATTGAAACAGAAAAAAATAAAAATTTTAACTTTTCAGGAACAGTGGATATCTCTCCTTTTTACTTTAATGCAAAAATTAATTTAAAAAAATTAAATATTAATTCAATTACAGCAATAATTTCTAAATTAGAATATTATCTTAACAGAAATTATCTTCTTAATAAAAATTTTAATGGAAAACTCTCATTTAAGGTAGAGAATCTTTATGGTTCAAAATATTTTGATAAGCTAGATTTATCTATTTCTTTTATAAATGGAAAAATTGATATTAGTAAGAGTAAGCTATTTTTAAACAAGTTAGGATACGTTGAATTTAAACATTTTGATATTACAAGTAAAAAAAATGAAATTTTTATAAATACAAAAAATTTATTCAAAATATCAAACCTGAGGCAATTTAATAGAGTTATTCAAATACCAAAAAATAAAAAAATTAATATTGAAAATATATACTTTGAAATTGACAAAGCATTAATTGATAAAAATTTTTCTATTAAAACACTTGTCATTAATGATAAAGTTAATAATTCAAATTTTGATACTTTAAATTTATCATCAAATACAGATATAAAAAATTTAGGTAATATAAAAAACTGGTTTGAATTAAAGTCTTTACTTAGAAAATTAATTAGCGCAATTAATTAGGCCTGGTCATTTTTATTGGATTTACAATATTTTCATAATCTTTTTTAGTTATTAGTCCAGATTTTAAAGCTTCACTTTTGAGAGTGGTATTATTTTTCAATGCAGATTTTGCTATTCTAGCTGCATTATCATAACCAATTTTAGGTGTTAATGCTGTTACCAGCATTAATGAATTATCTAACAGATCCTTAATTTTTTTTTTATCAGCTTTTATTCCAATTACACAAAAATTTGTAAAGTTTTTAATACTGTCTGAAAGTAAATTAATTGATTGTAAAATGTTATGAATTATTAGTGGTTTGAAAACATTTAATTCAAAATGACCATGTGAACCTGCAATCGTAATACCATTATGGTTGCCGATAACTTTAACACACACCATAGTTAATGCTTCACATTGAGTAGGATTTACTTTCCCAGGCATAATTGAAGATCCTGGTTCATTTTCAGGCAATATTAATTCACCATAACCAGCTCTTGGTCCAGATCCAAGAAACCTAATATCATTTGCAATTTTCATTAAACTTGCCGCAGAGGTATTTAATGAACCTGAAAAATTTACTATTGCGTCATGAGCCGCAAGTGCTGCAAATTTATTTTTTGCGGGCTTAAAAGGTAATTTGGTAATTTTTTTAATTTCATTAATAATTTTTTTGTCAAAGTTTTTTTTTGTATTGATACCAGTTCCAACAGCAGTTCCTCCTTGAGCAAGATAATAAATTTCAGTCAGAGAAGTTTCAATTCTCTTAATAGAATCTTCAACTTGCGACTGATATCCAGAAAATTCTTGTCCTAAAGATAGAGGAGTAGCATCTTGCAAATGAGTCCTACCTATCTTTATTATTTTATTAAACTCTATAACTTTTTTTTTTAATGCTTTATTTAATAATTTTAACGATGGAATTAATTTATTTTTTGTTTTTAAAGCAATTGATATATGCATCGCTGTAGGAAAAACATCGTTTGTTGATTGAGATTTATTAACATGGTCATTTGGATGAACAGGTTTTTTTGAGCCCTTTTTTCCTCCTAGAATTTCTATTGCTCTATTAGCTATAACTTCGTTAACATTCATATTTGTTTGAGTACCGGATCCCGTTTGCCAGACTTTTAGAGGAAAATTATTATCCAGCTTACCACTTATTACTTCATTTGCTGCTTTGATTATTGATTTTGAAATTCTTTTATCCAAATCTTTATTCTTATAATTAGTTATTGCTGCAGCTTTTTTAACTATTGCAATAGATTGAATTAATATAGGTCTGACTAAAATTTCTCCAATATCAAAGTATTTCTTAGATCTCTCTGTTGAAGCTCCCCAATATTTATTATTTGGAACACTAATTGCGCCTATACTGTCAAATTCTTTTCTTTTTTTCATATAATAATACGACTACTAACGTATTATTATATATTATATAAAAATTAAAAAATCTATAGGAGCGATATGACAAATTTTGAAAAAGTAAAAAAGTTTATGACTACCTTTGGACAAGAAGTAAAAACACACCCCTCTTTTGCTTCTGAAAAAATAAATTTGCTAAGATATGAGCTAATTAAAGAGGAATTGGACGAATTTAAGATAGCTTTAGAAAATAAAAATCTTGTTGAGGTGGCAGATGCTCTAACTGACATTCTCTATGTTACATATGGAGCTGGACATGCCTTTGGTATAGATTTAGATAAATGTTTTCAGGAAGTTCAAAATTCAAATATGAGTAAATTAGATAAAAATGGTAAACCTATTTATAATGAAATGGGAAAAGTAATGAAAGGTGAAAATTATTTTAAACCAGATTTGTCAAAGTTTTTCAAATAAATATTCTTAAATCAATTGGTTGCGGGGGACGGATTTGAACCGCCGACCTTCAGGTTATGAGCCTGACGAGCTACCAGACTGCTCCACCCCGCGNTATTAAATTCTATTTTTAAGTTTCTGGAACTTTTTAACTCTNTTAATATTTTCTTGNTTNAGTCTTTTCTTTTTCTCTGATGGTTTTTCGTACGTATTTTTAAGTTTAATTACTTTGAAAAAACCATCTCTTTGAAGTTTTCTTTTTAAAACTCTAAGAGCTTGCTCAATATTATTATCTTTTACTTCTATTTTAATAACTACCTCCGAAAAAAAATTTTGATATCATTTTAATTTTTTATTGTCTATCAAATAAATTAATTTTTAACCATTTTTTTGCTTTTTTCTCTTTTAATTCTTCTCTCAGCCTTTTCCTTTGCATCGATCAATTCTTTTTGAGAAAAAAGACTCATCGAAACAGGATCTTTTGGACTAAGGCTATTATAATTCCAATAGCTTTTATTTCTAATTGCCTCTACAGATTTTTTTGTTATTCCAACTAGTCTTGCGATTTGAGAATCCTTTAGTTGAGAGTAGTGTTTTATTAACCATAATGCAGAGTCTGGTTTATCTTGTCTTTTTGAAAGAGGAATATATTTTTTAACTTTCTTTTCATTGTTACTAATTTCAATGTCACTATTTTTTAAATTCAAAGGTCTAGTAGTATCATTTGAAGACAAATCAATCTCTTCCCTTGTTAATTGTCCAGATATTATTGGATTGTATGCAATTATTCCTCTTCCTACTTCTCCATCAGCAATACCCTGCACTTCAACTTGATGCATGTTACAAAAATCAGCTATTTGTTTAAAAGTTAAAGCTGTGTTTTCTACAAGCCATATAGCTGTTGCCATAGGCATCAAGGGTGTATTTTTCATTTATTTATTGCTATCTGATCTAAAGTTTTGAAATTTTTTATTAAATTTGTTTACTCTTCCTTTATCAAGTATTTTCTGCTTACCACCAGTCCAAGCTGCATGAGAAATAGGATCAATTTCAAGTTTTAATATGTCTCCTTCTTTACCCCAAGTAGATCTTGTCTCAAATTGAGAGCCATCTGTCATCTCAACTTTTATAGTGTGGTAATCCGGATGAATTTTTTTTTTCATATGTGGACTTATAGCAAATGAAATTAATAAAACAATTAAAAGTTGTTAAGGTTTTTAAGCATATTTTCATATATTGCGTTACTACCAGCCGTAATATCTATCTTTGATTTAGTAGCTAAATCAATTTCGCTCATTACACCCCCAGCTTCTTTAACAATAATTATTCCTGCTGCAATATCCCAGATTTGTAAATTTTTTTGAAAAAAACCATCGAACCTTCCAGAGCCGACGTAAGCCATATCTAGGGCAGCGCTTCCTAAATTTCTAATTGAAAGATTGTTTATATTTTTTTCATTTGATCCAAAAAGACACTCATCAATCAATTTTTTATTTGAAACTCGTATTCGTTGATTATTATAAAAAGCACCATTATTTTTTTCGGCATAAAACATCTCATTTTTTATGGGATCAAAAATTAGACCAGATAAAATTTCATCTTTATATCTATGTGCAATTGAAATTGCAAAATGTGGAACTCCATGAAGAAAATTTAGGGTACCATCAATTGGATCAATTATCCACGTATTCTCTAAATCTTCATTTTTTATTTCACCTTTTTCTTCGCTGATAATAGAAAATTTTTTTTTTGATTTTAACAACTCTTCTATGATAATTTTTTCAGCTTTTTGATCAGAATTTGTAACGAAGTCCCTGGGTCCTTTTTTTGACACTTGTAAATTTTCTAACTCTCCAAAATCTCTAATTAAAGTTTTAGAGGCTTTTTCTGCGGCCTTTATCATTATATTTAAAATAGGTGAAATCGAATTCATAAATTAGTTAATTTTTTTAACGTATTCAATTGTTCTTGTATCAACAATAATTTCATCATCATTTTCGATAAAAGGCGGCACTTGAATTTTAATACCATTATCTAAAGTTGCTGGTTTATACGACGAAGATACTGTTTGACCCTTTAAAGCTACATCAGTGGTTTCAACTTTACATGTAATTTGATTAGGNAAATCAATTTTCATAGGTATTTCATTATGAAAACTTATTGAAACATTTAAATTTTCTTTAAGAAACTTACCTTTTTCTCCAATTATCTCTTTTTTAATTGAAATCTGCTCAAAGGTTTTCTGGTCAATAAAATAAAATTCATTATCATCACTATATAAAAAATTAAAATCAACTTCGTCAATTGTAGCTTTTTCCACAGAGTCGCTCGATCTGAACCGTTCATTAAGTTTTGTATTTTTATTTACACTCTTCATTTCAACTTGATTAAATGCACCNCCTTTACCAGGTTTCACATGTTGTGTTTTTAACACTTCCCATANATCATTTTTATGTTCAATTAACATCCCTGGTTTAATTTCATTACCTAGTATTTTCATAACAATTTCTCTATAGCTTCTCGTGGATTTAATTTTTTATTATTCCAAATGTAATCTGAGATAGCTAAAAAATCTGCATTATTCAATAGGAGTTTTTTATAATTTTTGTTATTAATACCACCAATAGCTACTACTTTTGTTTTATAATTAGATTTAACCCAATTCAATGTTGATATTCGAGCTCTATATTTTACTTTTTTTGTCAGTGAATTATTAAAAGCTCCTAGGGCTACATAATTTGCTTTATTTGTTATTGCCTTTTTAATCAAATTCTTTGAATTATGACATGTAATTCCAATTATCTTTTTTTCCCCAAGTATTTTTTTTGCATAAAAAATATCCATATCACTTTGCCCTAAATGACATCCGTCTGCATCAACTTTTTTAGTCAAATAAGGGTCATCATTAATTATAAATTTTATTGAAAATTTTTTAGTAATTTTTCTTATTTTTTTTGATAGCTCATATTTATATCTTATATTTGAATTTTTAAGCCTAAGCTGAAAATATGAAATTCGATTTGTTTTAAACGCATTTATTAAATTAAACAAAAATTTGTTTGTATTTTTAATTTTATTTGGAGAAATTAAATAAATGAATTTTTTAATTTTTCTCAAGGTCTTTAGTCCATTCACCTTTTGCGGCTAGAGTGCACATTTTTGCTCTATGATTAAAGACATCTTGGGTACCAGATATATCTTTAATATTTTTTGACCAGTGTTTTAAAGCACTTTGTTGTAAAGCCCTACCATATGAATAGGTAAAAATAAAATTTGTTTTATTCATTAAGTTGATTTGATTTAAGTTTTCGGTTGCTTGAATTTCAGTTTGACCTCCTGATAAAAAAGCTATTCCAGANACTTCACTAGGTACACTTTCCTTTAGACATTTTATTGTAAGTTCTGCAATTTCATTACTAGAAATTTTTTGTTCAGAATTTGTACCAGGTAAAATCATATTTGGTTTTAAAATAGTTCCCTCAAGGTCAATTTTAAATAAAATAAGTTCTTCATAACACTTTTTTATCACTTCAGATGTTTTCTTGTAACAAACCTCTGCAGAGTGATTACCATCCATTAAAACTTCTGGTTCAATAATTGGAACCATGCCAGCTTCTTGAACTAGAGCGGCATATCTTGCTAAGGCATGTGCATTAGACGATATAGATAGTTCACTTGGATATTTATCTGAAATTGAATAAACACCTCTCCATTTTGTAAATCTTGCACCTAAATTATAGTAATCTTTTAATCTTTCCCTTAAACCATCTAAACCTTCAGTAATTTTTTCATCTTTAGAATTTGCAAGTGTTTTAGCACCAGTATCAACTTTTATACCTGGAACAGTTCCATTTAGAGAAATAACTTCTGGGATTCTTTTTGAATTATTTTCTTGTCTTATTGTTTCGTCGTAAAGAATTACTCCTCCAATACATGTTTTCATTGCACTTGAGGAAAAAAGTGTGTTTCTAAAATTTAATCTATTATCTGCAGTTGACTCTACGCTTACGCTCTCTAAGCGTTTTGTCATAGTTCCGGTACTTTCATCAGCTGCCAAAATACCCTTGCCAGATGAAACAATCCTATTAACTATTGCTTTTAATTCAGACATTTAATTTAACGATTTTATACCAGGTAATTCTTTTCCTTCAAGATATTCTAAAAAAGCTCCACCTGCAGTTGAAACAAAACTAAAGTTATTAATTAAATTCAATTTGTTTAATACTGCAACTGTATCTCCACCACCTATTACAGAAAATAGATTATTATTCTTAGTGTTGATTGAAATCTCTTTTGCTATTTCATAACTTCCAACAGCAAAATTTTCGTTTTCAAAATAACCGGCAGGTCCATTCCATAAAATAGTTTTTGAATTATTAATAACATTTTTTATAATTTTGATTGTTTCTAAACCAATATCTAATATTAAATCATCATTTTCAATTTCATCAATTTTTTTGTTATTTGAAATATCGGTTAAATTTTTTCCAACAGAGAAATCTGATGGACATATTATTTTACAATTATTTATTTTAGCAGAATTGTAAATTTCTTTAACTATTAAATCTGAATTTATTTCAAAAATTGATTTTCCAATATTATGATTATTATATTTTATGAAATTATTTGCCATTGCTCCAACCACAACAATATTGTCATATTTTTTTGCTAAATTTGTAATAACTTCAATTTTTGTAGAAATTTTAGAGCCACCAATTATGCAACTTATTGGTTTTTTAATATTACGAGTTATTTGATTTAATGCGTTTATTTCATTAGCTAAATGTAGTCCTCCATATGCCGGTATAAACTTTGTTACATTAGATACAGAAGCATGAGCTCTATGCGAACAGGAAAAAGCTTCATTAACATATACATCACCAAGACTTGCCAATTTTCTTGCAAATTCAATATCATCACTTTGCTCTTCTGGATAAAATCTTATATTTTCAAGTAAAGCAATTTTTTCATAATTACTCTCAAAAATATCTTTTCTATCTAAATTCTTAAAATCTTTAGTTATCATTTTGATTTCTAAATTCAGCTCATCATTTAAGTATTCACAAATTGGTTTAAGGGATAACTCAGGAACTTTTTTACCTTTTGGTCTTCCCACGTGAGTAATTATAACTATTTTTGCATTCTGGTTTAAAAGATATAAAATGGTTGGAATAACTTTTTTAATCCTGGTGGCATCTAAAACTTTAGCATTTTTAAGAGGTACATTGAGATCAACTCTTAGTAAGACTATTTTTTGATTTAGATCTCCCAGATCTTTTATTTTTTTCATTAAGAAATTTTATGAAGATATTTAGCCAGATCACACATTCTATTTGAAAAACCCCACTCATTATCGTACCAAGCAGAAATTTTACCCATCTTATCGCCAACAACACTTGTAAGAGAACTGTCTATTATTGCTGAGGAAGAATTATGGTTAAAATCTATAGAAACTAGTTTTTCGTCTGTAATTTCTAAAATTCCTTTTAAATATTTTTTACTAGCTTTTCTAAATGCATTATTAATTAATTTTTCACTCAATTGTTTGTTTGTATTAAATACTAACTCTACCAAAGATACATTTGGAGTTGGCACTCTCATAGCAACACCACCTAGCTTCCCTTTAAGAGAAGGTATAATTTCAGCTATAGCTTTTGAAGCTCCAGTTGATGTAGGTACAATAGATTGATTAGCCGATCTTGCTCTTCTGGGATCTTTGTGAGAATTGTCGAGAATTCTTTGATCACTCGTAAAAGCATGAATTGTTGTCATAAATCCATTTTCTATTTTAAAATTTTTATGCAAAACATCAGCGACTGGAGCTAGACAATTAGTTGTGCAGGAAGCTGCAGAAATAATTTTATCATTTTTAGTAATTTTTTTTTCATTTACACCGTACACAATAGTCTTGTCCGCATTTTTACATGGGGCAGATACTATAACTTTTTTAGCACCATTTTTTATGTGGTTTAAAACTTTTTCTTTTGTATTGAATTTACCAGTGCATTCAAAAACTATATCAATGCCATATTTATTCCACTTTATATTTTCAATATTTGATTCCTGAGAATAAGAAATTTTTTTCTTATCTATTATTAATTGATTTTTATTATTTGTAATTTCAACGTTCAAAGTTCCATGAATTGAATCATGTTTAATTAAAGATGTAACCACTTCTGGTCCAGTTCTGTTATTTATATGTTTTATCTCCAGGTTTTTATCATTTTTTTCAATAATTGAGCGCAGAACTAATCTTCCAATTCTACCCATCCCATTAATTCCAATTCTAATTTTCATTTATATTTCTTAATTAATTTCTTAATTTCCTTTGTAATATTTTCACTAGTTAATCCAAAAAACTTATAAATATCTTTGTAAGGCGCACTTTTTCCAAAATCGTTTATGCCAAATTTTTTTCCATTTTTTCCAATATATTTGTCCCAATTATTTGTAGTTGATGCTTCAATTGAAACTTTATATTTTGTTTCATCCAAAATCTTTTTTTTATAAGAATTTTTTTGTAAATCAAAAATTTCTTGGCATGGCATTGATATTACTTTTGAATATATATTATTTTTGGCCAATTTATGGCTAACATCTATTGCAATACCAACTTCTGATCCGCTAGCAATTATAGTTAAATTGACCTTATTTTTTGTTCTTAAAACTTCATAAGCTCCATATGAACATTTATTGGTATTAGAATATTTTTTTCTTATAGGTTCTAAATTTTGTCTAGTAAGCGATAAAACACTTGGTGTTTTAATATTTCTTAAAGCTAATTCCCAGCATTCTATAGTTTCAATCCTATCAGCTGGTCTAAATATATTTAAATTTGGAATTGCTCTTAATCCTGATAATTGTTCAATAGGTTGATGAGTGGGCCCATCTTCTCCTAACCCTATAGAGTCATGAGTCATAACATAAATTACTCTTTGCTTCATAATAGCAGACAATCTAATTGATGGTTTACAATAATCAGAAAAAATTAAGAAAGTTCCACCATATGGTATTAATTTGCTATGTAGAGAAATACCATTCATTATCCCACACATTGCATGCTCTCTTACGCCATAATGAATATAATTTCCACCTAGTTGACGTGGTTTAATAATATTTTGAAATTTTGTTTTCGTATTATTTGATCCTGCTAAATCAGCGGACCCACCAATTAAGATTTTACTATTTTTTGTTAAAGCAATTAAAGCTAGCTCGGACGACTTTCTGGTAGCTAAACTTTTCTTATTTTTAAAAGCTTCAATTTTTTCTTTTTTTAAAGCATTTATAAATTTTGTCCCAAAAATTTTTTGAATTTTATTTTTATTTTTTTTATTTTCTTTATTCCATTTATTTTCAAGCTTAATTCCATTTTTGCCAATTTGCTTCCAATTATTAATTATTTTAAGAGGAATTTTAAAAGGTTCATATCTCCAATTTAATTTTTTTCTAACAAGTTTTATTTCATCTACTCCTAAAGGGCTTCCGTGAGATGATGCCTTACCAGATTTATTTGGCGACCCGAAACCAATTTTTGTTTTACAAGAAATTACTATTGGTTTTTTTGCATTTTGAGCTATTTTCAATGCTTTGTATATTTCTTTATAATTGTGACCATCAATTAAAATATAATCCCATCCATAACTCTCAAACCTTTTTCTATAATTATCAGAGACAGCGAGACTAGTAGGTCCATCAATTGATATTGAATTATTATCAAATAACATAATTAAATTTTTAAGTTTTAAATGACCAGCTAAACTCATTGCCTCATGACTTATCCCTTCCATCAAACATCCGTCACCCGCAATAACATACGTTTTATGATTAATTATTTTTTTCCCTAAATTTTTTTTTAATATTCCTTCAGCTATCGCAAAACCTACAGCATTAGCTATACCTTGTCCCAAAGGTCCAGTTGTTGTTTCTATACCAGTACCAGGATGATATTCTGGGTGTCCTGCACATATGCTATTTAATTTTCTAAAATTTTTAATTGAATTTAATGAAACACTTTTGTAACCAGTTAAATATAAAAGTGAGTATAAAAGCATTGAACCATGACCAGCTGATAAAACGAATCTGTCTCTGTTAATCCAATTTGGATTTTTTGGGTTGAACTTTAAAAAATTTTTAAACAGTATTGTAGCTACATCAGCCATGCCCATTGGCATTCCAGGGTGTCCAGAATTGGCTTTTTGCACCGCATCCATAGATAGAAATCTAATGGCATTTGCTAAATCTTTATTTTGTATGTTCAAATGTTATCCTATCTAGACTAAGAAGACTCAATTTTATATTATAAATATATATATATGAAAACAGGCTCTGAAAAAGAAAAAAAACTTAACGATGCTCTTTCAAAATTGAAAGATTTTTACCTAAAGACGCAAAGCTCTAATTCAGATTTTCAACTTTTAGAAAAACAGAAAAATCAATTAGAAATTGAAAAAAAAGAAATATCTCAAAAATACAGTAATTTAATTACAGAACATAATAGAATAAAAAATGAATTAAATTTATATAAAGAAAAATTAGAAAATGAAAAATCAAAAGAGACAGAGTTTTCAAATAAAATAGATGAATTAAATCAAGAGACTGATACTCTTTTAGAGGAAATAGATAAATGGCAAATGTAAATATTAAATTTAATGGCAAAGATTTTCTCTTATCCTGTGATGATGGTCAGGAGGACCATTTAGAAGAGCTATCGGTACATATTAATAATAAATTTCAAACTTTAAAAAAAGATTTAGGAAATATTGGAGAAAATAAATTATTACTAATAACCTCAATTAAAATAATGGATGAATATTTTGAAACCAAAAAAAATATCGATAAGAGTAAGGAAGAGCTACTCCAACTCACTAAAAAATTTAAAGAGTTAAAATCGTTAGTTTACGATTATAAGAATACTAAGGAGAATGAAATTAATACTTTAAGCAAAGATCATCAAAATTTTAAAGATGAGATTGAAAAAAATAAGATAGAGTATGAAAAGATAATTAGTGACGCTGCAGATCAAATTGAAAACTTTCTAGAAAAAACAAGTGAAACAGGCAAAATACAATAATTTTCGTGAAAAAATCACATTTAAGAAAAAAATTAATTAAAAAAAGAAAATTAAAATTCAGAGAAAATCTAAGTATTGATTTTAAAAAAATACTTTCCTTAATTAATAAAAAAAAAATGAAATCTAAAAATATAGTTGGTGGTTATTATCCAGTAAATTATGAGATAGATGATATTAATATACTAGATCGTTTTGAAAAAAAAGGTTTTAAAATTAGTCTTCCAAAAATTAAAAAAAAATTTCAAATGGATTTTTTTAAATTTTCTGGAAATGATATCCTGAAAGTAAATAAATACGGAATACCAGAACCATTGTCTCGTAAAAAAGTTTTGCCAGATATTTTATTAGTCCCTATAGTTGGATTTGATAAAAATTTAAATAGAATTGGTTATGGGGCAGGTTATTACGACAGAGCTATAGCAAAAATAAAAAAAAGAAAAAAAGTTTTGACAATAGGTTTAGCTTATCATTTTCAAGAAGTGAAATTTATTCCTATAAATAAATATGATTATAAATTAGACTTTATCGTTACAGATAAAAAGGTTTTTTAATGAGACTTTTATTTTTAGGTGATGTAGTTGGCAAATCAGGTTGTGAAGCAATTGAAAAATATCTTCCAGACGTTTTGAATAATAATTCAATAGATTTTACTATTGTAAATGGAGAAAATGCCGCTCCAGAGGGAGTCGGTATTACAAAAAAGATTAGCAACAATTTTTTTAAAAAAGGAGTTAACGTCATAACTACAGGGAACCACGTTTGGGATCAAAAAGAAACTATTGAACATATTGAATATGAAGAAAGATTACTTAGACCAGAAAATTTAATTAAACCCTCTCCAGGAAAGGGTTTTAAAATTTATAATTTTAAAAACAAATATAAAATAGGAGTTCTAAATTTAATGGGAAATATATTTATGAAGAAGTGTGATAATGTTTTTGATATTTCAGAGAAATTTTTAAATAAAAATAAGTTAAAAAAAGACTACGATTTTTTAATTGTTGATATGCACGGAGAGATTACTAGTGAGAAAATGGCAATAGGACATCTTTTTGATGGCAATTCAACATTAGTTGTTGGTACCCATACACATATACCGACATCAGATTTGATGATTTTAAATAACGGAACTGCATATCAAACTGATGCTGGAATGTGTGGAGATTATGATTCTGTGATAGGTATGAATAAGTATAATTCTTTAAATAAATTTTTTAGAAAAGATTCAAAAAAACATTTTCCTGCTGAAGGGCAAGCAACTTTATGTGGTGTAATAGTTGAATGCGATGAAAAGACAGGGCTAGCAAAAAATGCAAAACAGTTTATTCATGGCGGTGTATTAAAAGGTTCAATTTAATTATGGCGGGACATTCTCATTGGGCAGGTATTAAACATAAAAAAGGAAAAGCTGATAAATTAAGATCAAGTTTATTTTCTAAATTATCAAGGGAAATTACTGTTGCAGCTAAATTAGGTGGCAAAGATCCAGAGATGAATGCTAGGTTAAGAGCTGCAATGGATACAGCAAGATCCTCAAATATGCCTAAAGACAATATTAGTCGAGCTATAGACAAATCAGAAAATAATCTAAACTCTAACTACGAAGAGATAAGATATGAAGGTTTTGGACCTGATAAAATAGCTGTTATTGTAGAATCACTGACTGATAATAAAAATAGAACAGCATCAATAGTTAGAACAATATTTCAAAAAAATGGGGGAAATTTGGGGACTCAAGGCTCCTCATCTCATAATTTCAGGAGAGTTGGTATTATAAAGATTAACAAGGAAGAAGTTACTAAAGATCAAGTTTTTGAATATGCTTTAGATGCAGGAGCTGAGGATTGTTTTTCTGGTGAAAACTTTCATCAAATTACATGTGATCCGAATGAAGTTTATAATATTAAAAAAAAACTAGAACAAAATGTAAATAACTTTATTTCAACAGGTATGGAATGGTCTCCATTAAATATTGTTGAACTTAATGGAGAAAAATTAGAGTCTGCTTTAAAGTTTATTGACACTTTGGATGAAGAGGATGATATTCAAAACGTTTTCACAAATTTAAAATTAGAGATAAACTAATGTTAATAATTGGTATAGATCCGGGTATCAGTGGTGCAATATGTTTTTTTGAAAATGGTAAAATTATTGATGTAATAGATATGCCAAATATGTCAGAAGGTAAAAAAAATAAAAAACAGGTAAATGGTGCTCAAATTTCAAATGAAATAAAACAAAGAATTGCTAATAAAAAAAATGACGAAATAAAGGTAGTTATTGAACAAGTGGCAGCTATGCCTGGACAAGGAGTTACATCAATGTTTAATTTTGGTCAGTCATTTGGAGTTCTAAAAGGAATATGTTCAGCTCTCCAATTATCTACTTATTTTATTAGACCAGCAAAATGGAAGAAATACTTTAATTTAATAAATTCATCAAAGGATGCGAGCAGAACAAAAGCGATTGAAATATTTCCATATTTTTCATCAAATTTATCAAAAAAGAAAGACTCAAATAAAGCCGATGCAATACTAATAGCGAGTTATTTTGCAGAGACTTTTAATTCAGATAATTAAAGGAATTTTTGAGCCCAAATCATGACACATTTTAATGACAATCATAATTGATGGAAGCAGATATAACTACACAAGCAGTTGGTTTAGCCAGCAACACAGATTTTTCATTATGGAAATTGTTTTTAAGAGCTGATTTTATTGTCAAAAGTGTAATTTTAATACTTATTGCTTGCTCTATCTATTCATGGGCCATAATAGTCGAAAAAGTAAAATTATTTAAGAAAATTCATTTATCTACCGATCAATTTGAAAAAAATTTTTGGAAATCTAAATCGGCTGAAACTTTCTATAATACTTTGCCAGAAAAAATTAATGACCCCATGGCAAATGTTTTTAAAAATTCTATGAAAACTTTACTTAAATCCAAAAGAAGTCCGAACCTTCAAGAAAAAATGTCAAGAATGTTGGAAATAAATATTGAACAAGAAATGGAAAAAATAGAAAAAAATTATACTTTTCTTGCAACCGTTGGATCCACTGCACCTTTTATTGGTTTATTTGGAACTGTATGGGGTATCATGAATTCCTTTCAATCAATAGCAATTTCAAGAAATACCAGTTTAGCAATAGTAGCTCCAGGAATTGCAGAGGCTCTTTTTGCGACAGCACTTGGTTTGTTGGCAGCAATTCCAGCAGTAGTAGCTTTCAATAAGTTTAACAATGATTCAAAAAAATATTCACAAAAACTTGAAAGTTTTTCAAAAAAATTATTATCTATAATTTAAAATGGCATTTAAATTTAAACGTTCATCAAGAGAGCCAATGAGCGAAATAAATGTAACACCATTTGTCGATGTAATGCTTGTTCTTCTTGTAATTTTTATGGTTACAGCTCCATTACTAACTGTTGGGGTTCAAGTTGATCTTCCAGAAAGTTCTGCTGACTCACTTCCTGAAGAACAGGAACCTTTAACGTTAACGATAAATTCAAAAGGAGAAATCTTTATTCAAGAAACAAAAGTTGATTATGAAAAAATTATTGCAAAAATATTAGCTGTTTCAAAAAATAGAACAGATACCAGAATTTATGTAAGAGGTGACAAAACTATTAATTATGGAAGGGTTTTAGAAGTGATGGGAATGTTATCAGGTTCAGGGTTTACTAAAGTTGCTCTAATTTCTGAACCCTATAAAGAAAGATAACTTTTTTGACAAAAAATATTATTATTTCATCTGGGCTACATTTGTTAATTTTATTAATAGCAACATTAAGCTTACCTTTTCTTGGAAAAAAACCCATTAGCTTGCCACCTATAGTTTCAGTAGAACTTATTCAAATTACTGATAAAACAAATGTTCCATTTGCTCCTAAGGCAAAAAAAATAATTGAAAAAGTAAAAAAAAAAGAAAAGGAAAGATTAGTTTCTGAACAGGCTCCACCAAAAAAGGTTAAAAAAGAAAAACCAGACGCCGTACCTTTGCCTGATGAAAAAACTGAAAAAGTGAAAAAAATTGAGAAAAAAAAACAAAATCCCGTTAAAGAAGATACTGATGTAAAACAGGTATCTGAATTTGAAAAAGATGAGATATTTGATACTAATAAAATTGCAGCCCTTATAGATAAATCAAAACAAGATTTGGCTGAAACTACAAAAAAAACAAACAAAATAACTCAATCTGATGATATTAATATGACAAACAATACATTATCACTTAGTGAAGAGGACGCATTAAAGGCTCAAATTTTTGGTTGTTGGAGCATACCACTTGGTTTACCATATAACGAAAATTTACTTGTAAGAATAAAATTACAATTAAAACCTGATGGAACAGTTATTAAATCTGAAATTTTGGACCATGCAAGAATGAACAAACCTGGACAAGGATTTTATAGAGTGCTAGCAGAAAGCGCTCTAAGAGCTGTTAGACTCTGCCAACCATTGAGAGTACCATCAACTGGTTACGAGAGATGGAAAGATTTACAATTGAATTTTGATGCAAAAGAAATGTTAGAGGGATAAATGAATTTAATTAGAATAATAATTATTTTTTTTTTACTTCAAGTAAAATCTTATTCTTTAATAGAAGTAGACATTACAAGAGGTAATCTTAATCCATTACCTATCGCAGTTTCTCCGCTAGCAACTGATAAAAATTCAAAAGAAAAATTTAAAAAAGATGTTAAAATAGAAGATCTTGGTGCTGAGATTTCAAAAGTCGTTGAGAATAATTTAACAACATCAGGACTATTTAATCCACTTCCTAAAGATTCATTTCTTCAAGAACCAGATATTGCTCATTTCAAACCTAGATTTGAGGATTGGAAATTGATTAAGGCGCAAGCATTAATTACAGGTAAGGTTGAATACATAGATGAGAAATTAAGAGTAGAATTTAGAATGTGGGATGTTTTGGCTGCTAAGGAAATTATGGCTTTAGCTTTCACAACTGTACCTAATAATTGGAGGAGAGTAGGTCATATAATAACAGATAAAGTTTATGAAAGGCTTACAGGAGAAAAGGGTTATTTTGATACTCGAATTATTTATGTTGCTGAAGAAGGTCCAAAGACTCAAAGAATAAAAAAATTAGCAATTATGGACCAAGATGGATTTAACACTAAATATCTTACTCTGGGAAATGAATTAGTTTTAACACCAAGATTTAATCCAACAAATCAAATGGTAACTTATTTATCTTATTTTAGAAACTTACCAAGAGTATATCTTTTAGATATTGAGACAGGAATTCAAGAAGTGGTAGGAGACTTTCCTGGTATGACTTTTGCTCCAAGATTTTCTCCTGATGGTAAAAAAATTATAATGAGTTTTGCTACTGGTGGCAACTCTGATATTTATACTATGGATTTAGAGAATAGAATTGTTGAAAGAATTACTAATCATCCATCTATTGATACTTCCCCATCTTATTCGCCAGATGGAAAATATATATGTTTTAATTCAGACAGAAGTGGTTATCAGCAAATTTATATTATGAATAGTGATGGATCAAATGTAAGAAGAATTTCTTTTGGAAGAGGTTTGTATGGAACACCTGTTTGGTCTCCAAGAGGTGACCTGATTGCCTTCACAAAACTACACAGTGGAAAATTTTATATCGGAGTTATGAGAACTGATGGAAAAGGAGAAAGGTTATTAACTGAGAATTTTTACCAAGAGGCTCCATCATGGTCTCCAAATGGCAGGGTTTTAGTTTTTTATAGAGAGACAAAGACTAATGACAAAGGGGAAGGCTTTTCAGCCAAATTATGGTCTATTGATTTAACAGGCTATAATGAGAGGCAAGTTCAGACAAAAACAGATGCTTCTGACCCATCATGGTCTTCTTTATTAAGTAATTAATGATTAAATTTCTTGATTTTTTAACTTGAAACATCTATTTACTTGTGAAAGAGTACAAGCAACCTAAGGAGCGAGAATGACTTTAAACAAAATTTTTAATAATACTCTATTATTAATATCTGCATGCCTGATACTGACTGCATGTGCTACCCAAAAAACTGTTACTACTGGAGCACAAATGCAGGGTGATGTGTACACAGGAACTGATACAGTAAAAGAACTAGCGCCAGGAGTTCCAGACAGAGTTTTCTTTGCAACAAATGAATCTATTTTAACTACAGCATCTAGAGAGACTTTAAGAAAACAAGCTGAATATTTGAGAAAAAATTCTAGCATGAATATAGTAGTAGAAGGACATGCTGACGAAAGAGGCACAAGAGAATATAACTTAGCATTAGGTGAAAGAAGAGCAAATGCCGCTAAAGATTACTTAATGACATATGGTATTTCAGCAAGTAGAATTTCTGTAATTAGCTATGGTAAAGAAAGACCAGTAGACTCTGGATCAAACACATTAGCTTGGTCAAAAAATAGAAGATCAGTAACT
>NHLU01000015.1 GCA_002169255.1 Candidatus Pelagibacter sp. TMED275
AACTATGTCGCTCTTGTAACTCACCCTTCAGCAGCAGGTACTGTTAAACTAATGGATTTAGCAGTCGAGTCTGAATACGACATAAGAAGACAAGGTACTTTAATGGTAGCTAAATACGCTATGGGACATGGCGTACTTCGCCCAGAAAGTGCAGTAGGAATTAAGGAAGCTTAATCCTAATAGAGGGGGAGATTAATTTCTCCCTCTCTTTTTTATATATTATGGCAACACAAATCACACCCACAGAAGAGTTACAAGCTGTAAACATTATGCTGAGTGTCATAGGAGAAGCTCCTGTGAACACACTAGCTGGTGACACAACTACAGATGTATCTATCGCTAAAAACCTTTTAGATGAAACATCAATGTCTATTCAAGCAATGGGCTGGAACTTCAATACACATTACAACTATGTAGTCACTATTGATGATACAGGTAAAATACCATTACCTGCTAACTGCGTACAAGCAGATGCCTCAAGTTCATTTCGTAGTTCTAACTATGTAATGAGAGCTGGCTTCTTGTATGACTTAGATAACCACACCGATGTTTTCACAAAAGCTCCAACAGTTGATGTTGTATTGGTACAACAATTTGAACACCTCCCAGAATATGCAAGACGCTATATTACAGCGAAAGCTTCAAGACGTTACGCAGCTAGAGTTATTGGAGATGGTGAGCTTACATCCCTTGCAGCGCAAGATGAGCAAGAGGCTTACATAGCGTTTCAACAAGCAGATAGTCGTTCAGCAGATGTAAATATCTTAGAGGGAGATGCAAACACATATTCGATTATTAATAGAACACCTAGAAGGACTTACTAATGCCTGTAGTTTCACAAACTATACCAAACTTTTTAAATGGTCTAAGTGAGCAAACTCCAACGCAAAGAGGTATCAATCAAGGTACTGACCAAATTAATTATCAAAACAATATTGTGGAGGGTCTAACAAAAAGACCACCGCTAGAATTTGTTGCTACTGTAGATAGTGGCAATGTTTATCCTAACACTATAAAGTTCTGGAATATAAACAGAGATGCTGCATCAAGATTTATTGTTACGTTTTACAATGGAGGCGTAAAAGTTTTTGGATTAGATGGTACTTCGTATCCTGTCAGCTTTCCAAATGGAACATCTTACTTAACATCAACAAACCCACGTGAAGATTTTAATTGCGTGAGTGTTGCTGACTTTACATTCATTGCAAACAAATCAATCATTCCAACTGCTAGTGCATCATCTAGCCCTGCAAAAGTAGAGGAGTTTTTGATTAATGTTGCAAAATCACAATACGGTATTGAGTACAAGGTAACAGTTAATCATCCTAGTATGTCAAATCCGATTGCAGTTATCTTCCAAATGCCTTCAGGTAATGATGCAACAACTGACAGTACGTTTCGTGATACCAACAAAATTAAAGATATATTATTAAATGGTACTTCTAGTACACATTGGAACTCAGGTGCATCACAAATAGGATTTAAAACTATTAACGCTACAAGTGGAGCAGTTTTATCAACTACTCAAGGCCTTTCTAACTATTCAGGTATTACATCTCATTTTACTTTTGAAAGTTATGACTCAGTTATTTACGGTAAACCAACAGATGGTAATGCTGGTTATACTGTTGAGAGTGCTGATGGTCAGGGTAACTTGGCTATGTACGTTGTTAGAGATGAAATACAAGATTTTAGTCGTCTACCATATTACGGAAAAACTAATGTTAAGATAAAAGTTACAGGAGATGAAGGAGACACTCTTACTGACTACTTCGTAGCTTTCCAAGGTAACGGTGTTTGGTCAGAAACTATTGCCCCGGGAACATCTTTAGGACTAGATAATACTAAAATGCCACACGCATTAGTAAACAATAACAACGGTACGTTTACATTTAAGCAACTAACATTTAACGAACGTATATGTGGAAGTATAACTACAAACCCTGACCCGTCTTTTGTAGGTCAAGCAATACAGAATTTAACTTTTTATAAAAATAGATTAGGCCTTTTGTCTGGTGAGAATTTAATTTTCACAGAGAATGGAGGCTTCTTTAACTTTTACGGAACTACAGTAACTCAAGTATTAGATACAGACCCGATTGATATTGCAGCTTCAGGAACTCAGGTAAACACACTTAAAAACTCAGTTGCCTTTAATGAAACGCTTTTACTATTTTCTGATACACAACAATTTAAGTTAGATACTGCTGGAGATACAATTACACCTACAACTGCTATCTTGAATGCAGTCTCTACGTTTGAACACGATGACCAAGTTCAGCCAGTTGCTGCAGGTCGTTTTGCATACTTCGCACAACCACGTAATAACAATACAGCTATAAGAGAATACTATTCAGATGATGATACACTAACAAATGACGGTATAGATATTACAGTTGCTGTACAGACGTTGATACCAAAGAATGCTTTTCAAATTATTAGTAACAATATTGAAGATACATTATTTGTTTTATGTCACGATGATAATGATGCGCAGACTGCCCCTTATTCTACAGGTACTAATGTTGCGCCAGCAGAGGCTGACACTATTTATGTTTATAAATACTTCTTTGACAAAGGAGAGAAAGTACAAACAGCTTGGTCAAAATGGATATTTAATGGAGCTAAACTATTAGGAGCGGTAAGCTTTGAGTCATTCCTATATGTGTTAGCTGCAGAAGGCACTACTACAAAATTATTTAGAATTGATTTACAAAATTTAAAAGAAACAAGTCTATCATTTAAAATTTATTTAGATTTGAAGGCAAGTGTTACAGGCACGTATGATGCAGCAACAGGCAAAACTACATTCACTTCGCCGTATGGAGCTAAGACAGGATTGATTGCTGTTAATGCAACGACAGGAGTAAACTATACCGCTACTAATACAACAGGGTCTACTTACACTATTGATGCAAACGCTACTAATTTATTTATAGGCGTACCGTTTACGTCTACCTATGAGTTATCTCCTCAGTACGTGAGAGAAGATACAGGTAGAGGACGATTAGCTATTAGCTCAGGGCGCTATCAAATCAGAACAATTACTTTTGATTTTAATGACTCAGGATTTTTTAAGGTAAACGTTACACCTAAAAACAGAACTACAAACACAACGGAAATGACAGGATACGTTATTGGGGACAGTCAATCAGTTATAGATGCTCCGCCAATAGTCTCTGGCCAACTGCGAGTACCTATAGCAGCACGTAATACAGATGTTGATGTGTCAATTGTTAATGACAGTCACTTACCTGTACACATTACGCAAGCTGAAGTTGAAGGGTTCTATCACAGAAGGTCAAGACGTATTTAATGGAAGTAGCATACGTTCGTGATGCCGAACTGAAAGACGCTTTAGTTTTAGCAAAGATTATGCGTAAGGCAGACAGACAAGAAATAATGGCTTCAGATGGTGTTGGGGCACTAGAAGCGTTAGTGACACCTTTTACAATAAAGGGAGCTATGAATTTTTCTATTATGGGAACTGGCGACCAAGGCGTAGTCGGAATGTTTGGATGCGTACCTAGTGTTGACCCAGAATATGGATGCGCTTGGTTATTACAAAGCGAATTATTACTAGAACATAGAAAACAATTTTTAAAAGAATGCCCTTATTGGGTCGCAAAAATGGGTGAAGGTTACAATTACCTCTACAACTTTGTTGATAAGAGGAATTGGGTCTCACTTAAATGGTTACAGTTTTTAGGTTTTGAACCTAAAGAAGAATTTGAAGAATACGGTCACGGTAAAATACCGTTTTTATTAATGATGAAGGAGATAAAATAATGTGCTCAGTTGAATTAGCAGTAGCTGGTCTCAAAGTTGGCTCTGCAGTTGCAGGATGGCAAGCCGATAGACAACAGGCCTCTAATCAAGCTTATGCTGATTACAAAACTAAACAAAACGCTGACCAAGCATATCTTACTGATTTATCAAAAATAGAAACTGAAAGAGGACTGTCTGCAAGAGAAAAAGGTAGAGAAGAAATGAGAGCTAAGATGAAAGCAAAAGCAGATTTAGCTGCAGCTCAAAATGCCGGCTTTGGTAACGATATAAGAGTTGCTCAAGATATAGGAGTAGTCTTTGACCAAGAATATAACGACATTGCTTTCGGTTTTGAAAAAGACATGATTACTCTTAACAATCAAAGAGGAGACGCATACGCAAACCTCCAAAGAATTTATAACAACATCGCTCCAGTCTATACACCAACTACAGGTGACTTATTACTAAGAACTGCTTCAGCAGGAATGGAAGGTTACGCAACAGGAAAGACAATCACATCATAATGGCATACAAATCACAGGTTACTAATAAATATATGGGCTCTAGTTTTGCTGGAAGAGTAAATCCCGGGAGAGAAAATGAGCTTACACAATTAGCAAAATCATTAAACACACTTTCAGATGCAGTTCCAAAAGGTGTTGCTGCTTATAAAGATGAGCAAGTAAAGAAAGCAGAAGAGCAGCTTGAGTATTTGAAAAGTACAATGTCACCAGAAGAATTAAATGCTTACATCTTAAAAGGTGAAGACCCAATACTTTCTAACAAGTGGGCTACCTCAGTTGTAGATGGTAACGTTGGGCGTTTCCAAGCTGGTGAAGTTATCAAAAATATAAGAGAAAACTATGGTAACTACGACTATGAGAAACAAACNNTACAAGAATTTTACAGCCAATACCTTCCAGANATAGCGTCTAAAAGTTCATCTTACAAAAATGGTTTTGGTGTAGCTTTTAATAAGTGGTCATCACAGGAATATATGGCAGATGCTGATATGAGAGCAGTAAAAGCTACAGAGAAAAAACACAGCAACGTAATTAATTTTCTTGATAATACAGTTACTGATATGAATGAATACTGGAGTGTTATGAGTTCTTTCGCATCAAAACTTCCAAACACAGGTAGTGATGAAAACTTCTTTCTAACAACAGATGAGATGAATAATGTTGCTTTACAACACGCATCATTTTTAGTTGCGAATGCAACTGAGTTAGAACACTACGATAAAGCTTTACAAATATTAAGTATGGATAGAGGCGTAGGAAAGAACGGTCAGAAGCTTGGTTCTTTATTAAGTACAAAAAGAGAAGATGTCGGAAACTTACGCAGTCAAATAAGGAGTGAAAGATATGGATTTGAAACAAGAGAATTGCAAAGAGAGCAATGGCAAGAAACTGAGCAAGTTAAAAATGTACTTTTAGAAACCTTTACAGATTTAGATATTACAAATACTGACGCAATTTCTACCGCAAGAAAGAAAATACAAATGGTAGACCCNACCATGGTTCAAACTTTTGATAGATTAGTAAACTTAGAAAGAGTTNCAGCAGTATCAGAAGGAGATAAATCTGCTTTCTTACTTAGTATTGCAAAAGGTGATTATGATGATGACCCTAGAAGAATGCTTAGGGACTTTGAAAGTAGTCAAATGCCGTTTGAAATGTTTACAACTGCGTTGAGCGTATGGTCAGGCACTCACACTAGAATAGCTAACGGTCAAGAGATGATTTATGACACAAATAAAGTTTACAGTAATNCTACNGATTTAATTAACAATNNAATCAAAAGGTCATTTCAGACTTCACTTGGCCTTGATGAAAATTATAATGAAGCAATTAGATATTCAACGCACTACATCCAAACTAGCATAATTGAATTTGAGGCAACGGGAGATAGAACTCAAGAAGAGCGTAGANTATTTATGAAAGANTTAGGNGATTACGTATCTCAAATGTATTCANAANAAATGGTCGTCAATCCTCCAATGGCCGGCTTTGGAGATGTTCAAGCAGTACAAGAGGAAGCAGAAGGAGCAAACACTACAGTTGAGAATATTGTAAATACNATGACGCAAACAGTTCCACAATTTGATATTGATGGTTTACTAGAAGGAAACTTAGGNGAAATTAACCTTGCTGATATTGATGCAGTTAANAGAGCTACTNCAAATTATTTAAGAGCNAATGTATATCCTGAAATTGCTCAACAAGTNATTAACCAAGTTCCTGCATACTTCCAAGACAATATACGTCAATTCTTTGACACTTTACCAAGAACTGACTTTGACAAAATAGCTGTAGCAATGGGTATTGAACCTGACCAGTTGTATGAAGCGATGGCTCAATATTTNCAAGGTAATAACTAATGGTTGATTTCACTACTTCTTATCAAGACAACTTTGAAAGAAGTGAAGGTNTTAATTATTTAGGAATTGATAAAAAAGTTGATGCCAGAGTTTACAAAGAAGAAGCATTAGAGACCCTCACCACGCAAGACTTCGTTGATACATTAAAAGATTACTACACCTTCAGAGACGGAGACGATTTTCAATATACAGATGATGCCGATGTAATTGATTATTTTTATAACGATAGAACGTGGCGTAACAATAACACTATTTCTATGACTAGAGATTTAGCTAACGTAATGGGAGAAGATGACCCAAAACGTTTACAACAATTCGCTAAGATAAATACTGTTTATCAAAACCTTCCTAACTTTTGGAATGACCCTAATAGAGATTTTGGAGATTGGCTTTTAGACTTTGGGGGAGCTCTTATATTAGACCCTGTTAATTTAATTGGTGTAGGCGTTGGAGGCCAAGCTGCAAAACAAGCTTACAAACAAGAAATGAAACGTCTTCTAAAAGGTAAGATGGCTAAGAAAATTAATGACAAGATATTTGAAGAAGCATCNAAGGCAGCAAGNAANAAAGCTTTTGCTGGAGCAGTAGGAAAAGGTGCTTTGTATGAAGGATTNTTTTCAGGNGCAATCACNGGTGCTTCAGATGCAATCTTACAACAAACTGCCATTAAGAGTGGAGTACAAGAAGATTTTGATTTTGGAAGATTAGGATTATCAACTGGATTTGGTATTGGTTTCGGAACTGTATTTGGAGGAGCATTCTCAGCAGGTTCTTTTAAAATGACTTTAAGAAACCAACGTAAGCANAGTGTAAAGAATTTAACTGACATTCATAANTTTGGTTTTGATGAATTAAGTGGTCGTAGATTATTTACTGATTTAACTGAACCAAAACTTAAAGGTCAACGTTATGAAGATAAATCTGCAAATGAGGTCGCTAATATTAAAGAGTACAACAGAATAAAACCTAAAGACACTAACGAGTATATAGCTGAACTAAGAAAGACAGCGCAAGAACCGGGCGGTAAACCTCCTAAAGAAAAATTTAACTATGAGCGTTGGGCTGAAGGCGACAAAAATCATACCCCTGTTCAAATGATTAAAGTTCTTGCAAGAGAATTAACTGAAAAGATGGATGAAGATATTGTAAATAAAAACTTTAAACAAATTAAGGAAGAGGCAGTTCTTGTAGGATTAGACCCAGAAGCACTTATTAAAAATATNAAAGAGATTGGTAACTCATCTATGGCNGCACANATGTTAGCCATGCGTCAATTAATTAAAAAAGAAGCAGACGATATGGTTAAGATTGCTCGACAGTTTGATGACATATCTATTAGACCTGATGATGCAAAAGCATTAACTGCAGAGTTTCTTGCAAGAAGAGAAATGATTTCTCAACTTTTATTTATACAAAAGAAAGCTCAAGGCAACATAGCAACAGCACTAGCTTCACAAAGGCAAGCTGTTGATGAAAGTAAAGCCGTACAGCTTTTAGTAGAACCTGAAGATATAAAGATGGCAAACATTCTTGAAGGTACTCCTGAAGATTACATGAGAGCTATTTCTAAATTAGAAGATGATAACCATGTAATTCTAGCATTACAAAATGCTGAAAAAGTAAACAAGTGGGATTTGGCTGCAGAGTATGTAAACAACAACTTACTTTCTAGCCCGGATACACACATCTTAAACATTGCATCTGGCCTTATGCAAACACAATGGAAACCTATGGTTATGTTAGTGCGTTCTGCTTACATGATGCCTGTTGATAGGGCACGTGCTGGTGTAATTGCTGGTGAGGCTATTGATACTTATGTCTATCAATATGTTTATACCGTTGATGCAATAAGAGCTGCTTATAGAAGTTTTAAAGCAGGTAGACCTATACTAGATAGTCGAGCTTTGAAATATGATAGCAACATAAGACAAGGACAATTGGAAGCTTGGTTAAATAGAATGGTTGAGCTTATGACACCAAGTAACAAAGTAGGACAAGGAGTTCGTTTTGTATCTAAAGTTCCAATTAAATTAATTACAGCACCATTAAGAGTTTTATCTGCGGGTGATGAATTTATGAAGGCAATGACTTTTAAAGCTAGAGCTGCAGCACAAATCAATTCACGTATTGCTAGAGAAAATCCTGAAGTCTTTACAAGATTAGATAACTTTACAACTGCTGCAGGCGCAAAGAACATTAAGGAATACAAAGAACTCGCTAGTAAATATATGAAAGAGTATATGGATGAAAGCGGTCAGGCAAAGTCAACTGTTCAAGATAGTAGAGCTGCAGTCAGAGGAGACGTATTAGCTGACCAAGATAAATTACAAATCAATGACCCTTTACATTATGCAAGAGAGAGCACCTACACTCAACCTGCTACATCTCAAGCGCAACGAGCTGATGGTTCTTTTGAGGGCGAAGTAAAAGGACAGATTACAGGAGCTATTCTTGATTTTACAAATAAGCATAGATGGCTTCGTGCAATAGGAGCTCACTTCATAAATA
Source organism: Candidatus Pelagibacter sp. TMED275 (assembly GCA_002169255.1). Next base: position 8,660 of record NHLU01000015.1, read on the forward strand.
CACCTTCAAACTTATTAAGATGGAACTTTCAACACTTACCGATTTTAGGCAAGTATCAGTTTCAAATGAAACAAATGCTTAAGAAAGATGGAGACGGTAAGTATATAAACCCTGAAGCTGCTGCCGAAGCTAATGCAAGAATAACTATGGGTTACTTATTATGGACTGCTGCTATTACTGCTGCAATATATGGAAAAGTAACAGGTGGAGGTTCAAGGGATTGGAAACAAAATAAAGAAAAAGAAAATTTAACTGGATGGCAACCATATTCTTACAAAGGTAAGGATGGGCGTTACATAGCCATGAATAGATTAGACCCATTCTTTACACCGTTTGCAGTTGCTGCTGATGTAATTGACACAATAGATGATTTCTTAGAATACAAGGAAGACTTAACACCTTATCAAGAAAGCAGATTAACAGAGTTATCAATGGCTACTATTGCCTCCATTACTCGAAACTTAACATCTAAATTTTATACCAAAGGCTTATTAGAGACTGCAGGTCTTTTCTTGGGCGACCAACTTATGATGTCAAGAGACCCAGAAAGAAAAGGTGGAATGTTCTTTGGTAGACTTGCTTTTAAATGGATGCCGTTATCAGGCATGATGCGTTACAACAACAGAGTTAATGACGAATTTAACAGAGAGATTTGGACGTTTACAGACAACCTTAGAAGCTACAACCCTTTAGATGACCCAGACAATATTATGCCTGAACGTAATATATTTGGTGAACCAATTAGTCGTAAGAATGGATGGCTATTTGGATTAGGTGGCAAGACAGGATTATGGTCATCACCTTTTGCAATGACTAATTTTAAAGATACAGCGGTTGCAAGGTTCTTTGAAGACAGAGAAATTACATATAGGAAACCATCCAAGATAGACACAAATTCTAAAATTAATTTAAAAGATTTAAGAAACCCTAAGACTGGCCAAACTGCATACGACAGATGGATGGAGTTAAAAGGCGAGATTGAAGTAATGTATAAAGGTAAGAAAAGAAGATTAAAAGAAGTTGTAGAGATGCTGGTCGCAAATAAGAAAAGCTCATTCTATAAATTACCTGAAGGCATTGTTGAGGGTGAAGACTTTAGACAAGATGTTTTAGTAGGGCTTGTAAGAAGATATGAAGATAAAGCTTACAGCATATTATTAAAAGAGTTCCCA
>NHLU01000016.1 GCA_002169255.1 Candidatus Pelagibacter sp. TMED275
ATAGGAGTGTAGCTCAATTGGTAGAGCGCCGGTCTCCAAAACCGGAGGTTGGGGGTTCGATTCCCTCCGCTCCTGCCAAAATTTATACTTATGAAAAACCCTTTAAAATTTTTACAGGAAGTAAAACAAGAAGCATTTAAAGTGACTTGGCCTACAGGAAAAGAAACCATGCAAGGCACGTTAATGGTAATAGCAATGGCTATTATTGCTTCTATTTTCTTTTTATTACTTGATCAGTTTTACAAGTTTCTACTTGATTTGCTTTTAAATGTGAGGTTTTGATGAAAAATTGGTATATTGTTCAGTCTCATTCTAATTTTGAAAATAAGGTTGCAAAACAAATCCGTGAGGAATGTGATAAACTAGAAATGTCAGATAAAATTGAGGAAATAGTTGTCCCAACTCATAATATTACTGAAGTCAAAAGAGGTAAGAGAGTACAAAGAAAAAAAAAATATTTTCCAGGTTATGTTTTGATTAAATCTGAAATGAGTGACAAAATTTATCATATGATAAAGGATTTAAAAAAAGTAAGTGGATTTTTAGGCTCTAAGGGCATTCCTGTTCCTGTTACTGAAAAAGAAATAGATAGAATTTTAGGACAAATTAAGGATGGTGTTGCCCAACCGAAATCAAGCATTGAGTACAGTATTGGAGAGAAAGTTCAAGTTATTGATGGTCCGTTCGCTTCGTTTAACGGTTTAATTGAAGATATAGACGAAGAAAAATCTAGACTTAAGGTCTCTGTTTCTATATTTGGTAGACCAACACCTGTAGATTTAGAATATAATCAAGTTGAAAAGGCGAGTTAATGGCAAAAAAAGAAATTAGTGGATACGTAAAATTACAAATTAATGGAGGTCAAGCAAACCCAGCACCTCCTGTTGGTCCAGCCTTAGGACAAAGAGGAATAAATATAATGGACTTTTGCAAAGCATTTAATGAAAAAACAAAAAATTTTATGGGAAAACCTGTTCCTGTTATTATTACAGTTTATAAAGATAAAAAATTTGACTTTATTATTAAATCACCACCAGCTTCACATTTTATTAAAGAGGCTGCAAAACTAAAATCTGGCTCTAAAGAACCAGGTCGTAATATTGTTGCCTCTATTACAAAACAACAAGCAGAAGAAATTGCAAAAAAGAAAATGAGTGATTTAAATGCACACGATTTAGATGAAGCGGTTAAAATAATATCTGGATCTGCTAGATCAATGGGAATTGAGGTTAAAGAATAATGCCATCTAAAAGATTTAAAAAATTACCAGAAAAAACAAAAAGTATAAAAGCTGATACAATTGAAAATTTACTTCCAATAATTAAAAAAAATTGCACAGCAAAGTTTGACGAGTCCATTGATTTAAGTTTATTGATTAATAATAAGCAAAAAAAATCTGAAATTAACCTTAGAACAGCTGTTAATATGCCATCAGGTACAGGAAAGAATATTACAGTTGCTGTTGTATGTGAAACAGATAAACATAAAATAGCAGAAGAGTCAGGTGCAGACATGTATGGAGGAGATGATTTTATAGAAAAAATTAAAAATGGTGAATTGAATTTTGAAAAATTAATATCGACGCCATCAATGATGATTAAATTATCAAAATTAGGAAAAGTTTTGGGTCCTAAAGGATTAATGCCAAATCCAAAACTTGGAACAGTAACAGAAGATATAAAAACAGCAGTTACAAATGCCAAATCTGGTCAAATAGAATTAAAAAATGATAAAGATGGAAATATTGGCCTAAGTATAGGTAAAAAAACATTTGATGATGATAAACTATTGAAAAACTTTAATGCAGTCATAGATACGCTAACTAAAGAAAAATCAAATATGACAATAAAGGGAGATTTAGTTAAAAGTATGTATATAACATCATCGATGGGTGTTTCATATAAACTGAAACTTGCAAAAGGTATATAATTTTATGATGAATAAAGAGACGAAAAAAATTTATATAAATGATATGACCAATCAACTTGATAAGTCTGAAGCTGTCATAGTTACACATTATCAAGGTCTTACAGTTACTCAGCTTGATGACTTAAGAAACAAAATGCGTGAACATGGAATAATTTTTAAAATAACCAAAAATAGAATAACAAAATTAGCTTTAGAAAAAACAAGATGTAAAGATTTATCAAAACTATTTACAGGACCTACCGCTGTAGCCCTATCTGATGACGCAATACAGTCAGCAAAAATATTAACTAACTTTGCTAAAGATAATAAAAATTTAAAAATATTAGGCGGAATCATGGGAAATGATCTTTTAGATGTTGCTGGGGTACAAAATGTAGCAACATTACCGTCTTTGGACGAAGCAAGAGCAAAAATTGTAGGAATTTTAAGGTCTCCTGCACAAAAAATCGCAAGTATTTTACTTGCGCCGGCTTCAAAAATCGCTATTTTAGCGCTCGAAAAAAGTAAAAAATAAACCTTACAAATAAATATTAAAATTATGGCTGACTTAAATAAAATAATAGACGACTTATCTAGCTTAACTGTTGTAGAAGCAGCTGAGCTTTCAAAACAACTAGAGGAAAAGTGGGGCGTAACAGCAGCAGCAGCAGTTGCGGCAGCACCTGCAGCAGGTGGTGGAGCAGCACCAGTAGAAGAAAAAGATGAATTTACAATTGTATTAGCTGCAGCTGGAGATAAAAAAATTAACGTCATTAAAGAGGTTAGAGCAATTACATCTCTTGGATTAAAAGAAGCGAAAGACTTAGTAGAAGGAGCACCGAAAGATGTCAAAACAGGTGTTAATAAAAAAGAAGCAGAAGAAATTAAAGCTAAGTTAGAAGCAGCCGGCGCTAAAGTAGAACTTAAATAAATTTAAAAAAAAATTGCCGATAGAAATATTGGCTATGGTGTATTAATGCAATTATCTTTTACAGGTAAAAAAAATATTAGAAAAAATTTTGGTAAACTAAAAGAAAGTTTGTCAATACCAAACCTTATAGAAGTTCAAAAAAATTCTTATAAAGAGCTTACAGAATTTAAAGATGATTCAAACTTACAAATTACAAAAGGTTTTGATAGAGTTTTTAAAAGTATTTTTCCAATAGAGGATATCAACGACAAAGCAACTCTTGAGTATGTTTCTTACAAATTAGATAAACCTAAGTTTGATACAGAGGAATGCATTCAGAGAGGTCTAACTTACTCGTCAGCATTAAAATGTATATTAAGATTAGTNGTNTATGAAATAGATCAAGANAATAACACAAAAGATATTTTNTCTGCNAANGAGCAAGAGGTNTANATGGGNGAAGTNCCTATGATGACNNNNAGCGGAACNTTTATNACNAATGGTGTTCANAGAGTTGTNGTNAANCAAATGCATAGAAGTCCTGGNGTNTTTTTTGANCATGATAAAGGCAAATCTCACGCTAGTGGAAAGCTACTCTTTAATTGCAGAGTGATACCTAACAGGGGATCTTGGTTAGATTTTGAATACGATGTTAAAGATTTACTTTACTTTAGAATTGATAGAAAAAAGAAAATACTAGTTTCCACATTACTTTTAGCTCTTGGATATTCAAAGACAGACATAGTGAATGAATTTTATGAAAAGGAAATCTTTACTTATGACGAAAAAATAAAAAAATGGAAAACTAAATTTATTCCAGAAAATTATAAATCAAAAAACTTTACTGAAGAAGTCATAGATGCAAAAACTGGGAAAGTTGTTTTAAAAAATGGTGAAAAAGTAAATTTTTTAACAGCGAAAAAATTACATACCGAGGGATTAAATGAAATATTCGTGTCCAATCAATCTTTGATTGGTAAATTCTTACATAAAAATATAGAGATAGGTGAGGATATATTTAAAATTGGTACAGAAATTAATGAAACTATCCTCGAAAAAACTTTAGAGTCAAAAATTTATAAAATTGAATTATCCAGAACAAATTCTATCAATAAGGGACCGTACCTTTTAAATACGATTCTTAATGATAAAAATGAAAACAAAAACGATGCAATAACTGAAATTTATAAAGTTTTACGTCCTGGAGAACCTCCTACAGCAGAAATAGCGACACAAATATTTAATAATTTGTTTTTTAGTTCAGATAGATACGATCTCTCTGATGTAGGTAGAGTAAAAATGAATTCACGATTAAATCAACAAGTATCAGACAAAATAACAATTTTAAGAAACGATGATATTTTAGCTATAGTAAAAAAAATGTTGGATTTAAGAGATGGAAAAGACGAAATTGATGATATCGATCATCTAGGAAATAGGAGAGTTAGATCTGTTGGTGAATTAGTTGAAAATCAAGCTCGTATTGGTGTTTATAGAATGGAAAGAGCCATAAAGGAAAAAATGACAACTCTTGATATTGAATCTGCAATGCCACAAGATTTGATAAACGCTAAACCATTAACTGTCTCATTAAAAGATTTTTTTGCAACATCTCAATTATCTCAATTTATGGATCAAACAAATCCTCTTTCAGAGATTACTCATAAAAGAAGAGTTTCAGCTTTAGGGCCTGGTGGTTTAACTAGAGAAAGAGCTGGTTTTGAAGTTAGAGATGTCCACCCAACTCATTATGGTAGAATTTGTCCTATAGAGACTCCAGAAGGACCAAATATTGGACTAATTAATAGTCTGTCGACTTATTCGAAGATAAATAAATATGGTTTTATAGAAAGTCCTTATAAAAAAGTAAAAAATGCGGTTGTAGAAGATTCAATTGTTTATTTATCTGCAATGGAAGAGACGAAATTTACAATAGCACAAGCAAACTCTAAAATAGACTCCAAAGGAAAAATTATTGAGGAATTAGTTTCTTGTAGAAGAAATTTAGATTTTATTTTATCGAAACCTGAAAATATTGATTACATTGATGTATCACCAAAACAACTTGTTTCAGTTGCTGCCTCACTAATCCCATTTCTTGAGAATGATGACGCAAATAGAGCATTAATGGGTTCAAATATGATGAGACAAGCAGTTCCATTATTAAAACCCGAGTCACCTTTAGTGGGTACAGGAATAGAAAGCGATGTTGCACTAGACTCTGGAGTTACTATTGTTGCAAAAAGAGATGGTACAGTCGATAAAATTGATGGAAAAAGAATTGTTATAAAAGCAACTGAAGAAACTGATTTTTCAAAATCTGGTGTTGATATATATAATCTTCAAAAGTTTAAGAGATCAAACCAAAATACTTGTATTAATCAAAAACCATTAGTTAGGGTTGGTGATAAGGTAAAATCTGGAGATATAATAGCTGATGGCCCCGCAACTAAATTAGGTGAGTTAGCACTAGGAAAAAATGTAACCGTAGCATTCATGCCTTGGCAAGGCTATAATTATGAGGACTCAATACTTATTTCAGAAAGATGTGTAACAGACGATGTTTTTACTTCAATTCATATAGAAGAATATGAATTGATGGCTAGAGATACAAAATTAGGTGAAGAAGACATTACAAGAGATATACCAAATGTAAATGAAGAAGCGTTAAAAAACTTAGATGAATCAGGAATTGTATATATAGGAGCTGAAGTAAAACCAGGAGATATATTGGTTGGAAAAGTTACTCCTAAAGGTGACTCTGCCTCAGGACCTGAGGAAAAATTATTGAGGTCAATTTTTGGTGAAAAAGCAATTGATGTAACCGATACATCTTTAAAAATGCCAAGTGGTAGTGGAGGTATTGTAGTTGATGTTAGAGTTTTTAATAGACATGGAATAGATAAAGACGAACGATCTATAACTATTGAAAGATCTGAGATTGATGCCGTACAACAAGATAAATTAGTTGAAGAAGAAATTTTGCAAAGAAGCATTAAACAAAGAGCAATACAGATATTAAGTGGAACTGTTTTAAACAAAAAGATAAAAGATTTAAATGTGGGTGATGAATTAACTCAAGAAAATATCGAAACAACAAATCTTCAAGAAATTTTTAAAATTAATTTAGATGACATTAAGAAAAATGAATCATTAACCCAATTAAAATCACAATTTAATCAAGCAAAACAAGATATTCAGGATAGATTTGAAGACAAAGTTATGAAAATAAGAGAAGGTGATGATTTGCTGCCAAGTGTAATGAAAATGGTAAAAGTATTTGTTGCTATCAAGAGAAGATTAAGACCAGGTGATAAAATGTCGGGAAGACATGGGAACAAAGGAGTTGTAAGTAAAATAGTACCTGTTGAGGATATGCCTTACAGGGAAAATGGCAAGCCAGTTGATATAGTTCTAAATCCATTGGGAGTACCAAGTAGAATGAATGTTGGGCAAATATTAGAAACTCATTTAGGTTGGTCCTGTACAGAGTTAGGTGACAATATTAAAAATTTAATAAATGAAAATCAAAAAAAGATTGAAAAGAACGAAAAAATATCAACTTTCTTAAAATCAGTATACGGTGATGAAGTGTTTAAGGAAAACGTCGATAAGTTAAATAAAACAGAATTTAAAGATCTTTGTGAAAATTTGCAAAATGGTGTTCCAATATCAACACCAGTTTTTGATGGAGCAAAGGAAAAGGATGTTACAGAAATGTTGGAATTGGCAAATTTACCAGGATCAGGTCAAACATTTTTGTGGGATGGAAGAACTGGAGAAAAATTCGATAGACCAGTAACAGTTGGAACGATTTACATGTTAAAGCTCCATCACTTGGTTGAGGACAAAATTCATGCAAGGTCAACAGGACCATATAGCTTAGTAACTCAACAACCGTTGGGTGGAAAAGCTCAATTAGGAGGACAAAGATTTGGAGAAATGGAAGTATGGGCATTAGAGGCTTACGGAGCATCTTATACTTTGCAAGAAATTTTAACTGTAAAATCAGATGATGTTGCAGGTAGAGTTAAAGTTTATGAAACTATAGTTAAAGGGGAGGAAAACTTTGAATCTGGTATACCAGAATCTTTTAATGTCTTAGTTAAAGAGATTAAAGCATTAGCATTAAACGTGGAGTTAAATTAATTATGTCAAAAGAAATTACTAATCTTTTTAAAAATACTGAAATATCAGATGCGCAAAATTTTAGCAGTATTAAGATTACGCTAGCAAGTCCTGATAAGATTAAATCATGGACTTATGGAGAAATTAAAAAGCCTGAGACTATAAATTATAGAACTTTTAGACCAGAAAAAGATGGACTTTTTTGTGCAAGAATATTTGGACCAATAAAAGATTATGAATGCTTATGTGGTAAATATAAAAGAATGAAGTTTAGAGGTATAATTTGTGAAAAGTGCGGTGTTGAAGTAACAAAATCAAATGTACGTAGAGAAAGAATGGGTCATATTAATCTAGCTACTCCAGTTGCCCATATTTGGTTTCTTAAATCTCTACCAAGTAGAATATCCTTAGCAATAGATATGAAACTAAAAGAAGTTGAAAGAGTTTTGTATTTTGAAAATTTTATAGTTATTGAGCCTGGATTAACCGGTCTTAAAAAAAACCAACTATTAAATGAAGAAGAACTTGTCAAATACCAAGATGAATTTGGCGAAGAGTCATTTACAGCTGGCATAGGTGCCGAGGCAATACTAGAGATATTAAAATCTATAAATTTAGAGGAAGAAAGAAAGATATTAGCGCAAAATATTAAAGAAACTAAATCTAAAGTGGCTGAAGAAAGATCAATAAAAAGATTAAAGTTGATAGACTCATTTATTGAAACTGGCAACAAACCTGAGTGGATGATTTTAACAGTTATTCCAGTCATACCCCCAGAACTTAGACCGTTAGTTCCATTAGATGGTGGAAGGTTTGCTACATCAGATTTAAATGATCTTTACAGGAGAGTTATAAATAGAAACAACAGACTTAAAAGACTGATCGATTTAAAAGCACCAGATATTATAATAAGAAACGAAAAAAGAATGCTTCAAGAATCTGTGGATGCGTTATTTGATAATGGTAGAAGAGGAAGAGTAATTACTGGAACCGGTAAAAGACCTCTTAAATCACTTGCAGAAATGCTTAAAGGGAAGCAAGGTAGATTCAGACAAAACTTACTTGGTAAAAGGGTAGATTATTCTGGCAGATCAGTAATTGTTGTAGGTCCTGACTTAAAACTTCATCAATGTGGTTTACCAAAAAAGATGGCCTTAGAATTATTTAAACCTTTTCTATATGCAAGATTAAACAAATTAGGATTAGCATCAACTATAAAACAGGCAAAAAAAATTGTTGAAAAGGAAAAAAATGAAGTATGGGATGCTTTAGAGCTTATTGTGAGAGAACATCCTGTAATTCTTAATAGAGCACCAACGTTGCACAGATTAGGTGTTCAAGCATTTGAACCAAAACTCATAGAAGGTAACGCAATTGAACTTCACCCTTTAGTTTGTGCAGCTTTTAATGCAGACTTTGATGGAGATCAAATGGCTGTTCATATTCCATTAAGTTTAGAGGCACAATTAGAAGCGAGAGTGCTTATGATGTCTACAAATAATATTTTAAGTCCTTCAAATGGTAAACCAATCATTGTTCCTAGTCAGGATATGATTTTAGGTATTTATTATTTATCTCAACCACCATATCAAACAGACAGAGTTGACGGTTATTTTGTTAATACATCTGAAATTGAGCATGCATTAGAAACCGGTCAAATAAAAGTTCATTCTAGAATAGTTTCAAAATTTGAAACTGTCGATGAAAANGGAAATACAAAATTTGAAAAATACATAACAACAGCNGGTAGATTTTTATTNGCAAATCTTTTACCAAAGAATAAGGATATTAANTTCTCATTNATTGACAGATTATTACCNAAGAAAGTAGTNTCTGAAATAATTGATATGGTTTTTAGATTTACNGGCCAAAAGAGTACAGTGATTTTCTGTGATAAATTAAAAGATCTTGGTTTTAAACATGCATTTAAAGCAGGTATTTCATTTGGAAAAGATGATTTAATTATTCCTGAAAATAAAGAGCAGTTAATAGATGAAACGAAAAAACTAATATCAGATTATGAAAATCAATATTCAGAAGGATTAATAACAAGAGGAGAAAAATATAATAAAGTTGTTGATGCTTGGTCTAAATGTACTGATAGAGTAGCAGGTGAGATGATGAAAAGAATTTCTGCTACAGAGAAAACAAATGAAGGTTTGAAAATTAATTCTGTATTCATGATGGCAGATAGTGGCGCAAGAGGATCTGCGGCACAAATGAAACAATTGGCCGGTATGAGAGGACTAATTGCAAAACCATCTGGAGAAATTATAGAAACTCCTATTACCTCAAATTTTAAAGAGGGTTTAACAGCATTAGAATATTTTAATTCAACTCATGGAGCTAGAAAAGGATTAGCTGATACCGCCTTAAAAACTGCAAATTCTGGTTACTTAACCAGAAGATTATGTGATGTAGCTCAAGATTTGACTATAACTAAGAAAGAATGTGACTGTGGCAAAGCAACGGGAATTAATCTATCTGAAATTATTGAGGGTGGAAATGTAATTGTAAGTTTA
>NHLU01000017.1 GCA_002169255.1 Candidatus Pelagibacter sp. TMED275
TTTATCAAAATTTACAGTACCTTTAGCAAACGATCAAAGTTCAGCATCACAAGGCTTGTTGATGCCAAAACTACAATATCGTTTTAGAGCGATACTGGAAAATTTTGGAGTATCAACACCAAGATCAGAACTAACAAAACAAGTAATGGATATCACAAGACCTAACTTGACTTTTGACCAAGTAACACTAGATGTTTACAACTCAAAAGTTTATGTTGCAGGTAAACATACTTGGGATCCAATAACAATCACATTGAGAGATGATGTAAACAACTCAGTTTCTAAACTAGTTGGTGAACAGATTCAAAAACAATTTGATTTCTTTGAACAGTCAAGTGCGGCGTCTGGTATTGATTACAAATTCACAACTAGGATCGAAATGCTTGATGGTGGTAACGGAGCAAGTGCACCAAGTGTGTTAGAAACATTTGAGTTGTACGGTGCGTACATTGAAAACGTAAACTACAACACACTAGCATACAACACATCAGAACCAGCAACTATCACATTGTCAGTAAGATATGACAACGCAGTTCAAACTCCAACAGGAACAGGAATTGGAACAGCAGTAGCTAGAACGATTGGTACATTAAGTACTGGTGGTGGACAGTAATAAGAATTAAATTTAGCATTTATAATACAGGAAAAGCGTCTTTATAGGCGCTTTTTTTGTGACTATAAATAACAATACTATGCCAACTATAAACAATTTTTTAAAAGGTTTCCAGGACGGTCTTCCTGGAATGAAAGATTACCAACACGCATCAAGGTTGTACATAGATAACAATCACAAACTGATGCCCAAACAGAAATTTCTGTTTCATGTTGTGTTCAACACAGATGAAACACTTTTCGTAGACGGTTTTGGTGCTCATGAAAGATATGAGTTGAACATGTTAGTAAAGGCTTGTGATCTTCCAAAGTATGATCTTAGTTTAGAAGAAAAGGTGCAGTACAACAAAAAAATGTACACGGCAACAAGAATAGCCTATGAGCCTGTAAACATAACGTTCCATGACGATCATGCAGACACGGTGAATGCTTTCTGGAAGAAATACTATGAATACAATATTGCAGATTCAATAGGCATGAACAACGATCTAACTATTTCAAACACCAAAGACGATTATTACGACTTCGGAAGTGCGAGAGCAACAACAAAATTTGGTCTAGATACTCCCAAGGTAAGAAGAAAGCCTTACTTGAAAGGCATTGAAATTTTTGTTTTACACAAACAAAGATTTACCTCGATGACTTTAGTAAATCCTGTAATAGGTTCATTTGCACATGATGATTTAGATCAGGCCGACGGTGCAGGTGTGATGAACAACACAATGCAAATATTATACGAAACGGTAATATACAAGTCAGGAATAGTAAACAAAAACAATGTTCCTGGTTTTGCAACTATACACTACGACAACGCACCTAGTCCATTGACTGTATTAGGTGGTGGCACAAACAGCATATTTGGTCCAGGAGGAGTCGTTGATGGTATAGGATCTGTAATCAGGAATGTGCAATCAGGAAACATATTAGGTGCAATTCTTACTGCGTCGAACACATACAACAACGCAAAAAAAATTAAAAAGAAAGATGTTAAAGAAGAGCTAAAAGGTATTGCCAAAGAAGGGGTCTTAGAGGTTGGAAAACAGGCAGGTACAATTACTAATCCTGTTGCCCAGTTTTCTGTTGGTGCGGCCGTGGCGGCAGGTGCCGTGATAGCAACCGCAAGAGGTACAGCAGATAATACTAATCAATCAGACAATACTGTGATAACAAATCCATTACCTAACACTGCCGATTTTTTGACTGCAGACGAATCATTTAATCTTGTATCGAATGACACTGATATAAGAGACGAAATAGCGGCAGGACTTTATTATAAAGATATTGGCTCACGTAAATCTCTGACAGTTGCTGAATCAGACGTTGAATACACAGGATCTTCTGACAATGTAAAAACTGTTTACACAAACAAAGCAATAACAGACATTAGGAAGTTAGTAACCGAAGGATATATAAAAATTAATAGGCAAACACAAAACGTTGAAATAGCAACAGAGAAGGCATCATTGTAATGGCTGACATTTATTCAAACCTACCACCTAAAGATAAAGATGATTTAGAAAAGACTATCGAAAAACTAACGACAACTGCTTATCAGCAAGACTATCAGTTCAACGTAGGTGAATACGATGCGACTGTTGCCTTTTTTGTAAAACGTAATTTTAGTAGAACAGCCGCAGAAACAACTGCGTATGCAATTCTGTCACAGGCCAAGATTGACGACATTAAACCACAACAAATATTAGACAAGTTGACATACGCCAATCCGGCACTGTTGTCTGAGTTAATAACAATAATTTTAAACGCCAACAGATACAAGTCAAGTAGGTTGGGTGTTAGGAAGACACTGGCCGCCAAAGAGACGGTATCTAGAAACATTATAGACTAATGCTACCTAGATTTGCAAGGGGTAAGTTCTCTCCCAAGAACCAAGAGAAATATGTAGGCACGAAGACACCAACCTATAGATCAAGTTGGGAACATGCATTCATGAGATTGTGTGATGAACACCCTAACGTTTATCAGTGGGCATCCGAGTCTATTAAGATACCTTATAGACATCCTTTCACTGGCAAATACACTGTGTACGTGCCGGACTTTTTTATAGTTTATCAAGACAAGGACGGAAGGAAACATGCCGAGATGGTGGAAGTGAAACCAATGAGCCAAACTTCAATGGAATCAGCAGGTAAAAGTTTAGCAAAAAAGAAACAGGTAGTGATAAACATGGCCAAATGGGAAGCCGCAAGTTCATATGCCAAGCAGAGAAAGATAAGGTTCAGGGTGGTATCAGAAGAACAGTTGTTCCATAACGGCAAACGTAAGTAAATACGAGCATGACAAAGAAATTAGAAGATATACTTAATTTACCAAATGTGAAAGAAGCATTCAAAGAGGTAGATAAAAAAGAAAAAGACAAAAAAATTAAAGAAGCGAACGGACATAATCCATCTTCAAAAAACTTAGACCCAAAAACACAGGCCAATCTTCAAAAGAGCTATGCTGAATTTGACAAGATTGCGGCCGCTTTACCACAGGTTAAAGGACTAGGAGAACTTTCAGATTTGGAATTAGATAAACTGGCTGTGGAGGCTGAAGAAAGTTACAAGAATCTCATGGATCTTGGCATGAATGTTGACTCACGATATTCGGGGCGTATATTCGAGGTTGCAGGAAACTTCCTAAGAAACGCCATAGATGCAAAGGCCGGCAAAATAGATAAGAAGCTTAAAATGGTTGAACTGCAACTTAAAAAGCAGAAGATAGACCAGGGCAATAAAGACGGTGGGCCTATAGAAGAAAGCGACGGATTTGTGATATCTGACCGTAACGAATTAATGAAGAAACTACTTAAAAAAGACTAAATATTGCATATGAGCACGTTTAAAGACTACTTAACAGAAGCAGTAAAGTCATATGACTACAAAATTAAGGTCGCTGGAGATCTTGATAAAGATTTTGCGTCAAAGTTAGAATCAGCACTTGCTAAATTTGAAGTTGCTAAAATGTCAGCTGGAAAGAAAACTCCTATTATGACACTACCATTGGATTTTCCTGCCTTAAGCAATGAGCAGGTAACAATATTTGACGTGACTACAAACTATCCAGAGGCGCCAAGAGTGATGCATGAATATCTTTCAGATATTTTGAGAGTGCCGGCAACACACATCGTTGTAAGAAAACCAGGTGAGCCAACAGAAGAATATCAAGACGAGATGCAGAAAGCAAAAAAATCAGAATTTGCAAACAAATTAGCCAGCGTAGAAACAAAATTCCAAGAGCATCCGGTTAAAGGTGAAGAACATTATGGCGACAAACACAACATGGGCTTACTAAAAGAATTATTAAAAGACAGAGAAACTAATCCAGTAGATGCTCCTAAAGAAAAGTCAAACATTATGCCAAACGAGGATGACAAAACTGCAGGATCTCCAATTAGCACAGGTCCAGGACCAGTGAAAGGCAATCCACATCCAACAACTTTACAAGGATTCAAACAATAAGGAAACAGTTATGGAAATGATCGACGTACTAAAAAAATTACAAGAAATTGCAGAAACAAAACCTGAANTAGTAAAAGACGCAGTAGAGAACGTTGAAAAAACAAATCCTAAAGCAGTAACTGAAGGCGGAATGAAAGATTACTTGCACGGCGAAGCAGAAAAATTATCAAGAGAAGAATTTTTNAAAAAGCATGGTGAAAGTTTAAGAGGTTTTTACAATGCAATCAACGGTTCTGAGGACGACGAGAACGATATGGAAGAGGGAAAAATGATGAAAAAAGAAACAGTAAAAGAAGACATCAAAATA
Organism: Candidatus Pelagibacter sp. TMED275; assembly: GCA_002169255.1. The sequence goes on from NHLU01000017.1 coordinate 4,381, forward strand.
TCAGCAGACACTCCACAAGAAGCAGGAATGATGATGCAGATTTTAAAACTAGCAGGCGTACAACCAGTTGATGCAAAAATGATTGGTGGAGACGGAAATGATGATGACATGTCACATGACCATGATGGTATGACTCACTCACACCCAGGTGGAGATCAAGAGCATAACCACGATGACGATCCTATGGGCTCAATGCAAATGGCAAAAATGAGAGACATGATGAAAGCACCGGATGAAGAAAAAGCGGCTGAAACTTTTGCTAACGAACCAGAAGAAAAAGTACAAGATGTAGATAGTTTGGTAAACAAACATTCAGGTGGTTTAAACAGACAGAAAAGTTCTTTCAGAAGAGCAGAGCCAGGAGACAATCCAATGACTGCAGAAGATAAGATCACTGAAGAAGAATTGGCAAACAGTCTAAGAACACAGTATGAAAGCTTCAAAGAAACATATCAGAAAGCGGCTGAAACAAAATCAAAGCCTGACTTCTTGGATATGGACAAAGACGGCAACAAGACAGAACCAATGAAAAAAGCCGTTAAAGACAAAGAAGAAAAAGAAGCAAAGTAATACTTTTCAAAGTAATATCACAGCGTTAAATACTACACTATGGCGTATGTATCATTAGATAGCGACCAAATTAAAAAGGCGCATAAGAAACACAAATACACTAAAGAGCAAGTTGAACAACTTGAAAAGTGTATGGATGAAAAAACTGGTCCATTATTCTTTATGAAAACTTTCATGAAGATTCAACATCCAACCAAAGGTGAGATGAAATTCAAGCCTTATCCTTATCAAGAAAGATTGGTAGATGCATATAACAACCACAGGTTTTCAATATCAATGCTACCTAGACAGACAGGAAAAACAACCTGTGCATCAGGTTACCTTATATGGTATGCCATGTTCAAACCAGATTCTCAAATACTAATCGCCGCACACAAATACGCAGGTGCATCAGACATAATGTCAAGGGTGCGTTATGCTTATGAGATGTTGCCCAGTTGGATCAAAGCAGGTGTCACCCAGTACAATAGAAACAGTATAGAGTTTGATAATGGGTCTAAAATTATGGCAACCACAACAACAGAAAACACAGGACGGGGTATGTCACTTACACTAATATATTGTGATGAGTTTGCGTTCGTGCAACCACCAGAGAAAGCAAAAGAATTTTGGACTTCACTATCTCCAACATTGTCAACTGGAGGAAAATGTTTGATTACTTCCACACCTAACAGTGACGAAGACCAGTTTGCAATGATATGGAAAGAAGCAAATAAGAGATTTGACGAATACGGAAATGACAAAGTAGTAGGTACAAATGGTTTCTATGCCATGAAGGCACACTGGAACGAACATCCAGAAAGAGATGAGGAATGGGCAGAGGCAGAAAGAGCCAGAATAGGCGAAGAAAGATTCAGAAGGGAACACGAGTGTGAATTCTTGATCTTTGACGAGACCTTAATATCAAGTCTAGTATTGGCTGACATGGAAGGGGTGCCACCAGTTGAAACAACTGGACAAGTGCGTTGGTTCAAAAGACCAACACCAGGACACACATACATGGTTTCGCTAGATCCTAGCATGGGTACAGGAGGAGACTTTGCCGCTATACAAGTTTTTGAATTACCAACATTCGAACAAGTGGCTGAGTGGCAACACAATCAAACACCAATGAATCAACAGGTTAGAATACTGCAAGGAATTAACAAACACATACATGACACAATAATGGAAAAAGATGCCTCAGCAACTCCACAGATATTTTATTCGATGGAAAACAACTCTATCGGAGAAGCGGCACTGATGAGGGTAATGGACATAGGTGAGGAAAACATAATGGGTATGTTCCTGTCAGAGCCTATTAGAAAAGGACACAGACGTAAGTTCAGAAGAGGCTTCAACACAACTGCCAAACACAAAATAGATGCGTGTACAAAATTCAAAGAATTGGTCGAAAATGACAAAATGAAGATAAACTCAAAACTTTTAATCACAGAACTAAAGGACTTTGTCGCTTCAGGAATGAGCTATAGTGCTAAACCTGGACAGCACGACGACTTGGTTAGTGCTTGTTTGCTTATGACTCGTATGATGAAAGTTTTAGCAGATTTCGACCCTAAAATATTCGAAAAATGGACGGACAGGACCAGTCAGATTACTCCAATGCCAATCTTTGGATCTTTTACAGGTTAATAAATACACTATATGAACCCTAAAAACTCACAAGATCTATTCAACAAAATTAGATCGCAGTTTTCAAACATCAGATTAGGTGACGAAAACGGTGCGGCCACGGCTGATCCAGGCAGTGCTGTATTTTTTGAGTTTGAATTTCAAGAGGACGCAGACACTTTTGGTTCAGTTAGCATCAGCCTTGCAGATGGTGAAAACATGAAAGTTTACTATAATAGAGATCTAGTAAGCAAAATTGATGAGGACAGCAGAGACGAATGGTATGCTTTCCTTAAAGAACTTAAGGACTTTGCTGTTGAGCATCAGTTAAGATTTGATGTCAGAGACATCACTAAATCGAACCTAACGAAGCAGGATTATNAAAATCTTGCAGATACGAACAAAACGGTAAATACTGANGANATGTCGGAAGAACTTAACTAGAATCACTNAANTAGCAGGTGTTGAAAAGGCACCAGTTGCAGAAGGNCTNACAGGNNCANCAAAANGTTCATNNGAAAACCTAGACNNNACAAAATTAATAATAAGACACAANGGNAAAGTTGANGANACTGTGCCTGGTGCAAGATCNAGACAGATACANTCATTNTACATCGAAAANGAAGATGGTGAAAGATTCAAATATCCAATGACACACCTAGCAGGTGCAAGAGCTATGACAAGACACGTTGCTAATGGTGGAAGGCCACATGATGAATTTGGACAACATATTATACAAACTTCAGAAGACATAGCAAAATTAAATTCATTTTCAAGATATGCGTCTAACAAAGACCAACTAAATGATAATGCAGGTGATATCATAGAGCAAACAAAANTAAAATTAGAAAATTTAAGAGGGTACATGAGAAACCTATCTAAACAATCTCACTATGAAAATGCAAGTAAAGACTTTAAAACTTCAGAAGAACAAATACTTGATGATGAGACCGTGAACAAATTAAGAGAAAAGTTTACAATGACAAATTTAGACAAGAGAGTTGAAGACGCTTTTCCACTTATCAACAGGATTATGAGTGAACTTGAAACAACAAAAGAAGAAGAACAAGTAAACGAATTAGATCCGGGAGAAGAACCAATCGACGCACCTGTACAGGCACCAGTAGATCATGGCGCAGTAGTGCAAAGTTTCTTGAATGATCCTGACAGAAAATTAGTTTTGAGAAAAGATGACTCTGCAGACAAGATGTTAAAAGTAACAAAATTTACAAACAAAAACACAATGTTNAGTTCGATACTTTCAGATATTGCATCAAGACTGTTAACAAAATCAGGTGAGGAAGATAGAGTGGCAAACTTTGCTTCAAGAGTAGCAGACGAGATGGAGCAGGAAAATTCAGCAACTTTTAAAGCAACACCAGACTACATAAAAAATAAAAAAATTGCAGTGCAACTAGCAAAGAGATACATTGACGATTACAAGAAAATGGAGAAAGATCCAGAGTACGGAAAAGAAGTTAGAATGGAGCCAGGAGCGTTCGCACCTAAAAAAGATTTAAAAGGCAAAGCGAAAGAAACTGAAGCATTTGAAAGTTGGGTCAGCAACGTTGGTGAAGCAACAATCAAACCTTACGTATCAATGTACAAAGGCGACGATGGCAAGATGATATATGACGTGCTTGACAAAGACAGCAAGTCAGCGTTCAAGTCAGGAGACTACGATGCCGCAAGAGAATACTTGAGTCAGAACTATGACAAGTTGAGAGAGTACGCAACTGAACCAAAACAAGATCCTGAAATTGAAAAGAAGGACAAAGAGAACGCAACAAAATTAGACGTCACCAAAGCAGACAAGATGATGAATAATCCTGCATACCAAAGAATGAAAGCAGGCGATCCTAGATACGCTGACAAAACAGAAGGCAATGAGTTTGCAAATGCCGTTAGAAAAGCAAAAGCGGCAGGCATGAAGGCAGGCGACAAATTTAAAGTTGGAGATCAAGAGTACACATTAAAAGATGCCATTGAAATGGCAGGATTACAACTTGAAGAATTCTTTTCAGAAGAAGACCTANCANCANTNGAAGACGCACAANAAGAAGCAGAAGNGATNAACACAGAANTAGACAGAATCAANACACTGGCTAANNTATCNTAATAAAANANCCATATTACCAATAATAGTANTAGACATTAGATAAATATNNTTGTATATTATGTACTATATGTCTAATATACANTTAGGCAAACAACAAACANAGGCACAATNAAGGAGGCTTACATTATGGCATCATTNGCTGAAATAAGAGCGAAGTTAAAATCTCAAGAAGTTAATCGCTCAACTTCACAAACAGGCGGAGACAACGCCATCTACCCACACTGGAATATAGCAGAAGGCTCAGAAGCAGTTGTTAGGTTCTTACCAGATAAGGATCCAAACAATACATTTTTCTGGACTGAAAGAAACATGATCAAATTACCTTTTGCAGGTATTAAAGGTCAGACTGATTCTAGACCAGTGCAAGTACAAGTACCTTGTATGGAGATGTATGGCAAAACTTGCCCAGTACTAACAGAAGTTAGACCATGGTTTAAAGATAAAAGCATGGAAGACATGGGAAGAAAATATTGGAAAAAGAAATCTTATATTTTCCAAGGTTTTGTTACAACAAATCCACTAGCAGAGGACACAACACCTGAGAATCCAATTAGAAGATTTATAATTGGTCCTCAAATCTTTAACATTATTAGAAGTGCATTAATGGATCCAGAAATGGAAGAAATGCCAACTGATTTGGTTAAAGGTGTTGATTTTAGAATTAACAAAACTACCAAAGGTGGTTATGCTGATTACTCAACATCAAAATGGTCAAGAAGAGAACGTGCATTAGATGAGGCAGAGAGAGCCGCAATCGAATCACATGGTTTACACAACCTAGGTGACTTTAGACCAAAAGAGCCAACTGAAGCAGAAGTAAAAATAATTAAAGAATTATTTGAAAAATCTGTTGAAGGTGAAGCTTATGATCTTGAGCAATACGGACAGTACTTCAGACCCGCAGGAATGGCTTACCAAGCTAAACCTCAGATCTCTATGCCAACAGCATCGGCTCCAGCGGCGGCACCAGTAGTAGAAGCGGCACCAACAAGTGCGCCAGTAACTGCAACTGCACCCGTAACTGAATCTGCACCACAACCAACAGCGGCGGCTACGGCGGCTCCTGCAGGTGACAGTGCCAAAAGAGCAGAAGACATCTTGAAGTTAATTAGATCAAGACAAGCAAAATAATCTGACATTTTACCAAGGCCCTAATTGTATTGACGTTAGGGCCTTAGTATGCTAATATAGACTACAAGGATAGAAATTATGACAAAAGTATTTGACGCAACAAAGTTTAGAAAGAGTATTACAAAATCAATCCAAGGCTTAGGCATAGGATTCAGTGATCCAACAGATTGGATTTCAACAGGAAATTACGCATTAAACTATTTGATGACCAGTGATTTCAACAAAGGTATTCCATTAGGTAAGGTAACTGTACTTGCAGGTGAATCAGGAGCAGGTAAAAGTTACATAGCATCAGGAAACATTATTAAAAATGCACAGGATCAAGGTATATTCGTTATACTAATCGACACAGAGAACGCATTAGATGAACAATGGCTACAAGCATTAAAAGTGGACACATCAGAAGACAAACTTTTAAAATTAAGTATGTCCATGGTTGATGATGTAGCAAAAACTGTTTCAGAGTTTATGAAAGGTTACAAAGAGCAACACGCAGACAACAAAGAAGGTGCACCTAAAGTACTATTTGTTATAGACAGTTTGGGCATGATGCTAACACCAACAGATGTAAATCAGTTTGAAGCAGGTGATATGAAAGGTGACTTGGGTAGAAAACCTAAGGCATTAACAGCACTTGTAAGAAACTGTGTTAATATGTTTGGTAGTTGGAATGTAGGACTTATAGCAACCAATCACACATACGCATCACAAGATATGTTTGATCCAGATGATAAGATATCAGGTGGACAAGGATTTATCTATGCATCAAGTATTGTGGTTGCAATGAAAAAATTAAAACTTAAAGAAGATGAAAAAGGCAACAAAGTTACAGATGTAAGAGGTATCAGAGCCGCTTGTAAAGTTATGAAGACAAGATATGCCAAACCTTTTGAAGGTGTACAAGTGAAGATTCCTTATGATACAGGTATGGATCCATACAGCGGACTTGTGGACTTGTTTGAGAAAAAAGGCCTATTAGTACAGCAAGGTAACAGACTGAAATATATAGATTCTAAAGGTAAGGAACACATAGAGTTCAGAA
>NHLU01000018.1 GCA_002169255.1 Candidatus Pelagibacter sp. TMED275
GCCTCTGTTGGATTATTTTTTAATATTGGAACAAATAATTTTGAAAAAAACATTTTATCAAACTCTAACTAAATTTATATTGGTTAAAGGTTTTTTACCAGTCTTTTCCCTGCTATATTTTCTACATGTAACTTTTATAGCGTCAATCAAATTACTTTCCTGTTTTTTATTTGTTAATGAGAAGGTTTTTGAGGCCTCAAATATTTTCTCTTGCAGACCAAATTTAAATTCCTCTGAATCATAAATTGGTAAACCTCTGATAGTTAGTAAAGGGTCTTTTATAATATTACCATTTGAAGATATAATAATAGTTACATCCATAAATCCATTGTTTGATATATTTCTTCTATCTTTTATTGATTGACCATCTTCTTCAATGCTTACTGATCCATCAACATATAATCTGCCATGTGGTGCTTTATCATAAACAGCTGGTTTACCACCTGGAGCAATTTTAACAATATCACCATTTTCAACTAAAACAGTATTTTTAATTTGCATTTCTTTTGCAAACTTAACGTGCTCAATCATATGCCTGTGTTCTCCATGAACAGGAATAATGCAGTTCGGTTTAACCCAATTATACATATCCTTTAAATCCTCCCTATTAGGATGACCAGAAACATGAACAAATTCAGTTTCTTCTGAAATCACCTCTATACCTTCTTTAACAAGTTGATTATGTAATTTATAAAGCTTCTTTTCATTTCCTGGAATAATTTTTGAGGAGAATATAACAGCATCACCATTTTCTATAAAAACATCAGGATGAACGTAATTTGAAATTCTCATCATTGCTCCCATTGGCTCACCTTGACTTCCTGTGCAAAGATATACAATTTTTTCTCGTGAAATATTTTTTGCATCTCTTGGATCAATAGGTTCAATCACATTTTTTAAATACCCACATTGCCTTGCTGCTTTATAAATTCTGTGCATAGATCTGCCTACTAAAGAAATTTGTCTACCTGTCTTTTCTGCACAAAAAAATATCGTTTCCATTCTTGCAACGTTCGAAGCAAATGAAGTTACAATTATTCTTTTTTTTAAATTTGACATTAAATTTAAAATATTTTTTCTTACATCTAATTCTGATCCAGATCTGCCCATGCTGAAAACATTTGTAGAGTCACAAATCATAGCAAGAACACCTTCATTACCAATCTCTTTTAGTCTATCAGAATTTATTTTTCCTCCAATTAGAGGATTTGGATCAACTTTCCAGTCACCTGTATGCAGTATTACACCTGCTGGGGTTTCAATTCTTAATCCATTAGGCTCTAAAATTGAGTGTGTTAAAGTAATATATTCAATTTTAAATGGGCCAAGATTTATTTTACCATTAAGTTCAACTATCTGAAGATAATTGGTAATATCTATGTTTTTTTCTCTAAACTTTTCTTTGATTAGTAATGCTGTAAAGGGTGTTGCATAAATTTTGCAATTTAGCTTTTGCCATAAATGGGTTATAGCCCCAACATGATCTTCATGGGCATGTGTGATAACAATACCTAATAAATCATCTTTTCTGTCAATAATAAAACCAGGATCAGGATAAATGACGTCTATTCCAGGTATAGTGTCATCAGCAAATGTTACTCCTGTATCAATAATTATCCATTTTTGTTCACTTGGTTTTCCATATGCATAGAGATTCATATTCATGCCAATTTCACCTGAGCCACCTAGTGGACAAAATAATAATTCATCTTTTTGCATTTTTATAAACTTTTCTTGCTAATTATTTTAATCAAACCCTTTATTGTAATATCCTTATCAATTGAAACTTTATAATCTAAAGAAGATTTAAATAGATGAGAATAGCCTCCTGTAGCTATAACTTTAAATTTTTTTTTTGTTTCAAATTTAATTAACTTTATAATATTATTAATTAAGCCAGTATACCCCCAAAAAAAACCAGATCTAAGTGCTGATAAAGTATTATTTCCTATAACTTTTTTAACTTTTTTAAGTGTAAAATTAGGTATTAAACTAGCATTATTTTCAAGGGATTTTATTGATAAATTTATCCCAGGAGCAATAATACCTCCATAATAAGTATTTTTAATTATTACATCAAAGGTTGTAGCTGTGCCAAAGTCAATAATAATATAATTAGAATTTGATTTTGATACCGAAATTGAATTTGCCAATCTATCAGAACCAATCTGATTTATATTTACTTTAATCTTGATCAAATCATATAAATTAATTTTTTTTAGCTCATAGGCTTTAATAAGATATATCTTATTTAAAACTTTTTTAAGTATTTTAAATTTCTTCGGGACTACACTGCAAAATAGTGAGCTTGATATTTTGTATTTTTTAACAAATTTTATTTTTTTATTTAAATATGATTTTGTTAGTAATTTAGTTGGAAAAATAATTTTTTTAATGATTTTATTATTTTTTATAACACATATTTTTGTGTCTGAATTGCCGATATCTCCAACTATTTTCATACTGTTCTCTTTTTTAAAAACAAATTATATAGATTAAATAGATCATCAGAAATATCTTTAATTTCAATTTTTTTATTTATTAACTCTTTAAGGCAAGTAGTAGGATATTTATTTATTTTTGGTTTGTTATTAACATTTATTCCTATTCCAACAATAAAATAATCTTTTCCTTTTTTACTGACGATTTCTTGTAAAATTCCACAAATTTTTTTTTTATTAATCATTATATCATTTGGTTTTTTTACTAAGATTTTTTCTTTGGTGTACATTGATATCAATTTTTTAATTATATTTAAGTTAATTGTAGTTAATTTTGTTATACTTAAATCAAATGGTTTTAAAGTAAAAAAAATACTAACAAATAGATTCCCTTTAGTTGAAATCCAATTGTTTCCATGTCTTCCTCTTCCTTTAATTTGACTACTCGCGATAATAAAACCTGATTTATATTTAGTTGTTTTAATTAATTTTAGTGCTAAATCATTAGTGCTATTAACTCGACCATAATTAAATTTATTAATAATCATTTAAACAAAAGATATATTTTCTACAACTTTAATTAAAAAACTTGGGTAAATAAAATATAATATTATTATTATCGTAGTAATTGATAAAGTTAATTTTAAACTTAAGCTATTATTTTTGTCAAATTCATCATTGGACTTATCAAAATAAATAACTTTTATAATTCTTAAATAATAAAATGCTGATACTACTGTTGCTAACAGCCCCACTATTGCTAAAAAGTACATAGATTGTTCAATAACAGCAATAAATATATAAAATTTTGCAAAGAAACCAGCTAATGGTGGTATCCCTGCTAAAGAAAATAATTGTACTAACAAACAAAGAGACAATATTGGATGATTTTTTGATAAACCTGATAGATCATCAATTGACTCATAATAAGTATCATTTCTCTTTAACATCAACAAACATGAGAAAAAACCAAGATTCATAATCAAATAAATCGTAATATATGTAATTGAACTTTGAATTCCTAAATTAGTACCCACAGCCAAACCTGCCAAAGCATAACCAATGTGTCCAATAGAACTGTAAGCAATTAACCTTTTAATGTTAGTCTGCCCAATGGCAGCGAAAGACCCTAACAACATGGATGCAATGGATATAAATATTATTATAGATTGCCATTGTTGAAATAGATCAATAAATGGAATGTATAAAAATCTAATAAACACCGTTAACGCAGCAATTTTTGGCACAACAGAAAAAAATAAAGTTATTGTTGTTGGAGAACCCTCATAAACATCAGGAGCCCACATATGAAAAGGAACAGCTGAAATTTTAAAAGATAATCCAACTAGAATAAAAATTATTCCAAAGATATTTCCATATTCTTCAGATCCAATATTTGAAGAAATCACATCAAAATTAGTAGATCCTGAGAAACCATATATTAATGAACATCCATAAAGAAGCAGACCAGATGACAATGCACTTAAAACAAAATACTTTAAACCCGCTTCTGATGATTTAACATTATTTGTATTTATGGCGGCTAATACATACAAGGGTAAAGATTGCAATTCTAAACCAACATAAAAAACCATTAAATCATTTGAGCTTATCATTACTAGCATACCCAAAATTGCTGACAATATAAGTATAGGATATTCAATTTTTAAAATTTTAACTTTATCAACATAATTGTAGGAAATTAACAGAACAAAAATACCCGATAAAATTGTCAACAGCTTCATGAAAAATGATAAATTATCAATTTTGTAACTATCTAAAAATAAATAATGATCATATGTGTCTGAAAAAACTACAAGCAAACCTAAGGTTATGATTAATGCAATAGTAGATAAATTAAAAACAATCTTAGAACTATTTTTTTTAAATACGCCAAAAATTAATAAAAACATAATTGATAATGAAATGAAAATCTCAGGCAAGATTAGGTTATAATTAATCATTTATCATTACCAATCTTAAGTTGTAATCGTCAATTAAACTAGATAAAGAATTTTCAATAGTAGAAATCAGTGGATCTGGATAAAAACCAAATAAAATTATAGGTATTGCTAATGATCCAAATATTATTTTCTCAGTGGTTGTTAAATCTAAAATTTTCAAAAGTTCATCTTTTTTAATCTTCCCAAAAATTACTCTTTTATATAACCAAAGCATGTAAGCGGCTGACAACACAACTCCAATAGTTGCAAAAATAGCTACTGTAAAATTACTTTTAAAAGCACCCATTAAAATTAAAAATTCAGCAACAAAACCACTTGTTCCTGGTAATCCAATTGATCCAAGTGTAAAAACCATAAATACAACAGCATATTTTGGCATTACTGATACCAATCCTCCATAATCTGATATCATTCTTGAATGTGCTCTTTCATAAACAACTCCAACACATAAAAATAATGCTGCTGAAATAAATCCATGGCTTACCATTTGCAATATACTTCCTTCCAAACCTTGTTGATTAAAAGTGAATATTCCGATTGTTACAAAACCCATATGTGCAACAGAAGAATATGCAATTAATTTTTTCATATCGTCCTGCATTAAGGCAACTAATGAAGCATAAATTATTGCTATAACAGATAACGTAAAGATAAGTGGGGTAAAAAACTCAGACGCGTGAGGAAAAAGACCAATTGAAAACCTAATAAATCCGTAGCCTGCCATTTTTAATAATATAGCTGCAAGTAAAACTGACCCAGCTGTCGGAGCCTCAACATGTGCATCAGGCAACCAAGTATGGACTGGCCACATAGGAGTTTTTACAGCAAAAGAACTAAAAAAAGCCAACCACAATAGATTCTGATACTTTGGATCTATTCCTAGATCATATAATTCATTAAAATCTGTAGTGCCATATAGCCAGTAAATACTGATTATAGCGACCAACATAAGAACTGATCCTAATAATGTATATAAAAAGAACTTAAATGCAGAATATACTCTTCTAGGGCCACCCCAAATTCCAATTATCAGAAACATAGGAATTAATCCAGCTTCAAAAAATAGATAAAAAATAACTAAATCTAATGAACAAAAAACTCCAATCATGAAACTTTCCATTATTAAAATTGCTATAAGATATTCTTTTAATTTAATCTTAACAGTACTGGATACTGATAGAATGCACAAAAAAGTAATCAATGTTGTAAGAACAATAAAAAGTATAGATATACCATCAACACCAATTTTATAGTTTATAAATCCATCTAACCAAGGTTTAATTTCTATAAATTGAAAAAGGTCTGTAGATTTATCAAATATAAACCATAGGTACAAAGAAATTAATAAATTTAAAAAAGACGTAAAATATGCAACATATTTAATGTTCCTATTTTCACTATTATCAGATGATTTTGATAAAAAAATAAATATTGACCCAATCACAGGTAAAAATATTAAAGACGAAAGTATTGGAAAGTTCATATTAATACACCATTAAATAAGTAAGAAGAATTGACACACCGATTAACATCACAAAAGCATAATGATATATATACCCACTTTGAAACTTTACAGCCTTAGCAGATAAAAATTTTATTAAATTTGATATTCCATCAGGACCCAACCTATCTATGGTTTTTAAATCAACAAATTTCCATAGAAATATTCCAATTTTTTTTGCTGGTTGTACAAAAATATAATCATATATATTGTCGAAATACCATTTATTAATTAAAAAATTATAGATATTTTTATTTTCTTCAACTAAATATTTTGAAATATTTTTATTAATAATAAATAAATAATACGAGATAGGAATCATGAGCGTAACAAGTGCGGGAGTGATTATCAAAACCCAAAAAGGTGGGTGATTTTTTGATATCTCAGAAAGAAAAAAAATAGAATCCTTCCAGAAATATACGTTACTATTATAACCAATAAATAAATCTTTAAAAAACAGCCCTGCAAAAATTGATCCCACGGCAAGCAAGATTAACGGTATCATCATAGATTTTGGTGATTCATGTATTTTTTCATAATTATAATTTTCGTTATTGTATGGACCGTGAAATGTTTTAAAAATTAATCTCCATGAGTAAATTGAAGTCATTATTGCTGTTGAAATTCCAATACCTACTGACAAATAAGCTAAGGAACCTCCTTTTAAATATGCAAATTCTATTATCGCATCTTTAGAGTAGTAACCAGATAAGAAAGGGAAACCAGTTAATGCTAAAGTACCTACAATCATTAAGATCCAGGTGTATGGCATTTTTTTCCATAAACCACCCATTTTATCTAGGTTTTGTTCATTACCTAACGAATGTATAACAGATCCAGCTCCTAAAAATAAAAGTGCCTTAAAGAAAGCATGAGTAAATAAATGGAAGATAGCAACATTATAAGCACCTACACCAACAGCTATAAACATATAACCTAATTGACTACATGTAGAATATGCGATAACTTTTTTAATATCTTTTTGAACAAGTGCCACAGTAGCAGCAAAAAAAGCGGTAACCATTCCAATTAATAAAACAAAATCCAAAGCTATTGAAGAGTACTCAAAAATTGGAGAACATCTCACAGCTAAAAATACACCAGCAGTAACCATTGTAGCGGCGTGAATAAGTGCAGAAACAGGTGTTGGTCCTTCCATTGCATCAGGTAACCATGTGTGTAAAAAAAACTGAGCCGATTTACCCATTGCTCCAATAAATAACAATATACTAATCAAAGTTATTGAATTTAAATGCAAACCAAAAAGATTTATTTCATTATTTTGTAAATTAGAAATATTTGCAAATACTTCATTGTAATTAACTGTGCCAAACAAATAAAAAATTAGAAAAATTCCTAAAGCTAATCCAAAATCTCCAACTCTATTTACCAAAAAAGCTTTCATAGCAGCGGCATTTGCAGAATTTTTCTTATACCAAAAACCTATTAAAAAGTATGAGCATAAGCCAACACCTTCCCAACCAAAAAATAATTGAATAAAATTATCTGAAGTAACTAAAACCAACATTGAAAATGTAAACAATGATAAGTAAGACATAAATCTAGGTTTGTGAGGGTCATGAGACATATACCCTATAGAATAGATATGAACTAATGATGAAACTACACAAACTACAATTAACATTACAGAAGATAGAGCGTCTATTTTAATTGACCAATTAACGTTTAATGAACCTGAATTTATCCAATGAAAAATTAATAAGTTATTTTCATAATTAAATAATGAAACTTTATAAAATATGTAAATTGATAAAATTGCAGAAATTGAAACTAGTAAACAAGGTATTATTAAAGATATTTTTTTTCCAATAAATTTAGAAAAAAAACCACTCAATATTGAACTTATTAATGGTAAAAATAGTAATACATATTCCATTTTAGCCTTTTAATTTATTAATTTCTTCTACTCTAATTGTTTGAGATCCTCTGTAATAAACAACAATAATCGCAAGCCCTATTGCTGCCTCAGCTGCAGCAACTGTTAGAATAAATAATGTAAATATTTGTCCATTTATATCGTTTAAAAATATAGAAAATGAAACTAAATTTATATTAACGGCCAAAAGAATTAATTCTATACTCATTAGTATTACAATTACATTTTTTCTATTTAAGAAAATTCCTATAATACCAATTGAAAAAATTATAGTTGCTAATGTTAGATAATGACCTAGTCCTACCTCAATCATCCAACTTTACTCCTTTATCGGTTTCAACATCAATAAGAGTTACTCCATCTGATCTCTCTCTACTAATTTGAGAAAAATAACTCTGTCTTTTTATACCTTCTCTTTTCCTGAAAGTGAGTACGATTGCCCCGATCATAGCAACTAAAAGAAGCATACCACTTAATTGAAACAAATGGATATAATCAGTGTATAAGATATTACCAATTTGATGAGTGTTAGTTATATTTTTATCTAGATTTATATTATCTAATGTTAAAAAGTCAGGTTTATATTTCCAACCACCTATAACAATAATAAGTTCAAAAAATATAATAATACTTACCAAAATTCCAATGGGAATATGGTTTGAACTGTTGTTAAACCATTGACTTTTTTGTCTTGAAACATTTAACAACATAACTACAAATAAAAAAAGTACAGCAACAGCTCCAACGTAAACGATAAGCATAATCATTCCTAAAAATTCAGCACCTATCATAATGAAAAGAAAAGATATGCTTACAAAATCTAAAATTAAAAAAAAAACTGAATAAACTGTATTTTTGGAGACAGTTACCATTACTGCAGAAATTACAGCTATGGTAGAGAAGGTAAAAAAGAAAATTGAATGTGCAATCATTATTATCTAAAAGGTTTATCAGCTTTGATATTTGCTGCTAAGATATTTTCCCATCTATCTCCGTTATCTAAAAGCTTTTCTTTATTGTAATAAAGTTCCTCTCTTGTTTCTGTAGAAAATTCAAAATTCGGGCCTTGAACAATAGCATCAACTGGACAAGACTCTTCACATAAACCACAATATATACACTTCATCATATCAATATCATATTTAGTAGTTTTTCGACTACCGTCCTCACGCTCAGAGGATTCAATTGTAATTGCTTGTGCCGGACAGACGGCTTCACATAATTTACACGCAATACATCTTTCTTCACCATTAGGATATCTTCTTAATGCATGTTCACCTCGAAATCTTGGGCTGATTTTCCCTTTTTCAAACGGATAGTTTAATGTTTTTTTAGCTCTAAAAATTTCTTTGATCGCTAATATCAACCCAGAGATAAAATCTGTTAAAAATATGGTTTTTAATATTCTAGAAAATTTCATAGTTTTAATTAAGGTAATAAATCAAAATAAAAGAGAAAGCTTGCTGTTAATATAACCCACGACAAAGAAAGGGGCAAAAATATTTTCCAACCTAATTTCATTAGTTGATCATATCTATATCTAGGTACAATTGCTTTTACCAATGCAAAAAGAAGAAATAATAATAAAATTTTTAAAATAAGCCATAAAGGTGATGGAATAATATTCAATGGATATATATCAACAGGAGATAGCCATCCGCCTAGAAATAAAATAGATCCAAGTGCACACATTAATAAAATATTTGCGTATTCACCTAGCCAAAACATGGCATACATCATTCCTGAATATTCAGTTTGATAACCAGCAACAAGTTCAGCCTCAGCTTCGGGTAAATCAAATGGCGGTCTATTGGTCTCAGCAAGAGCTGAAATAAAAAAAATTACAAACATTGGAAAAAGCGGAACAATAAACCACATATTGCTTTGAGCTAAGACTATATCTTTTAGATTTAAAGACCCTACGCATAGCAAAACATTAATAATTATAACNCCAATTGAGACTTCGTAAGATACCATTTGCGCTGCAGATCTAATCGCTCCAAGAAATGGATATTTTGAGTTTGAGGCCCATCCACCCATAATAATTCCATATACACCTAAAGATGAAACAGCAAATATATATAAAATACCGACGTTTATATCAGCTAAAACATAGCTCTCACTGAAAGGTATTACCGCCCAAGCAATAAGAGCTAAGGTCATAGTTACAATTGGTGCTAATATAAAAATTACCTTATTTGCACTTGCTGGAATTATTATTTCTTTAAAAATGTACTTTAGTGCATCAGCTAAAGATTGAAATAAACCAAATGGACCAACAACATTTGGGCCTCTTCTTTTTTGAACAAAAGCCCAAACTCTTCTATCAAGCCACACAATCATGGCAACAGCAGTTAACACGGGTATTAATAAAAATATTATTTTGTAAACCTCACTAAAAATAATATTTATATACTCTGTCATTATTTGTTATTTCTAACTTGTCTACACTTAGACATTGTTTT
Organism: Candidatus Pelagibacter sp. TMED275; assembly: GCA_002169255.1. Next base: position 10,269 of record NHLU01000018.1, read on the forward strand.
AGATGCTCTAGCAATTACATTTGAGTAGTAATAATCAACTTCAGTAGTTTTTATTTTTTCTTTTACAAAGTTCAGATTGTCTATCAATTTATAATCTTTTTGTTTATCTTCTTCATAGAAAAGATTTAAAAAATTCATCATTGATTTTTCAAGTTCGTTTTTATCTTTAAATAACTTTTTACCTGAAATTTTTTCAGATAATTTATTTATTATTTCCCAATCTTCAATTGCATCCCCTGGTGGATATGATGCTTTAAAAGCTTTTTGTAACTTGCCTTCTAAATTCGTAAAATAACCATCTTGTTCGGTATAAGCACAACCAGGCAAAATTATATCAGCAATTTCAGCGCCACGATCACCATGACTACCAATATAAATTATAAATTCATCTTTTTTTTCAAAATTTAAATTATCCTGACCAAATAAAAAAACAATTTCGAATTTATGATTTTTTAAATCACTTAATAAGGTATTGTAACCATCACTACTATTATAAATTCCAAGATCCAAGCTACCTACACTAGAAGCGTGTAATGATATTGTATTCAAAGGGTTCCAGTCCTTATTGATTTTATTTTTACTAACTAAAAAATTTTTTATTGACTCAAAAATATATTTACCTGATTGATTTTCAAATATCGAAGGTCCTAATATTATCATAGGTTTTTGTGCATTAATTAATAATTCACTTACAGGATGCTTGTTTTCAATTATATTTTTAATTGTCTCGCTATCACCATTTAAATTTTCATATGGAAAAGTTAAGTCTCCTTGATCATTTAATGAAATAATTTTTGTATTATTGTTTAGATAAGATTTTCTAATTCTGGAATTCAAAATAGTTGCTTCATGTCTTAAATTAGTTCCTACTAAAAAAATGAGATCACTTTCTTCAATACCATTAATTGATGAATTAAATAAATAATTCTCTCTTTTTGAATTGTTGATATATTGATTATTACTTCTGCAATCATAGTTCTGATTTTTTAAAACTTTATTGAAAAAATCTTTAAAAATAAACATGGATTCCATATTGTTTAAATCGCCTGTAAACCCACATATTTTTCTTTTATCAGTAGATTTGATTTTAGAGCTAATAATATTAAAAACCTCTTTCCAGCTGGATTTATCAAATTTATTATTATATCTAATATATGGTGAGTCTAGCCTTTGATTTAATAACCCATCGCAAGCATATCTAGTTTTATCAGAAATCCATTCTTCATTTATATCCTCGTTTATTCTTGGAAGAACCCTTTTAACCTCCCATCCATAAGTATCTACTCTTATGTTAGAGCCAATTGCGTCCATTACATCTACGCTCTCTGTTTTCTTTAATTCCCATGGTCTAGCTTCGAACACATATGGTTTGGAAGTCAATGCCCCTACTGGACATAAATCAATTACATTTGCTGACATTTCTGAGTCCATTGCTTTTTCTAGATAAGTAGTAATTTGCATATCTTCCCCTCTGCCAATAGCTCCTAATTCAGGTACTCCAGCTACTTCAGTTGCAAATCTTATACATCTTGTGCAATGAATACATCTTGTCATTTGGGTTTTGATTAAAGGTCCCATATTTTTTTCTGGAACAAACCTTTTATTTTCTTTAAATCTAGATTTATCTACACCATAAAACATAGATTGGTCTTGCAAATCGCATTCACCACCTTGATCACATACAGGGCAATCTAAAGGGTGGTTTGCAAGCAAAAATTCCATAACACCTTTTCTTGCCTTTTCTACTTTTTCTGTATTTGTTTTTATAATCATTCCATCCGATGCTGGCATTGCACATGAGGCAATTGGTTTTGGTGATTTTTCCATTTCAACCAAACACATCCGACAGTTGCCTGCAATTGATAATTTTTCATGATAACAAAATCTAGGTATTTCAGCTCCAGCTTGTTCGCAAGCTTGCAATACAGTTAAGCCTTCTTCTACTTCTATATCTTTATCATTTACTTTTAATTTAAACATTATTCGGTATCTAATAAATGTTGATCAACTAAGTAAGGTATATTTTTATTTTTCTTAACTATAGGATCAAATTTATTCCTTTCTAATATCTCGTCCTTAAAATTTCTAATTAGTCCTTGGACTGGCCAAGAAGAACCTTCTCCAAATGCACAAATCGTATGACCCTCTATTTGTTTTGTGACATCCATTAACATATCAATCTCATCGATTGTTGCCTCGCCTTTTGCCATTCTTTCAAGCATCCTCCACATCCAACCTGAGCCTTCTCTACAAGGAGTACATTGACCACAACTTTCATGTTTATAAAATCTTGCTATCCTTGCCATACATTTAATAATGTCCTGATCTTTATTTATCACTACAATGCCAGCAGTACCAAGACCTGTTTTATTTTCTACACAAGCATCAAAATCCATTTTTATAGTATCGCATACTTCTTTTCTTAATAATGGCATAGAAGATCCACCAGGTATTACTGCTTTTAAATTATCCCATCCACCAACAACTCCTCCAGCATGTTTTTCAATTAAATCTTTTAATGGAATTCCCATTTCCTCTTCAACATTACATGGATTATTTACGTTTCCTGAAATACAATAAATTTTTGTACCAGTATTTTTAGCTCTTCCAAGTGAAGAAAACCATTTCCCTCCTCTTCTTAATATAGTTGGTACAACAGCAATAGTTTCAACATTATTGATTATTGTAGGGCATCCGTATAAACCTATTAATGCAGGAAATGGTGGTTTTAATCTTGGTTGACCTTTGTTGCCTTCTAAACTTTCCAGTAGAGCTGTTTCTTCACCACAAATGTATGCACCAGCACCATAATGAATAAAAATATCAAGATCCCAACTTGTGCCTGCAGCATTCTTTCCAAGCAATCCACTTGCATAAGATTCATCTATAGCTGTTTGAAGGGCCTGACCTTCGTTGTAGTATTCTCCTCTAATATATATATAACAAACATGAGCATTTACTGCATAAGATGTAATTAAACATCCCTCAATTAATTTGTGAGGTTCAAATCTTAGTATATCTCTATCCTTACATGTTCCTGGCTCAGATTCATCTGCATTGATAACTAAATAATGTGGTTTTGAACCTACTTCTTTAGGAGCAAATGACCATTTAAGTCCAGTGGGAAATCCTGCGCCGCCCCTTCCTCTTAATTCGGACGTCTTGATTTCATTTATAATCCATTCTCTTCCTTTTTCGCAAATATCTTTTGTATTAATCCAATCACCCCTTTTTTGAGAAGATTTAATATCCACTCCTAAGTCATTATACAAATTTTTAAATATTCTATCTTCGTCTTTAAGCATTTTTATTATCCAACAATGTTTTTCTTGAGTTTTCAGGTTCTGAACTTGTCCGTCCTCTATATGATCCAGATTTTATTTTTTCATTATTACTAATTTGGTCAATTATCTTCTCTAATTTTAATGGGGTTAGATCTTCAAAATAATCCTCATTTATTTGTACCACAGGTGCATTTATGCATGCTCCTAAACATTCTACCTCCATCCACGAACATTTGCCGTCAGACGATATCTCAGATTCATTTTCCGATATTTTCTTTTTACATACGTCAACTAATTTATAGGCATCTCTAATCATGCATGGTGTTGTTGTACAAACTTGAAAAAAATATTTTCCAACAGGTGAAAGATTATACATAGAGTAAAAAGTAGCAACCTCATAAACTTTTATATAAGGCATTTCTAGCATTTTTGCGATATACTTCATTGCAGCTAAAGGTATCCAATTGTCGTTTTGTCTTTGTGCAATATAAAGTAAAGACATTACTGCACTTTTTTTTTTACCTTTTGGATACTTTGAAACCATTTTCTCTGCAGCTTTTAAACTTGTATCGCTAAATTCAAAATGATCTGGCTGTTCTTTGAAAACTTTTTTAATACTCATCTATCAATTTCTCCAAAAACTATATCTAAAGAACCTAGAACTGCCGGAACATCAGCTAGCATATGTCCTTTAATTAAATAATCCATAGCTTGCAAATGTGAAAAGCCAGGAGCTCTAATTTTACATTTATAAGGCTTGTTTGATCCATCAGAAATTAAATAAACACCAAATTCACCTTTTGGAGCTTCTACAGCAGTGTAAATTTCATCTGAATCTACTCTATAGCCCTCTGTAAATAGCTTAAAATGATGTATTAATGCTTCCATAGACTCTTTAATTTCAGCTTTTGGTGGTGGTGATATTTTATTATCATGAGATTTTATTGGTCCTGAAGGCATGTTTATTATGCATTGGTCTATGATTTTTAAACTCTCTTTCATCTCTTCAATTCTACAAAGGTATCTGTCGTAACAATCACCATTTTTTCCAACAGGAATTTTAAAATCCATTTGTTTATAGCAGTCATAAGGTTGTGACTTTCTTAAATCCCATGGTATTCCTGAACCTCTTAACATTACTCCTGAAAATGAGTAATTTACCGCATCATCGACACTAACAATTCCAATATCAACATTCCTTTGCTTAAATATTCTATTATCTGTTAAAAGATTTTCAAGCTGATCAATAATTTTGGGAAATGAAACTGTAAATTTTGAAATATCATCTAAAAGATCTTTGGGTAAGTCTTGATGTACGCCACCTGCTCTGAAATAGTTTGCGTGTAATCTCGAACCTGAAGCTCTTTCATAAAAAGTCATTAACGTTTCTCTCTCCTCAAATCCCCATAACGATGGAGTCAATGCTCCAACATCTAATGCTTGAGTAGTGATATTTAAAATATGTGAAAGTATTCTTCCTATTTCACAGAATAGAACTCTAATATATTGCGCTCTTATTGGTACACCTATATTTAAAATTTTTTCAATTGCTAAAGCAAATGCATGCTCTTGATTCATTGGGGCAACATAATCCAATCTATCAAAATATGGGACTGCTTGCATATAAGTTTTATTCTCAATTAACTTTTCAGTACCTCTATGCAGTAAACCAATATGTGGATCAGCTTTTTCAACTATTTCTCCGTCTAGCTCAAGGATCAATCTAAGAACTCCATGCGCAGCTGGATGTTGAGGCCCAAAATTTAAATTCATTGTCTTATTTTTTTTCATTCTTCTCTAATTTATTTTTTATGTATTTGGTTCCTTCCCATGGACTTTCATAATCAAAGTTTCTATAATCTTGTTCTAATTTGACTTTTTCATATACTACTTTCTTCTCTTCCTCGCTAAATCTAACTTCATCATGTCCTGTTAAAGGAAAGTCTTTTCTTAATGGGTGTCCTTTAAAATTATAGTCAGTAAGAATTCGTCTCAAATCAGGATGATTTTTAAATGATATTCCATACATATCAAAAACTTCTCTCTCCATCCAATTTGCAGATGGAAAAACATTTGTTAGAGACTCAATTTTTTCATTTTCATTTATTGAGCTCTGAATTATTACCCTTTGATTAAATTCATGACTAAGTAAGAAGTAAACAATCTTAAATCTTTTTTCTTCGGAAGGATAATCCACAGCAGTAATATCTATTAATTGTTTAAACTTTAATTTAGGATTAGTTTTTAAAAACATCATAACATCTGTTAAATCATTTGAATTTATTGAAATATAAATTTGTTGGTGNTTTATTTTGGTTGATTTAACTTTTGTACCCAATTCTGAGTTTATTTTTTTTTCTAGCGCTATCGTGTTATTCATTAAATTATCTTTCTAACGAACCTTTGTTTCTAATTTTTTTTTGGAGCTGCATAATTCCATACAAAAGAGCTTCAGCAGATGGTGGGCATCCTGGAACATAAACATCAACAGGAACAATTCTATCACAACCCCTTACAACTGAATATGAGTAATGATAATAACCTCCACCATTAGCACAACTGCCCATAGAAATAACATACCTTGGTTCGGGCATTTGATCATAAACTTTTCTTAGAGCTGGAGCCATTTTATTTGTTAATGTACCAGCAACAATCATTACATCTGATTGTCTTGGTGATCCTCTTGGCGCTGCACCAAATCTTTCTAAGTCATATCTAGGCATAGAAGTTTGCATCATTTCAACTGCACAACATGCTAAACCAAAAGTCATCCAATGAAGTGAACCAGCTCTTGCCCAATTCACTAAGTTATCTACCGATGTAGTAATATAACCATTATCACTAAAATCTTTTGCAAGTTTCTTAAATTCTTCAGGAATTTTATCGTCTGTACTTTTTAAATTCATACTATTCCCAGTCCAAAGCGCCTTTCTTCCATTCGTAAATAAAGCCTATTGTCAAAATTGATAAAAAAACCATCATAGATGTGAAGCCTACTATTCCTATATTTCCTAATGATATTGCCCAAGGAAAAAGGAAGGCAATTTCTAGATCAAATATAATGAATAAGATTGCCACCAAATAAAATTTAACATCGAATTCCATTCTAGAATCTGTAAATGGTTCAAATCCACACTCGTATGATGAAAGCTTTTCTGGATCAGGATTTTTTGGTGATAAAATAAAATTCATTAAGATAAATGCACAACTTAAACCTAGTGCAATTATTAAAAATACTATTATAGATAAATAATCTTTTAAAAATTCCGCAATCATCTATGAACATATAACACTTTTTATGTGTTCTTGAAGCGGTCATACGTCACATTTTAAATAAAATAATAGTTAACAATATCAGCAGTTTACGAGTATAGAAGTAATAAATCTGTTAAAAGACTAATAAAATCAAGAATTTACAAAATTAGCAATATTAAGTGTAATAATATTAGATAATTTAACTTAAAATTGTAAATAAGCTTGAAAGTGGCGGGAGTGAAGGGACTCGAACCCTCGACCTATCGCGTGACAGGCNATCGCTCTAACCAACTGAGCTACACCCCCACTTGAACTTTTTATTGGTGGGCAGTAAAGGACTCGAACCTTTGACCCCCTCGGTGTAAACGAGATGCTCTACCAACTGAGCTAACCGCCCTAAACCAAAAATATGATGTTTTACATCTTTTATCTAACAAACGTCAAGATTAATTAATTTAAAAGCAGGAAATCACTAAATTTCATACTTTTACGAGGAAAAAGGTCAAATTCTATTTTTTCGAATGGCGGGAGTGAAGGGACTCGAACCCTCGACCTATCGCGTGACAGGCGATCGCTCTAACCAACTGAGCTACACCCCCCTATTTTTGGTGGGCAGTAAAGGACTCGAACCTTTGACCCCCTCGGTGTAAACGAGATGCTCTACCAACTGAGCTAACCGCCCATTACCTTAAATGCTCTTACTATGAAATTTAAAAAATGTAAATTACTAATTATCTATGAAATTACTGTATACTGGCAGATGATTTATCATCTTTACCACTTTTAGAGATATTTTCTACTTCTACCCATTCTGTTTTTTTTAATTCTTTTGTCAGAGCAATTTTTAAGACTTCATCAGCTGTACTTACAGAGGTTATTTTTATATCTTCTTTTACTTTCTTTGGTATTTCAAATAAGTCTTTTTCATTATCTTTGGGAATTAAGACATGTTTAATTCCTGCTCTATGTGCTGCTAGGAGTTTTTCCTTTAATCCTCCGATAGGCAATACTTGACCAGTGATTGTTACTTCACCAGTCATGGCTACTTCTTTGTTGACAGGTATTTTAGTAATTGATGAAACAATTGACGTTACCATTGCTATACCGGCAGATGGNCCATCTTTTGGTGTTGCCCCTTCTGGGACATGAATATGAAAATCCTTTTTTTCAAAAGTTGGGGGAACAATACCATATTCTAAACTTTTTGATCTTACGTAAGACTTTGCAGCTTTAACTGATTCCTGCATAACATCACCAAGTTTTCCAGTTATTTGCATTCTCCCTTTACCAGGCATATTTACAGTTTCTATCTTAAGAATTTCACCTCCAAATTCTGTCCAGGCCAGTCCGGTTACAATTCCAATTTTGTCCTCAGTTTCTAATTCACCAAACTTATATTTTTTTATACCTAAAAAATCTGATATATTTTTGTCGCTTACTTCAACTGATTTTTCCTCATCAGACACTATTTTCTTTACTACTTTACGTGAAATTTTTGAGATTTCTCTTTCTAAATTTCTTACTCCAGATTCCTTTGTATAATTTCTAATAATAGATTTAATAGTTCCATCAAGCAACTTCATCTCACCGTCTTTAACACCATTATCTTTTAATTGTTTAGGTAGCAAATATTTATTTGCAATATTAACTTTTTCATCCTCTGTATAACCTGGAATTCTTATAACCTCCATTCTATCTAATAATGGAGGAAGTATATTAAGTGTATTTGCTGTTGTTACAAACATGACATCAGATAGATCATAATCTACTTCTAAATAATGATCATTAAATGTTGTATTTTGCTCAGGATCTAAAGCTTCAAGTAAGGCTGAAGAGGGATCGCCTCTATAATCATTTCCAATTTTATCAACTTCATCTAACAAAATAAGAGGATTTTTAGTTCCAGCTTTTTTCATCATTTGAATTATCTTACCAGGCAAAGATCCTATGTATGTTCTTCTGTGACCTCTAATTTCAGCTTCATCTCTTACGCCGCCTAATGACATCCTTACAAATTCTCTATTTGTTGCTTTAGCAATGGATTTTCCTAAAGAAGTTTTTCCTACACCTGGAGGGCCAACTAAGCATAAAATAGGACCCTTAATTTTTTCCATACGCTTTTGAACAGCTAGAAATTCGATTATCCTTTCTTTGACTTTTTCTAAACCAAAATGATCTTCATCTAAAGTATCTTTCGATTTTTTTAAATCTATTGCCACACCATCTTTTTTTTGCCAGGGTAGGTCAATCATCCAATCTAAGTAATTTCTTACAACTGTAGCTTCAGCTGACATAGGACTCATATTTTTTAATTTTTTTAACTCTGACATACATTTTTTTTGAACATCTTTTGGCATTTTAGCTTTTAATATTGCTTTATTTAGATTTGAAGTTTCATCTTTACCATCCTCTATTTCTCCTAATTCTTTTTGTATAGCTTTAAGTTGTTCATTTAGATAATATTCTCTTTGAGTTTTTTCCATTTGATTCTTAACTCGTCCTCTTATCCTTTTTTCTACACCAATAATACTAGCTTCATTTTCCATTACTTTAATAACTGCATTAAGTCTTTTTTTAACATCAAACGTTTCAAATAATGATTGTTTTTCACTAATTAACATATTCAAATGTGATGCGATATGATCAGATATTTTCGAGCTATCTTTTAATTGTTTAATGTTATTTATTGTTTCACTTGAGATTTTTTTATTAATTGAAGTAAGTTTTTCTAATCTTCTAACCGCGGTCATTGCTAAAGGCATTAAATCTTCATCTTTGTTAGTTTGATCTGTAATATTTTCATAGGTACAGTTTATAAACTTTTCATCATTATGAAATTTTGTGATTTTTACTCTTCTAATTCCTTCTACTAAAACTTTAACTGTTCCATCTGGAAGTTTTAATAATTGTAGTATATTACTCTCACACCCGTATCTAAAAACATCATTTTCTTTAGGATCGTCTACTTCTGAATTCTTTTGAGTAACAAGGATGATTTTTTTCTCTTTTTTCATCACTTCATTTAGAGCTATAATAGATTTATCTCTACCTACAAACAGGGGTATAACCATGCTCGGAAACACAACGATATCCCTAAGAGGCAATAGTGGTGAATGGTATTTAATTTCCATATATTAAATATGGATATTATATGAAATATTGCAATAGATAATTATAAAAAAAGCTGATTTATGCAGCTGAACTTTTATCTGACTTGTTTTTGTTATTCTTTGAATGGACAATAATAGGTTGAGATTGACCTTTAGCCGCACCATTATCAATTATCACTTCCTCTACGTTTTCCTCACTTGGGAGGTCAAACATTGTCTTAAGAAGTATATTTTCTAATATTGATCTTAACCCTCTTGCCCCAGTTTTTTTATTTATTGCTTTATTTGCAATTTCTTTTAAAGCGCTATCTTTAAAGTTTAGTTTTACACCTTCTAATTTAAATAATTCTTGATATTGCTTAGTTAAGGAATTTTTTGGTTCACTTAATATTTTAATTAATGATTTTTCATCTAAATCCTCTAAAGTTGCGATAATTGGCAATCTTCCAATAAATTCAGGTATTAGACCATACTTTAACAAATCTTCAGGCTCTAAACTTTTCATCCACTCACCAATTTTTTTATCTTCAGTATTTTTAACTTCCGCTCCAAAACCTATCGAAGAACCTTTGTCTCTTTGTGAAATTATTTTATCAAGTCCTGCAAAAGCTCCTCCACAAATAAATAAAATATTTGTTGTATCTACTTGTAAAAATTCTTGTTGAGGATGTTTTCTTCCCCCTTGTGGAGGTACAGAAGCCACCGTTCCTTCCATTATTTTTAATAATGCTTGCTGCACTCCCTCACCAGATACATCTCGTGTGATAGAAGGGTTTTCTGATTTTCTACTTATTTTGTCAACTTCATCTATGTAAACGATACCTCTTTGAGCTTTTTCAACGTTATAATCAGCTGCTTGTAATAATTTTAAAATAATATTTTCAACATCTTCTCCTACATAACCAGCTTCTGTTAATGTTGTGGCGTCAGCCATTGTAAATGGCACATCCAAAATTCTTGCTAATGTCTGAGCTAGAAGTGTTTTTCCACATCCAGTAGGACCAACCAATAAAATATTAGATTTTGCAAGCTCTACATTCTTTGAAGTTTTAGACTCATAATTAAGCCTTTTGTAGTGATTATGAACAGCAACCGACAAAACTTTTTTTGCTGTTTTTTGACCTATCACATAATCATCTAAAACTTTACAAATTTCCTTTGGAGATGGAAGTCCATCTTGGTGTTTTATTAAGTTGTCTTTACTCTCCTCTTTGATGATATCCATACATAATTCAACACACTCATCACAAATAAATACAGTAGGACCAGCAATTAATTTTCTTACTTCATGTTGGCTTTTACCGCAGAAAGAACAGTACAAAATATTTTTATTATTATTAGACATTTTAATTTCGAATCAATTCATTATATTATTACAATTATCTATCAATAATCAAGTGTGGGTTGTGAATAAATCAATATATTGCAGATTATGCTCTTTTATCTACAACCAAATCAATTAATCCAAACAATTTAGCATCACTTGCGGTCATAAAATTATCTCTTTCCAAAGCAGATTTAATTTCATCAACAGTTTTTCCAGTGTGTTTTGAATAAATTTCATTTAATCTTTTTTTTAATGATAGAACTTCATTTGCATGAATTTCTATATCTGTAGCTTGACCTTGAAAACCTGCAGAGGGCTGATGAACCATAATTCTTGAATTAGGCAAAGAAAATCTTTTCCCTTTTTCTCCTGCTGCTAACAAAAAAGAACCCATTGAGCATGCCTGGCCGATACAAAGAGTTGAAACTTCAGGTTTGATATATTGCATAGTATCATAGATACCTAGACCTGCTGTGACTAAACCTCCTGGACTATTAATATACAAGCTAATATCTTTTTTTGGATTTTCTGATTCTAAGAATAATAGTTGTGCTGTTACTAACGAAGCAATGGAATCATTTATTGGACCTACAACAAAAACTATGCGCTCTTTTAAAAGTCTTGAGTAAATATCGTAAGCTCTTTCACCTCTATTTGATTGCTCAACAACCATTGGTATTAAATTATTCATATGTTCTGAAATTTTATTGTTCATAAAATGATTCTATTGACTTATACAACTCTTGATTACTTTTTACTAACTTTTTTTTTCTTAAAAGCCTTTTTGGCAGTTTGTTTTGCTGTTTTAACTACAGTTTTTTTGGATTTTTCTTTGACAGATTTGGTAGTTTGAACATCCCTATTTTCATTATCGTGTTTATGATTGTGATTTTTATGCTCTTCTTTAATTAATTTTTCAGCTTCTTCTTTTGTAATTTCTTTTTTTATTAATTTTATTTTCGACTTAATTAAATCAATAATCTTATTTTCATAAATTTGACCTCTCAAACCATCAGTTGCTGACGGGTTTTCTTTGTAATAATCCATTACAATTTTTTCCTGACCAGGCATCATAGCAAGTTGTTTTTGAATTTCTGTTTGAATTTCTTTATCGTTTACTTGAACTTTATTTTCTTCACCAAATGCGTTAAGAATTAAACCAACTTTAATTCTTTTTTTTGATTTATTTTCAAGATCTTTTTTAGTTTTTTTTATTTCATCTTCTTTCATGCCCTGAGACAATATTTTTACTTCCTGATCTATTAAATTTTGTGGTATTTCCTCAACCTTAAAGTTCTCAATTTCTTTTAAAATTTTATTTTTTGTAAGCGTATCTAAAGAATTTTTATATTCCTCATTGATTTGTTTAGAAATTAGTTTTTTAAGATCTTCTAAGTCTTTTGCACCAAGATTTTTTGCAAATTGATCATCTATAATAACATCTTTAGGTTCTTTCACTGCTAAAATTGTACAATTAAATTTTGCTTTTTTGTTTGCATATTCTTTTTGTGGATAGCTTTCAGGCAAAGTTACATTTACTTCTCTATTATCACCTTTCTTAATTCCTTTTAATTGTTCGTCAAAACCCTTTATAAACAGATCTTTGCCTAAGACTATTTGAGTATTTTTACCTTCGTTATTATCAAATGGCTTGTCATCAATTGTTGCTTTATAATCAAAAGCAACTAAATCTCCAATTTCTGAAATTTTATTATCTTTTTCTTTAAAATTGCTTTGATTCTTTGCAATTTCTTTAATTCTTTTATCAGTTTCTTTTGAGTCAATTTTTACATTGTAATCTTCAACTTTGATATTGTCTAAAGATTTTAATTCTACTTTTGGCAATTGCGTAACAGATATGATATATTCTAGATCTTTACCTTCACCGAATGATTTTAAATCAATTTTTGGTTGACCTGCAGGTTTTATTTTTTTATCTTCAAGAGCTTTGGTTGAAGTTTCTTTTAAAACAGTATCCAATACTTCACCATAAATTGATTTTCCAAACTTCTGTTTTAGAATAGCTTTTGGCACTTTGCCTGGTCTAAATCCCTTAATAATGACTTTGTCTTTTATCTCTTCGTATTTAGCATTCATTTTTTCTTCTATTGATGCTTTATCAATAAATACTTTGATATCCTGTGATAAACCTTTTTTATTTTCAACTGTTATTTTCATAATTATATATGGTAGGCGAGAAAGGACTCGAACCTTCACAGTTTGCACTATTGGTTCCTAAGACCAACGCGTCTACCAATTCCGCCACTCGCCCACGAATTAAAAGGTTTTATATATTATTGAATGAATTTGTCCAATTAGAATATTTATGCAAATATGTATATAATTATAAAAAAATGACTATTTCTCCATGTATAAGCATCTGTAAAATGGATCCNATAACCGGCTATTGCTATGGATGTGGAAGAAACACTGAAGAAAAGATTAAATGGAAAGTAGAGACAACAACTAATGAATGGAAACAAGAAAATATTAAAATAATTTTAACACGATTAGACGGTTGGCAGCTTAAAAGCTTTAAAGAATCTTACGAATATAAAATAAAAAATGGAATATCAATTTTTAAAGAAAAAAATAAAAAATGAAAAGACCAACTATAGTAATAATTATATATATACTCGGAATTTTATTTGGAGCCTTATTCCTTGGGGTCTGGGATTATAATAGTGGCTTTAAAGCAATACTTGCTATGATTTGGACAGCAATTTTTTTAGCCGCATATGTTTATGCATAATAAGTGATTCACTGAATGCAAATTTCTATTCTAGAAAATAAAATAATAAAATGTAAAAAATGTCCAAGACTAGTAAAGTTTAGAAATAAAATAGCAAAAGAAAAAAGGAAACAATACATAAATGAAGATTATTGGGGAAAACCTATTACTGGTTTTGGAAACTTAAATGCTAAAATTTTAATAGTAGGTTTAGCACCAGCTGCTCACGGTGGAAATAGAACGGGTAGAGTATTCACAGGAGATAAATCATCAGATTTTTTATATAAATGTCTATTTAAAGCTAAAATTTCAAATCAACCTAATTCAGATTACAAACATGATGGGCTGAAACTTAAAAAGACATATATTACTACTGCATTGAAATGTGTACCACCAGGAGACAAACCTCATCCCTCAGAATTAAAAACCTGCTTTAAATATTTTAAGGAAGAAATTATTTTATTAAAAAAATCAAAAGTAATAGTTGCATTAGGCAAAATAGCTTTTGATGCTTGTGTAACTTTTTACAAAAGTCAATATAACCTAAATAATCAAAAGTATAGTTTTGGTCATGGAATTAATTATAAACTTCCTGATAATAAAATTTTAATTGGTTGTTATCATCCAAGTCCAAGAAATGTAAATACAAAAAGAATTAGTTTAAATAAAATGGTAAAGTTATTTAACAAAGCTAAAAAGATGCTCTAATGACTGTATATTTTTTATGGCTGTTATCAGTAATATTATGGANCTTTGGTTTTCCAACAGCAGAACCTATTTCTGATGTTATAGCTGCAATCATTCTTGGTTTCTGTTCAAATAAATTAAAAAAAATAATTAAAAACTCGACTATTTTGAAGAAAAGTAAATATTTTGGTAATAACAAATAGCAGTTTTTTTTGAATTATCTGTATCTGTCATGATTGCTATACCATTTAGCTCAGATAAATCTAGATCATGAAACTTTTTAAAATCATTTTTAACATTAGACTTAACAGTAACCCATTCATTAAGATATTGCTTGGTAGTTGATAAAACAAAATCAATGGATTTTTTTGTGTAGGGACTTGGCCAATTTGAACCTTCCTCATTATTGCTAGAAAAAACATAATTTACCGCTTTATTTGATAATGGTGTTGCGCCTGTTTTTTTTACTGCAAAAACTCTACATGCAAAATCATGACCTTTTTTTGTGTTCTCTTTAATTCCAGGTAAATCTTGTTCTACTTTCCATGTAATATTTAAAAATGGAGTTTTATTTAGATTAATATTTACTTCTTTTCCAAGACCAGAAGCTGCATTATCTGCATGTGCTCTTAAAAAATTTTTGTCGTAGAGTTTTCCAACAGAATATTGAGTTTTATTTTCAGCACCACGTACTTTTCGTACTTTAAGTTTTTCTAATTCATCATTTGTGAATTGAAAAACTTTATTTATTTCAGAATGCGAATGAGATGACAACGAAATTGATATAAATAGAAATAAAATTATATATCTGCTCATTTAAATATTACTAATAAGTTGATCTACCGCCACTTATATCAAAAACAGCAGCTGTAGAAAAAGAATTCTCACTTGATGAAAGCCATGCGACAAGAGATGTCATCTCGCTAATTTCTAAAAATCTTCCTCTAGGGACTTTAGAAAGCATGTTACGAACATGCTTTTTACTCATTTGATCCAGTATTCTTGTTTTAGCACCTGCTGGAGTTATAGCATTAATTGCTATATTTTTAGTTGCTAATTCTTTACCTAATGATTTTGTTAAACCTATTACACCAGCTTTTGCTGAACTATAAGCGCTTGCATTTGCATTACCATCTTTTCCCGCAACAGAGGCTATATTTACAATTCTTCCATAATTTTGCTTAATCATTTTCGGAATAATAGCCTTGCAACAATTAAAAGTTCCATGAAGATTAATATTAATTACTTGATGCCAATCAACTATCTTATAATTCCAAAGTTTAGCTGTGGGGCCAGTTATCCCAGCATTATTAATTAATATATGTATTTTTCTTTTATTTAATAATTTAATTGCACTAGTCTTCACTTGATCGTAGCTTGATACATCAACAACTTCACATGATAAATTTCTAGAGTTTATTTTTTTTTTTACTTTGGTAATTTGTTTTTTATCAACATCCCAAATAGTAACTTTAGCACCAAATTTTAAAAAAGTTTTTGCAATATCAAGACCAAATCCTTGAGCTCCCCCTGTTATTAAAGCATTTCTATTTTTAAAATCGTAACGGTTCATTCAGTTTTTATTTGACAAAAGATAATAGACAAAAGATGAAGCAATTGCACCTATAAACCATGAATAGGATTGTAAAAATTTAAATTCTAAATTCCAAATTGTTGCGGCTGAAAAAATGAATCCTAATAACAAGGCATAAATTGCCTTTATATGCCATCCGTTTGTAAAATAGTATTGCCCTGTCTCCTGTAATGAATATAGATCTTTATTATTGATTTTTTTTTCTTTTACATAAAAATAATCTATTAGTATAATTCCAAATATTGATCCAAAAAATGATCCCAACGTATCAATTAAAGATAATATTCCATTTTGACTTAACAAAACTAACCATGTGGAGCCAATTAATAATCCAATAAAACCAATTACAAAACTCACACTTTTTAAATTAAGTCTTTTTGGTGCAAAATTTATTAGAACATTTTGTGCAGGTATATAATTAGCAATTAAGTTAGTTGAAAGAGATGCAATTATTATAAAGATTAAAGATATAAAACTTAAGTATAAGTTGTCAAATTTTCCTATTATATCCATTGGATTAGTTAATATATTTTCTAAGCCACCAAAATGACTATCAGACATAATTACAATAAGTATTGTAAAGATTGAAAACAAAATAATATTTAGAAGTAAACTTAAATTTCCTATTTTTAATTGTTGATCACTTTTAACATATCTAGCAAAATCTCCAAAATTTAATATCAGAATTGAAAAATATGCAAACATAGTTCCGGTAACACTAAGATAAGGAAAAATATTTTCTTTTAAAATAAAATTTTTATATTCGAATAAACTAATAAAAAGATTAATTGATATGTCTGTAGTTTCGGAAAATAATATTAATGAAAATAAAAATAAACCAAAATAAACAAAAAATGCTGAGAAATTAATTATTTTTTTATTATAAAGATGGCCTATACTAAAAAGTGTAATTTGCAATATAACAGTTAAAAATAGAGAAACCCAATCAATAAGATTCATGCCCATAAAAAATAAAAATAATAAATCGTTATCCAGTAAACTTGCATCGTATGAAAAACATATAACTCTAAACAAAAATCCAATTGCTTTTGATAAAAAATAAGTTTGAATGCCAAACATTAAAAGCGCTACAATGCCTCTAAATAACGCAACATACTTAGCTCCCTTAACACCCATTGACAATCTTAAGACTGCTGGAAATGGCAATCCATGTTTTTGAGAAATTGAGCCAATTACATTTGAAAAAATAATTACTAATATACCAGCGCTCAATAATGCAATTAAAACAATAAAAATATTTAAGTTATATAAAAGATAAAGCGATGCAACTAATGAAAAACCGATAATGCTTTGAATACTGTTTGCCCAAAAACAAAATAAATCTTTCCAATTCCATATTTTGCTATTCGGATTTACTGATACTAATTCCCAATTTGTAAGGTGGTTATTACTTTTTTCTTGAATCACAACTATTATATTAAACTAATAAAAACTACTGTCCATATAAGAGGGTTGGTAACCAAAGAACAATTTTTGGAAATATCATAATAATTATCAACCCTATTATTTGAATTACCATGAATTGCATCATGCCAAGATAAATATCCTTTAGATCCCATTCAGGCACAACACCTTTTAAAAAATATGCAGACAAAGCTACAGGTGGTGATAGCCAGGCGGTTTGTAAATTTACTGCTACTAGAATAGCAAACCAGGTTAAATTAAAGCCTAATGCTTCAATTAGTGGTAAAATAATTGGAATTATAATCATCACAATTGGCACCCACTCTAAAGGCCATCCTAGTAAAAAAATCATAACCATAACTAACCCAAGTATTAGATATCTATTCATTTCTAAACCTAATAAAAATTCGGTTAATAGAGTTGGAGTTCCAAGTCTTGCGAATACAGCGCCAAAAAAATTAGATGCTGCAACTAAAACCATTATCAATGCTGTTATTTCAAGTGTTTTTACTAATGCATCTTGGAGTTTAGGTAAAGTTAATTTTCTATATGCTAATGACAAAAGTAATGCTCCCATTGCTCCACATCCTGCCGCCTCGGTTGGTGTAGCAAAACCAAATAAAATACTTCCTAATGCTGCAAATACTAAAGCTGCTGGTGGGACTAATCCTAAAAAAAATTCTATCCAGACTTTTTTCATACTTGTAGCTCTTAATTCTTCAGGAAGTACTGGTCCTAAGCTTGGATCTAACCAGCACCTTATTGTTGTATAACCTGCATAAAGTGATGCTAATAAAATACCAGGGATAATTGCTGCAGCAAATAAATCTATAACAGGAATTTCCATAATTGGACCCATTACAACAAGCATTATACTTGGTGGAATTAATATTCCCAACGTTCCTCCCGCAGTTATTGTCCCTGCGGCCAGTCTCACATTATACTTAGATCTGTTCATCGATTTAGCAGCCATAATACCTAGTATTGTTACTGAAGCACCAACAATTCCTGTGGCTGCTGCAAATATTACTGAAACAAATAGTACGGCATAATATAATGAGCCTCTTACTTTAGATAAAATTAATTGAAAAGCTGAGAATAATCTTTCCATTAATCCAGCTTGCTCCATCATAATTCCCATAAAAACAAATAATGGAACGGCGGCTAAGGTTTGTTCTGTCATGACCATCGAAAATTGTAAGGTCATCAGATAAAACACTAACTTTCCAAAACCTAAATATCCAAATATAAAGCCTAAAAAAATCAGAGTAAAAGATATTGGAAAACCAACAAATATTGCAAAAAGCATAACGCCAACTAAAATAAAACCTAAAACTGCTGGATCTATAAACTCAGCTATCATTTTTATCTCCTGGCCACTGACCCCTGGTTGCTGCCCAATAGCTTTTAAAAAGTTCTGAAATCCCTTGAATTAATAAAAATATTATTCCAAGTAATAGACACATTTTAATAGGCCACATTAATGGCATCCACGCTGTATCCATTCCTTTTTCACTTCTCTGTATGGACTCCATCACAAAACCGTAGGTCATATATAAAAAAACTATTAAACCCGGAAAATAAAAAATTATATAAAGCCAAAAATCAATTAGACCTTGAGTTTTTGTTTTAAAATTTCTGTATAAAAAATCTGCTCTTATATGAACACCTTTAGATAATGCGTAGCCTGCACCCAACATAAACAGTGCGCCATATAAAAAACGGCTCATATCATATGCCCACATAGTTGGGGCATTGAAAAGTTTTCTAGCTAAAACTTCATATGTCATTGCAAAAAATAGAGGGACTGTTATCCAGCAGACAATATTACCGATCCATTTGCTAAACATATCAATTTTAGTTATTGAGTTAGCCATCCAAGATGGCATATCAGGTGGCATTTTGTCTGAACCACCTCTTCTCTCAGCTATCATTTCATCTGAAATTTCTAATTTAGATGGTTTATCGTTCATATGTAAATATTAAATAAATAGAGCGGACTCTAAAGTCCGCTCTAAATTATTTTAAAGTTATCGTCTGATTACTTAAGTGTCGCTGCGTGAGCCATTCCTAGCTTAGCATTAGACATTTGAGCACCACTCCAAAAAGGAACTGCTATATCAGCAAATTCTTTCATTGATGTATATACCTCATTGAAAAAAGCATTTTCAGCTGCATTTTTATTTAAAGATGCCTTAGCTGCTGCCATATATTCTGTGAAGTAATCTGATGGAGTATCTTCTAATATTACACCATGTTTAGTAGTTAATTCTTTTAAAGCTTTTCCATTTTCATAAATTCTATAGCTTAAAGATTTAGCTAATGAAGCATTAGCTGCAACTTCTAACGATTTCTTTTCATGGGCTGTCATTTTATTATAAGTTTTTCCAGTTATATAAAAATCAGCATTTACAACAACCTGGTGTAAACCTTGTAGATAGTAATGCTTTAGAACTTTTTGGAAACCAAAAACCATATCAGGTTTAGGGCAACACCATTCTGCTGCATCAATTGTACCAGCCTCTAAAGCAGGTAGAATGTCTCCACCTCCCATAGCTACTGATGCTATACCAATATCTTTGTAAGTTTGTCCTGGTATTCCTGGAGGAGTTCTGAATTTATATTTTCTAAAATCAGCCATACTCTCGATTTTTTTTGGAAACCAACCTAATGCTTCTGGACCAACAGGTTGAATCATAAAGCCTTTTATATCTCTACCCATTTCTTTCCAAAGTTGGTCGTATAATTCTTTACCACCACCAAATTGAAACCATGATAAAAATGCAATATTATCAATACCAACTCCACCACCAGCTACCGGCGAACCAAATAGCATAGCTGCAGGATGGTCACCTGACCAATAGTGTGTCCATGCAAAGCCACAATCAATTAATCCTTTGTCAACTGCATCTAAAGTTTCTTTTACCCCAACAACTGCACCCGCAGGTAAAATTTCAAATTTTAGCGATCCATCAGTTAGTGTAGTTACAGTATCAGTGAAATCTTTTAACATTTTTACCTCATCGGCTTTAGTATTAAGGACTGTCTGACACTTTAATGTTTTAGCATTTGCATTAGAAACAAACCCAATTACAAGAAACACTGAAAACACTAGTGAAATTATTTTTTTCATTATTATTTCCCCTATAAGTTAAATTTAACAACCATATCCTCTCAAAAAAAACGTCATCATACAAGCGGCAAATATTAAAAAATGTGTTAAAAAACCTTTAAATAACTAAAAAAAAATAATTTATTAATTAAAATGGAAAAATTTGATTACATTATAATAGGTGCTGGATCTGCAGGATGTGTTTTAACTAATAGAATAATTAACTCTGGAAAATATAATGTTCTATTAATAGAAGCTGGAGGAAACGACAGTTATCCATGGATACACATTCCGGTAGGATATTACAAGACAATGCACAACCCAAAAACTGACTGGTGCTATAAAACGGAACCAGACGAAACAATGGAAAATGTTTCTATACCTTATCCTAGAGGAAAAACACTCGGTGGTAGTTCATCTATAAATGGACTTTTATATATTAGAGGTCAAGAGCAAGATTATAATTTGTGGAGACAGCTAGGAAATAAAGGATGGAGTTGGAATGATGTTCTTCCATATTTTAAAAAATCAGAAAACCAAGAAAGAGGAAGTGATGATTTCCACGGCATAGGAGGTCCCTTATCAGTTTCAGACCAACGAATAAAATTAGATATTTTAAATGTTTTCATGAATGCGGCAAAAGAAATTGGGATACCCTCTGTTAACGACTTTAATAAAGGTAATAATTTTGGTTGTGGGTATTTTCAAGTGACAGAAAAAAATGGTTTAAGATGTAGTGCTGCTGTTGGATATCTAAATCCAATAAAAAAAAATAAAAATTTAAAAATTGTAACTAATTGTCATGTAAAAAAAATTAATTTTAATAATAATATCGCTGAAAGTGTAACTTACTATAAAGGCAATGATGAATTTACTATTAAAGCAAATAAGGAAATAATTTTAAGCGCAGGCTCAATTGGTAGTCCACAAATTCTACAAACCTCAGGTATTGGTGATGCGCAAAATTTGAGTAAATTTGGTATTAATATAACTCAGAATTTAAAAGGTGTAGGTAAAAATTTGCAAGATCACCTTATGTTTAGACCTGTTTATAAAGTTAAAAATATTAAAACATTAAATAAAAAAATTAATAGCATTTTTGGAAAGTTATTGATTGGAGCAGAATATATTTTTTTAAGAAAAGGACCAATGACCATGGGAGCTAGTCAGCTATGTGGTTTTGCAAAAAGTGACTCAAGTAAAGAAACTCCTAACCTTCAGTTTCATATACAGCCTATAAGTACTGATAAACTAGGAGGGTCAAATTTACATAACTTTGATGCTTTTACTCCAACAGTAGCTAATATTAGACCTACAAGCAGAGGTAAAATAACAATTAGTAGCGCTGACTCAAGGGATAATCCTAAGATTAAAATGAACTATTTATCAACTCAAGAAGACCGAAAAGTCGCTGCTGATGGAATAAGACTTATAAGAAAAATTGTTATGGAAACTAATGAATTTAAAAAATTTGAACCTGAAGAATTTAGACCTGGTAGAAATTTTCAGAGTGATGAAGAAATAGTTAAAGCTTCCAGTCATTTTGCACAAACAATTTTTCATCCTGTTGGAACCTGCAAAATGGGTAATGATGACGAATCTGTAGTTTCAGATGAATTAAAAGTTCATGGTATTAAAAATTTAAGGGTAATTGATGCTTCTATAATGCCAAATATTACATCTGGTAATACTAATGCACCTACTATCATGATTGCAGAAAAGGGTGCAGATATGATATTGAATAATCATTAATGGAAGAGCAAGTAGCAATATTTATTCAAATCGTTTTAATTGATTTAGTTTTGGCAGGAGATAATGCAATTATTATTGGAATGGTTGCTTCTCAATTTGACGCCTCTCAAAGAAGAAAAATAATTTTTTGGGGTATTGGAGCTGCTGTTGTATTAAGAATTATATTCACATTAATAACTGCCTACTTATTACAGATAGAAGGTTTAAGACTTATTGGAGGTTTGTTGCTTTTGTATATTGTTTATAAGCTATATACGGATGTCATACGGGACTCTTCAGATGACCAAAAAATTAAGATTGATAAATCAAGTTTATCTAAAGCTATAACGACTGTTATTATCGCGGATGTTACAATGAGTTTAGATAATGTCTTAGGTGTAGCTGGCGCTGCAAAAGATCATTATTTTCTGTTAATATTTGGATTAATTTTATCAATAATTTTAATGGCTACTGCAGCAACCTTGATTTCTAAATGGATTAAAAAATATAGATGGATTGCATGGGCTGGATTGATTGCAATACTAGTAGTAGCAATAGATTTAATCTATACT
>NHLU01000019.1 GCA_002169255.1 Candidatus Pelagibacter sp. TMED275
CAAGAAATGAGATAATTCTAGCTGATGAAATTAGTCCTGACACATGTAGACTTTGGGATATGAAATCTGAAAAAAAACTTGATAAAGATAGGTTTAGACAAAATTTAGGTAATTTAATTGATGCATATCAAGACGTTGCAAGAAGATTGGGCATACTTCATGAAAATTCTAATATTAGACCGTTAAAATTTCCCAAACCCAAAGCTGTAAAAATTAAAAGGAATAGATGAAAATAAAAGTAATAGTAACATTAAAAAATGGAGTTCTTGATCCTCAAGGTAAGGCTATACAACAAACATTAAATGGAATGGGCTTTTCCGAAGTAAATGAAGTAAGACAAGGTAAATATTTTGATATTGAAGTTAATGAAAAAGATGAAAAAAATGCAAAAATAAAAGTTGAGGATATGTGTAATCAACTTTTAGCCAATCTAGTAATTGAAAACTATAAAATAATTTAATAAATCAATGAAGTCCTCTGTAATTATTTTTCCTGGATCAAACTGTGATCGAGATATGGATGTAGCTCTAAAAAAATTTGGTTTTAAAAATAAAATGGTTTGGCATGATGATATTAATTTGCCAAAAAGTGATTTAATTGTATTGCCTGGAGGTTTCTCTTATGGAGATTATCTAAGATGTGGAAGTATAGCTGGTAAATCAAGAATAATTCAATCTGTAATAGATTTTGCTAATTCAGGTGGATTAGTCTTGGGAATTTGTAATGGTTTTCAAATATTAACTGAAACTGGACTTTTGCCTGGCGTTCTCCAACAAAATAAAAACTTGGAATTTATTTGTAAAAACGTATTTGTAAAGATTGGTGATCGAAAAAATAAATATTTTAAAAACATTAAAAAAGAAATTTTGGAGCTTCATATAGCTCATAATGAAGGTAATTATTTTTGTACATCAGATGAACTTAAGTTAATTCAAGATAATTCACAAATAGCAGTAAAATATTGTGATGCTAATGGGAAAAGCAATGAAACTATTAATCCTAATGGCGCCATAAATAATATTGCAGGTATTTTTAATAGAAAAAAAAATATACTAGGTATGATGCCACATCCTGAAAGAATGATTGATAAATACTTATCNGGTGAAGATGGTTCATTATTTTTTGAAAATCTTATAGGAAATTTAAAATGACAAAAGTAAATGAAGCAATTGCTATAGATCACGGCCTTAAAGCTGACGAATTTAAAAAAATATGTGAACTTCTTAAACGTATTCCAAATATTACAGAGCTTGCAATATTTTCAGCAATGTGGAATGAACATTGCTCATATAAATCCTCTAGAAAGCATTTAAAAAATTTACACACCAAAGGTGATAAAGTTATACAAGGGCCAGGTGAAAACGCTGGAGTAATAGATATAGGTGATGAAGACGCAATAGTATTTAAAATTGAAAGCCATAATCATCCATCTTTTATTGAACCTTACCAAGGTGCTGCCACAGGTGTTGGAGGTATCATGAGAGATGTTTTTACTATGGGTGCAAGACCAATTGCAAATTTAAACTCAATACATTTTGGTTCCCCTCAACATAAAAAAACAAAAAATCTTTTAAGGGGTGTTGTTAAAGGAATAGGTGGATATGGGAATTGCATCGGTGTACCTACAATTGGTGGTCAAACATCTTTTGACGAGTCTTATAATGGTAATATTTTAGTAAATGCCATGACATTAGGTTTAGTGAACAAAAATAAAATTTTTTATTCTAAAGCTGCAGGAATAAATAAACCTGTAATATACGTAGGTTCAAAAACTGGCAGAGATGGAATACATGGCGCAAGTATGGCCTCGGCAGTTTTTGATGATCAAATAGAGGAAAAAAAACCAACTGTGCAAGTTGGAGATCCCTTCACAGAAAAACTACTTCTTGAAGCATGCCTAGAGTTAATGGCTGAAGACTCCATTATTGCAATACAAGATATGGGTGCTGCGGGCTTAACATCTTCAAGTGTTGAGATGGCTTCTAAAGGAAAATTAGGTATTGAATTAAATCTTAATGAGGTCCCTTGTAGAGAAGAAAAGATGACGCCTTATGAAATAATGTTGTCAGAAAGCCAAGAAAGAATGCTTATAGTTTTGGAAAATGGTTATGAGGAAAAAGCAAAAAAAATTTTTAAAAAATGGAACTTAGATTTTGCTGTAATTGGTAAAACTACTAATAGTAAAAATATTGAAATATATTTTAACAAAGAAAAAGTTGCTAAAATTCCACTTGATCTATTAGCTGAAAATGCACCTCTTTATGATAGAAAATGGAAAAAAACTAAGCTTCCACAAAAAATTAATTTTAAAANGGATCAATTTAAAACTTTAAAGTTAAAAGATTGCTTAAAGAAGATTCTAAGGAATCCAAATATTACTGATAAGGAATGGGTATGGAATCAATATGATCATACCGTCATGGGAGATACAATCCAGAAACCGGGCGGTGATGCAGGAGTTGTAAGAATACATGGTTCTAAGAAAGCTGTTGCAGCATCTGTGGACTCATCAGCAGTTTATTGCTATGCGCACCCATTAACGGGAGGAAAACAAATTGTATGTGAAAGTTGGAGAAATTTAATTTCAGTAGGTGCTGAACCGATTGCTATAACTAATTGTTTAAATTTTGGAAACCCAGAGAAAGAAAAAAATATGGGAGAGTTTGTAGAATGTGTACAAGGTATTACTGAAGCTAGTAAATTTCTCAATTTTCCTGTCGTCTCTGGAAATGTTTCTTTTTATAATGAAACAAAAGACAAGGGTATAAAGCCAACTCCCACAATTGGAGGGGTTGGTTTAATTAACAATTATGAAAATATGGTTTCTTTGGATCTTAAAAAAGAAGGGAATGCTATTTTAGTAATTGGCAAAACAGAGGGGCATTTAAATCAAAGCGTCTTTGCAAGAGAAATATTTTTAGAAAAAAAAGGACCACCACCTGAAATAAATTTATTTAATGAAAAAAATAATGGTTTAGCAATTCTTAAATTAATTAAAGAAAACTTAGTAGAAAGTTGTCACGATGTATCATTAGGAGGTATCTTGGTAGCTATTAGCAAAATGTGTCTAAAAGGCAATAAAGGAGTAAAAATTAATAAACCAAATTATTTACTAAATATACATGAATATTTATTTAGTGAGGATCAAGGTCGATACATAATTGAAGTAAATATAAATAATATTAAAAAAGTTATAAGCATATTGTCTGATAATTCAGTTCATTACGATGAATTAGGATTAATAATCAGAGATAAAATTGAATTTTTTGATAAATCAAATATATCTATTGAAGATTTAAAAAAGAATAACAAAAAATGGTTAAAAGATTATATGGTAAATTAATATGTCTATGGATCTAAAAGAAATAGAGAATTTAATTAAAGAAGCGTTGCCTGACGCACAGGTTGAAATTGTTGACTTGGCAGGTGACAAAAATCATTATTCAGCTACAGTCATATCGTCACAATTTTCAGGAAAGACTAAAATTGAACAACATAAAATGGTATACAATTCACTGAAGGGCAAAATGGGAAATGAACTTCATGCTCTTGCAATTAAAACAAAGGAGATTGATGGACCAGAAAATTAAAGACGCAATAACTAATGAAATTGATGCTAATGACGTATGTTTGTTTATGAAAGGCACTCCTGATGCTCCTCAATGTGGTTTTTCAATGACAACTTCAAATATTTTAAAGCTTTTAAATGTTAAGTTTAAAGGTGTGAATGTTTTAGAAAGTCTTGAGATGAGACAGGGTATTAAAGAATTTAGTGAATGGCCAACAATACCACAATTATATATAAAAAAAGAATTTGTAGGTGGGTGCGATATAATTCAAGAAATGTATAGTAATGGTGAATTAGTAAAGTTTTTGGAAAGCAAAAATATCCCTTTTGAAAAAAAAAGTTAATTATCTAGAATAATATTCAATTACCAAATTTGGTTCCATAACTACTGGGTAAGGAACTTCATCAAATTTTGGAGTTCTCACAAATTTAACTTTTTTATTTTTCTCATCTAGTTGTAAATACTCTGGAACTTCTCTTTCTTTGTTTGCTATAGCTACATCTATAAACTCTAATTTTTTAGATTTTTCATTAATCTCTACTGTTTCATCTTCTTTCAATTGATAGCTTGAAATATTTACCTTTCTACCATTTACTTTAACATGGCCATGGTTTATTAATTGCCTTGCGGAAAAAATTGTAGTCGAAAACTTTGATCTATAAACAACAGCATCTAATCTTCTCTCTAAAAGACCAATCAAATTTTCTGCCGTGTCACCCTTTTTCATAATAGCCTTTTTATAAATATTTCTAAATTGTCTCTCATTTATATTTCCATAGTAAGATTTTAATTTTTGTTTTGCTTGTAGTTGAATACCATAGTCAGAAGGTTTTGAGTTCTTTGTTTGGCCGTGTTGGCCTGGTGGGTAAGCTCTAGAATTAAAAGGACTTTTTGGTCTACCCCAAAGATTAACTTTTAATCTTCTATCGACTTTATGTTTAGAGTTTAATCGTTTTGTCATTTAGTAGTTGGGTTTATAAACATCTTAATAATTATGTCAATTAACCTTTTTTTTTAAAAATTGGGCGAATACACTTGATAAAATGCGTATTTCCTTTTCTGACAATTCCATTTTATAAAATATTGATCTAAGATTTTCTAACATTATAGGTTTTTTTTCAATAGGTTTAAAAAAATTCATTTTATCAAGGTTATCAATTACAAATGTTGCTAATCTATATACATTTTTTTTACTGGCATTGTTTATTTTTTTTGATTTTGAAAAATCCGAAACTTTTGAATTTAAAATAGATGAAATAATTTGAGCAATAATTATAACGCTATGAGATAAATTTAAAGATTTAAATTTATCATTTGTGGGTATATTAAGAGTATAATTTGCATAACTTATCTCCTTATTACTTAACCCAGATGCCTCTGAACCAAATATAAAACCTAATTTCTTATTATAGTTTAATTTTTTTAGATCTGAAATTTGTAAATGTTTAATATTTTTATTTCTAAATCTTGCTGTTGTAGCTATTAGATAATCAAATTTTTTAACAGCCGGTTCTAAGGTTTTATAAACTTTTGAGTTTTTTATAATATCTTTTGCACCTACAGATGTAGCTAAGATTTTATCATTTGGGTATAAAGGCTTTGGGTCAATAATAATCAGTTTATTAAAATTAAAATTTTTAATAGCTCTAGCTGTTGTCCCAATATTTTCTGATAATTGTGGTTTGTGTAATATAAATGAAATATTATTATTCTTCATTCAACTATACCATGATTATTATTATAATTTGAAATATTTGAATTAAATAATTTTTTAATTCCATTTTTATTTTCCCAGATGGATACTTTGAGTGGATAGCAAGTCGCTTGATCACTAGAATGATTTTTACTACAATCTCCTCCTGGACAGGTAGATAATATACCCAATATATTTGTTTCAGCATAAAATTCTAAATAATCATCTTTTCGTGCAGGACTAGCTTTCATAAAATATTGCTTTGTATCTTTTGTAAATCCTGTACACATAAACACATTTAATACATCATGTATTAAATTTTCAGCTTGATGAATATCAATGCCCTTTTCCGTTATAAGTGCCCTTAATAGATTTGAATGACAACAATAATGGTAACTATTACCGGATAATAATTTTAATGTATATGGATCGCACCTTGTACCAATTACATCATGAACTGATGCACCATCATTATCAAAACCATACCAATCTAAACTATCCCATGAAATTGTTGCCAATGATCTTAAATAAGGAAAATTGCTATACATTTTGTCACCAACAGACAAGTGTGTTCCGTACAAAGCCCTAGTTTTTCCTGAATAAAATTTTTCATTCAAGTTATCAGAATTAAATAAATTAAGATCACCAACTTGACTTCCTTCTACGCATTCAATTCTAAAAAATTGACCAGCCTTAACTGTAAAGCATTTAGCATCTCTTGGTGGGATGAGAATTTCTTTTATTGAATGAATTTTCTTTCTTTCTTCTAATAAAATTTTAAGATTATTATCTTTTTTTTTTTCTACAGGGTAAGATATCACTAAGTCTTTATTTATTCTCTTTAATGCATCTAATGGTTTTTTAGAAAATTTATTGATTTTCATTAATCTGAGGTACTGGCTGGAGCTTTATCCTTAAATAGCTTATAATCTAAACTATCAATTAAAGCTTTAAATGAAGCATCAATAATGTTGGTGGATACACCAATAGTAAACCAATTTAAACCTTTTGAGTCTGTGCTTTCAATTGATACTCTTGTTACAGCCTCTGTTCCTGTATTTAAAATTCTTACCTTATAGTCTACTAACTTTAAATCTTTTAAATATGATGAATATTTTGCTAACCTATCGACATTATTTCTAATAGCATTATCAAGAGCGTTAACTGGACCATTGCCCTCACCTGTGCAAATAATTTTTTCTCCATCTACCTCTAGCTCAGCTTTTGCAGAAGAAATAATCTCGCTTTTACTGTTTTTTTTAACAGTAACATCATATTCATTAATGGAAATATACCTTGGTATCTCTGCAATAATTCTTCTAGCTAGTAATTCAAATGATGCATCTGCACCATCATAACTATAACCTATAAATTCCCTATCTTTAACCTCTTCTAAAAGTTTTTTTATTTTTGGATCATCTTCCTTAATCACTACACCAATTGTTTTTAGTCTAGACAATATATTTGATTTACCAGATTGGTCTGAAACAATAATATTTCTATGATTTCCTACATCCTCAGGTTTAATATGCTCATAAGTTTTAGGATCTTTCTGAACAGCCGACACATGTAAACCTCCTTTATGTGAAAAAGCTGCTGCACCTACATAAGGTAAGTGTTTGTTGGGTTTTCGATTTAAAATTTCATCCAATAATCTGGAGCATTGAGTTAAGTTGTTTATATTCTCACTTTTAATATTTGTTTCAAAGGAATTTGAGAAAGTTTCTTTCAAATGAAGTGTTGGAATAATTGACATTAAATTTGCATTACCACATCTCTCTCCCAATCCATTAATTGTCCCTTGAACCTGTCTAGCACCTGAAAGAATTGCTGCCAATGAATTTGCAACAGCATTTCCAGTATCATTGTGTGCATGTATTCCCAGATTTTTGCCAGGGATATGCTTTATAACCTCTAAAACTATATCTGACACTTCATTTGGAAGTGTACCACCATTTGTATCACAAAGAACAATCCACCTAGCCCCACTATTGTATGCAGCTTTAATACATTTTAAAGCATATTCAGGATTATTTTTATATCCATCAAAGAAATGTTCAGCATCAAACATAAACTCTATTTTCTTTTCAACAAAGTGTTTTGCGCTTTCAGTTATATTTTCCAAATTTTCTTCATTTGTAATTTCCAAAGCTACATCAACATGAAAATCCCATGATTTACCGACTAAACACACAGATTTAGTATTACAATTTAAAATTGCTGCAATGCCTGGGTCGTTTTCTGCGCTTCTTCCAGACTTTTTTGTCATTCCAAAAGCGGTTAAAGTAGAATTTTTTAAATTCAAATTTTGCTGAAAAAACTCAGTGTCTGTTGGATTTGCTCCTGGCCATCCACCTTCAATATAATCTACTCCTAATTTATCCAATGCTGAAGCAATTTTAAGTTTATCATCAATTGAGAAATCAACACCTTGTGTCTGTGCACCATCTCTTAAAGTTGTATCAAATATATATACTTTTTCTTTGGTCATTTAAATTTCCACGACGTTTTACCATCTTTATCCTCAATTAAAATACCTTTATCCGAGAGTTCATCCCTTATTTTATCAGCTTTTGCAAAATCTTTACTGGATCTAGCGATTTCCCGAGCTTTAATAAAAAATAAAATTTCTTTTTCGGAAATTTTCACCAAAGATTTTTTAAACTTTTTCCAGTCCTTGGCATCAATATTCAAGAGTCCGATAAATTGACAAGCGGTAGTAAAAACTTCTTTATCACTTTGATTGCCATTAAAGGCTTTGTCATAAAGTCTATGTAAATTTGCAATATAAGCAGGTGTATTTAAATCGTCATATAATGGTAATAAATCATTTTCAGAAATAAGATTTTGCGAACTTGTTTTGATATAACATTGGTACCATTTGTTTAATGTTTTCTCACTTTCTTCCAGTAATTTATCACTCCAGTCTAAAGGTTGTTTATAATTAGTTCCTAATAAAGATAATCTTAAAATCTGTCCATTAATTTTATTTTTAAAATCTTTTATTTTAAGAATGTTACCTTGAGACTTAGACATTTTTTCTTTGGACATGGTAATAAAACCATTATGGACCCAATAATTAGCAAAACCATCGGTATTATTAGCGCAAACTGATTGAGCAATTTCGTTTTCATGATGTGGAAAAATTAAATCTCTTCCACCACCATGAATATCAAATTTTTCACCTAAATATTTTTTAGACATTACTGAGCACTCTAAATGCCATCCGGGTCTTCCTGGTCCCCAAGGAGACTCCCAAGATGGTTCATTTGAAGTTGATGGTTTCCACAAAACAAAATCTTCGTTATTTAATTTGTTTTCTGAAACTTCAACTCGTGAACCTGCAATTAATTCATTAATTTTTTTATTTGATAATCTTCCGTAGTCTTTATATTTCTTAATTTCAAAATAAACATGTTTGTTATTTATGTAAGCAAATTTTTTATCAATTAAGCTTTTTATCATTTCAATCATTGATGATACATTATCAGTTGCTTTTGGTTCATTTGTGGGCTCATCACAATTAAGATATTTACAATCATCATGAAATCTATTTGTTATATTTTCTGTTAATTCCTTTATAGAAATATTTTTTTCATTTGATGCTTTAATGATTTTGTCGTCAATATCCGTAATGTTTCTTACGTAGGAAACATTTTTTTTTCCATATTTACATTTTAAAACTCTATATAAGATATCAAATACTACTAGTGGTCTTGCATTACCAATATGAGGATCGTCATATACTGTTGGTCCACATACATACATTCCAATATTTTTTTTATCGATTGGGACAAATAATTCTTTTTTGTTACCTAAACTATTTGTTAAATAAATATCTTTATTCATATATTTAGAAATATACCTTAATTATTGATTTGTGAATCTAATTGATTAATTAGGGATCTTGCATACTGGAATTGGCTCCATTTTATGCAAATTTATTTTTCTTATTTTTAGGTATTTATCTCTATTAGAAGAGTTTTGATTATTCATTGCTTCCTCTAATTCGTTATAAGAAAGTCCTAATTGTCCTTCATCTGTTCTACCATCGTCCCAAAGGCCATCAGTGGGGGGTGCCTTAATTATTTCATCTAGAATCTTTAGTTCCTTGCCAAGCTCCCAAACATCTGTTTTATTGCAATCAGCTATTGGAGATATATCAACTCCTCCATCTCCATACTTTGTATAAAAACCAACCCCAAAATCCTCTACCTTGTTACCTGTCCCGACCACAATTCCTTTGTTAGCAGCAGCAACTTGATAAAGGGTTGTCATTCTTAATCTAGCTCTCGAATTCGCCATACCATGCTCGTTATCAAAATTTGATAAAGAAGATTGAAATTCACTAAAAAGATTATCAAGTTTTATTGTATATCCTTCAACATTTTTAAAGTTTGACTTTAACCACTCTAGGTGTTTTTGACTTAAATCATGTTGATTAAATTTTTGTTTGATTGGCATTGATAAAACTATTGTTCTTAAACCTGTCATTGCGCTCAATGTGCTTGAAACAGATGAATCTATACCCCCTGATATACCAATAATTAAAGACTTTGCTTTTGTTGGCATCTTGTCTACGTAATTTGATATCCAGTTTGTTATAAACGATACTTTTTCACTAATTTCCATACCACTAATATATGAATTAATTTACTTTTTTAAATGATTATGATGCCGCTCTAATTGAGTTTTTTGCATACGTGGAATTCTTTTTAATCTCATCTGAAATCAAAAAGGCTAATTCTAAAGCCTGATCAGCATTTAACCGTGGATCACACTGAGTATGATATCTACTCGATAAATCTTGATCTGATATATTTTTTGCTCCACCTGTACATTCTGTCACATTTTGTCCTGTCATTTCAATGTGTAGACCACCAGCATAAGAACCTTCGCTTTGATGAACTGCAAAAACATTTTTAACTTCACTAACTACATCATTGAATGGTCTAGTTTTAAATCCAGTTGTTGATTTTATTGTATTGCCATGCATTGGATCACATGACCAAATAACATTGATTCCCTCTTTTTTAACTGACCTTATTAATTTTGGTAAAAATTTTTCAACATTCTTGTGGCCAAATCTTGAGATAAGTGTAATTTTTCCTTTTTCATTATTTGGATTTAGCAAATTACAGATTTTTACAATTTCTTCTGCTTTTGATGTAGGTCCACATTTTATTCCAATAGGATTTTCAATGCCCCTGCAGAACTCGACATGGCCACCATCAAGTTGTCTAGTTCTATCACCTATCCATACNAAATGNGCNGANGTATCATGATACTCNCCAGTNGTTGAATCNATTCTNGTCATGCTTTCCTCNAAAGGTAATAGTAATGCTTCATGTGAAGTCCAAAAGTTTACAGTGTACAATCTATTATTAAAGTCTGAGGTTATACCGCATGCTTCGATAAAAGCTAAAGCATCTGCAATTTTATCCTCTAATTCTTTAAATTTTTTAGCTTGAGGACTTTTTTTTATATAATCTAAATTCCACAAATGAACTTTATTTAAATCTGCAAATCCACCTTTTGAAAAAGCTCTTAATATATTTAAAGTTGAAGCAGATTGAGAGTATGCTTTAAATAATCTTTTTGGATCTGGTCTCCTAGCTTTCTCAGTAAATTCCATTCCATTAATATTGTCACCTAAGTAACTGGGAAGCTCTACATTACCTTGCTTTTCCATTGGAGCGCTTCGAGGCTTTGAAAATTGACCAGCAATTCTTCCTAATTTTACAACAGGTAATGATGCTGAGTATGTAAGAACAAGTGACATTTGAAGTATTACTTTAAAATAGTCCCTAATATTATCTGGATTAAATTCAGCAAAACTTTCTGCGCAATCTCCACCCTGCAATAAAAAAGCTTTTCCATCAACTACATCTGCAAGTTGTTGTTTTAAGTGTCTAGTTTCACCAGCAAATACCAGTGGTGGAAAACTTCTAATCTTGCCAAGAACTTTATCAAGTTCATTATTGTCTTGATAAGTTGGTATGTGCTTTACAGGATAATTTCTCCAACTATTTATTTTCCATTTTTTCATATTCAACCTGTAATTGTTGTATCAGAGTTTTTTATTTATTCAACAGTAACTGATTTAGCTAGATTACGAGGCTTATCAATATCAAAACCTTTTTTCAAAGCTGAATAATAAGCTAATTTTTGCAGGGGTATAGTTAACAAAATAGGAATTAGATCACTATTGCTTAACTCCACTTCAATTGTCTCCCATATATTTTCTGAAAATACATCATCTTCACTTTTATTAGTAACAAGCAAGACTTTAGCGCCTCTAGCAATTACCTCCTGCATATTTGAAATTGTCTTTTTATAGTATGAATCTTTTGGAGCCAATACAACAACAGGCATTCCATCTTCAATTAATGCTAATGGACCATGTTTCATTTCACCAGCAGGATAACCTTCGGCATGAACATAGGATAACTCTTTTAATTTAAGAGCCCCTTCTAATGCAATAGGAAAAGAACTGCCTCTTCCTAGAAACATACATCCCTTAGCATCAGAAAATATATTTGCAATAGAGTTAATTTTATTTTCCAACAAAAGTGTTTTTT
>NHLU01000020.1 GCA_002169255.1 Candidatus Pelagibacter sp. TMED275
AAATGTACACATCGTTCTTTCAGAGTCAGGTGTAACTAAAATTAAACAAGTACCCGTGGGAAGTTCTTCCTTTTTCTTATTATAAAAATATTTAACATTTTCTTGTTTTAACCCTTCTTCATATTTTCCACCTAATTCGTCATCACTAAACAAAGAACAAAAAGAATTGCTTGAAAAATTTAGAGAAATAGAAAATGATAAATCAAACCCTAGCATCAAGAAGTTTTTTCAAAAAGCTAGAAATTTTTGGAAAAATTAGGTGTTTGTTGATCAAGTTTTAACAGCTTTTTTTTTATTTGTGCTCTTATATTGGTTTTACCATCTTTTTTTCAAACTAATAAAAAACTAAAACAATTTTTTAAAAATCTATCTATTTGGACTATAATTGTAATTATTGTTATGGTAGTTTCATATTTAATATCATAAATGAGAAAACTAAACTTACTAATTACTGGTTGTATGGGAAGAATGGGCCAGCAACTTATCAAATCATCTTTAAAAGATAGAAATATAAAACTGGTTGCCCTAACAGAAAATACTAACATAAAAAAAAAATTTAATGGAATTAAACCAGAATTTAATACTCCAAATGCCTTTAAAAAAGCTGATGTAATAATTGATTTTACGATACCAACTTGTACTTTTGAAGTACTAAAAATCGCCTCGAAACTTAAAAAAAAAGTCGTAATTGGAACTACAGGATTTACAAAAAAAGAAGAGGTTTTAATCAANAAATTTTCTAAAAAAATATCAATTTTGAAGGCGGGAAACATGAGCCTTGGAATAAATCTTTTAATGTATCTTACTGAGATTACAGCTAAATCATTAGGAAATAAATATTTAAGTAAAATATACGAAGTTCACCATAAACATAAGAAAGATTATCCTTCTGGAACAGCACTTATGCTTGGTAAAGGAATAGCTATAGGAAAAAAAAAAGAATTTTATAATTTAATTGGAAAAAAATTTCTTAACAAAAAAAATTTTNCATATGGTAAAAAAATTAATTTCAATTCAATTAGAAAAGGAGAAATTATTGGTGAGCACGAAGTAAATTTTTCCAGTGGCAAGGAAATAATTACTTTAAATCANGAGGCTTTTGATAGAGCATTATATTCTGAGGGTGCCTTAGCTGCAGCTAAATGGTTAAGAAANAAAAAACGAGGCCTTTATTCAATGAGAGATCTTTTGAATTTTAAATAATGAGTGAGAAAAAAAGAGCTAAAATTGTACTCAAAATCTTAAATAAAANATACCCACATGCACCAATACCTTTAAAACATAGAAATATTTTTACTCTTTTAGTTTCTGTTTTGCTTTCTGCNCAATGTACTGATGTAAATGTAAATAATGTAACTAGAAATATTTATCCAAAATATAATCAACCAAAACATTTTGTTNAATTAGGACAGAANAAAATAGAGAANTTAATTAAAAGTATTGGTATATTTAGAATTAAATCTAGAAGTATTTATAATTTATCAAAAACTTTAGTAAACAAATATAAAGGGAAAGTACCAAGGAGTTTTGAGGAATTAGAAGAGCTACCTGGTGTTGGACATAAAACTGCAAGTGTAGTAATGGCTCAGGGATTTGGAGTTCCAGCTTTTCCTGTTGATACACATATACATCGTTTGGCTCAAAGATGGGGCCTCACAAATGGCAAAAATGTAGTTCAAACTGAGAANGATCTTAAAAAATTATTTCCAATAAAGAATTGGAANAAGCTTCATTTACAAATTATTTATTATGGAAGAGAATATTGNAAAGCAAGAGAATGTTATGGTTTAACTTGTAAAATCTGTACTACTTGCTATCCTAATAGAAAAAAACCAATTAAAACNAAGAAAGCTTNATTATGAAAATTTTAGGAATAGGTAATGCAATTGTAGATGTNATNTGCAAAGTTGANGANNANTTTATNANTAAAAATGAATTNACAAAAAGTACAATGAAATTAATTTTTGATGAAGGNGAATTTAAAAGTTTATTATCAAANTTAAAAATTGAAAAAACNGTATCTGGTGGATCNGTTGCAAACTCTATTGTAGGNTTNTCTCAGCTTNGGAATGANGTTGGTTTTATAGGNAAAGTTNGTGATGACGAATTNGGNGGAAAATATGAAGAAGGNTTAAAACAAGAGAATGTTAAATATTTTTATANTAANAAAAAGGAAGAACTTCCNACNGGNACTTGTTTAATTTTAGTTACACCNGACTCNGAAAGAACNATGTGTACNTTTTTAGGAACGGCCGGAAGAATTAATGAGAATGATGTGAGTGCTGATGCAATAAAAAAAAGTGAAATAATTCTTTTAGAAGGATACCTTTGGGATGAAGGAGATCCTAAAAAAGCGTTTGAAAAAGCAATTCAAAATGCAAATAAGGTTGCTATGTCATTATCAGATCAGTTTTGTGTAGATAGACATAAANCTCATTTTTTAGAATTAGTTAAAAATAAATTAGATATAACATTTGCCAATGAACAAGAAATAATGTCATTGATTGATGCTAAATCTTTTGATGAAGTTATCACTTTCTCAAAATCACTTGGCAAAATAATTGTTTTAACTAGAGGTGAAAAAGGTGCGGTCGCAATTAATGGGGATGAAGTCGTCGAATGTGGAATTAAACCAGGTCTCAAGATAGTTGATTTAACTGGGGCAGGTGACCTTTTTGCTGGAGGATTTCTTCATGGACATGTAAATAANATGTCTTTGAAAGAGAGTTTAGATAAAGGAACTGAAATGTCATCAAAAGTAATCCAACAAATAGGTGCNAGACTTTAAATAATTGCNAATAAGATTATTTTTTTTTTCTNTTAAAGCTGCCTTTGCCTTTTTTTGGTNTTATGACTCGTGGCTTATATTTATTTGAAAGCAAATCTTTTGCTATTGAATTTTTTTTTTTTCATTAAATTGAGTAACCATGATTTAAACTTTTTATTAAGGAATTNTCATTAAAAGTATCTAATATTTTTTTTCTTAATCTATATATATGTGTTTCAACGGTATGTGTTTCTAAATTTGAAGAATACCCCCAGACTTTTTCTTGTAAGTCTAAAATTTTTTTTGGCTTNCCATCTTCCATTAAAAATAATATTATATTAACTTCTTTTTCAGTAAGCTTTATTTTTTTTTCTTTNAAATANAAATTTCTAGANTTGCAATCTAAACTATATTGCAAAACTTTTATTTTTGACTGGTTTTCATATTTTTCCTTTAGTAGAAAAATATTAATTTTTTCAATTAAATTTTCAATTTTGAGAGGATATTTCAAATTTTGGTTATCAAAAATTGTTAAATCTTCTTTNCTATTGTCATCTATTAATTTAANTTTAAATNACATTAATTCTTTTATTTCATTCAAAGTGTCATATAAGATTTTATTTTTAACAAAAATAATGTTAGTACTCATGATTAGTTAATAATTTATGCTATTAAAGCTTAAAAATAAAGATACCTTAACTATTGATGATTTTAAATTTAAGTGTTGTATTGGGAAAAAAGGTACCAAAAAATTGAAATATGAAGGTGATTTAAGNACTCCAAAAGGTGAATTTTCCTTTGGGAATGTATATTATAGACCTGATAGAATAAGAAGACCTGAAACTAAACTTAAAACTTTTAAAATTACTAAAAATATGGGTTGGTGCGATGACCCTANGGANAAATCATATAATCAACAAATAAAAATTCCTGCTGAAAAAAATTATGAAAAACTNTTTAGAATAGATCACATATACGATTTACTAATTGTAATAAATTATAATATTCAACCCACTAAACCCTATAAAGGAAGTGCAATTTTTTTACATTTAACAAGTAATTACAAAAAAACCATGGGTTGCGTTGCTGTTAAAAAAGACGATTTATACATAATTCTTAAACTTTTGAATAAAAATTCAAAAATAAAAATTTTTTAACTNCTGCTCCCAAAAATTTTTGATCCTATTCTTATGTAGGTAGAACCATTTTCAACAGCTTTTAAATAATCATTTGACATCCCCATACTTAATTCACTTAAATTAAATTTTTCTGATAATAGCTTAATCTTTTTAAAATAAGGTGAAGAGTCCTCATCGAAAGGTGGTAAACACATCAAGCCTATTATATTTAGATCTAAATCATTTTTACATACTTTATAAAAATCCTCAAAATTTTCTTCATCAATTCCACTTTTTTGGCTCTCTTTTGCAACGTTAATTTGAATAAATATTTTNGGCCTAAAATTTTTTTTCTTCTGCTCTTCAGAAATTTTTTTTGCTAATTTTAGGTTATCTAGCGAATGTAAGTAATCAAATAGCGGCAACACATACTTAACTTTGTTTGTTTGTAATTTGCCTAATAAATGTAGCTTTATATTTGGCATATCTNATTTAATATCAGTCCATTTTTCTATCGCTTCCTGTACCTTGTTCTCCCCGTAATGATTATGACCATGNTTAATCAATGGAAGAATATGGTTGATAGGAAAAGTTTTTGATACTGCTATAATATTTAATTTTTTATTATTTATTTCAGATTGAATAGATAATAGATTATTTAATGAATTATGCATAATTATTTTCCAAAAATATTTTACTTTGTAGATAACTTTAATAAAGAAGAATTAAAAGTTTTAAATAAAAAAATTGCACTNATTTATAGAAATTACAAAAAAACTGATTTAAATNAAATAATCAAGCTTAGGAATTTTTGTAAAAAAAATGGTAAAAAGCTTTATTTAGCAAATAATCCATACTTGGCTTATAAACTAAGACTGAATGGTGCTTATATTCCAGCATTTAATAGAAATTTAAATATCAATAAGTTTCAAAATTTCAAGAATTTTGAACTAATTGGCTCAGCTCATAATATAAAAGAAATTAATATTAAATTAAAGCAGGGTATAAAATGTATATTTATAGCTCCAATGTTTAAAACAAAAAAAAATAAAAAATTTTTAGATATTTATAAATTTAATCAATTAAAAAAAAATACTAAGTTAAAAACTATAGCTTTGGGCGGTATAAATGAAAGAAATATTACTAGAGTTAAATTAACTGAAAGCTATGGAATTGCCTCTATTTCATTTATTAAAAACAATGTTAAATTGGGAAAATTGAAAACATTATTATATGGAGATTAAAAAAGAATATCAAAAACTTCTTAATTATTATAATTCTAGAAAATTTAATCTAGTAATTAATAAAAGCAAAGGATTTATTAAAAAATTTGGTGCGATCCCAGAGGTTTATAATTTAGTTGGCTTGTCATATGAAATGTTAAACAAGAAAATAGAAGCAATAGAAAATTTTGAAAAATCACTAGAATTAAATACTAAAAGTGTTTCAGCATTAGTTAACTTAGGGAATAACTATAAAGATCTTAAGAATTATAATAAATCAGAAGAATATTACAAAAAGTTAATTGAAGTTGATCCAAATTATATAAGAGCATATGCTAATTATGGAAACCTACTTAGAATGATGAATGACTATGAAGGTGCAATTGAAAAATACAAACAAGGTATTAAAATATATGAAAAAAGTGGTAAGCAAGTAAAAAACATACAATTGTTTTATTATAATTTAGGACTAGCTTATCAAAGCTTAGGTGATTTTGATAAAACAATTGAACAAGCAAAAATTGTTCTTAAATATGATCCAAAATTTACTAGAGCTGATCACTTAATATCTGGATGTAAAAAATACCAATCAAAAAATGATGTGCATATAAATGAAATGGAACATAAATTAAAAAATATAGAGTTGAGCCGTTTTGGAAAAGTATGCTTATATTACGCTCTTGGAAAAGCATACGAGGATGTAAAAGATTATAAAAATTCTTTCAATAACCTAAAACTTGCAAATGATGAATATAGAGAAATTCTTGAGTATAATTTTAAAGAGGAAGTTGATTTGTTTAAATACGTCAAAGATGCTTTTAAAAATTTTCAAATAAAAGAAAAACCAGATGTGACAAAAAAAAGGATGATATTTATACTGGGAATGCCTCGATCAGGTACAACTTTAATGGAACAAATAATTACTACAGATCATAACATTAGTGGAGGTGGCGAAATGGATGTTTTGCCAAATCTAATTGGAAAATACTTTGCAAAAGATAGAATAAAAGGTGAACTTAGTAATATAAATGAAATTTTGAAGCAAAATGATATTAATAAAATTGTAGATGAATTCTATAGCACCTTAAATGAAATTAATTTAAAAAAAAATATTATTACAGATAAATCTCCATTAAATTTTTTATGGATCGGGTTTATAAAACTTATATTTCCAAATGCTAAAGTAATTAATTGTACTCGAGATCCATTGAACAATTGTTTTTCTATTTATAAACTCTTATTTGAAGGAAATCTCTATTGGAGTTATTCATTGGCTGATGTGGCAAATTATTATAATTTGTATAGAGATTTAATGAAATTTTGGAAAAAAAAATACCCAGAATTTATATGTGATGCACCATATGAAGAAATTGTAAATAATCCCAAAAAAAGCATTAAAGAAATAACTGAATTTTGTAATTTAGAGTGGAGCGATGATTTCTTAAAATTTTATAATAATAAAAAACCAATTAAAACTAATAGTTCAAATCAGGCAAGGCAGCCCCTTTACAAAAGTTCTCTAAATATTTCTGAAAAGTATGGAGAACATTTAAATGAAATGTCAAAAATTTTAGATAGTTAAAAAAAAAGGGCCCCATGATTGAGGCCCTTTTTATAATAAGTTAAGACTTAATTAGAATGCAAATGATACTGCAACTTCTAAGTTTTCATCTTCAACAGCTGTAGTACATGTTCCACCTGCGCACTCTCCTTCGTTCTTTTGAATAGAAAGCGTAATTCCACCTGAAGAATAAGCAGCACCAAGACCTGTAGTCTTCATAGTGTCACCTTTTCCAGATGCAGAGAAATCAACTGATTTTACACCGTAAGAGATAGATAAATCATCATTTACAGAGTATGCAACTGAGTACATGTTTGAGTCTTCATCAGAGTTAGCAGAAGCCGAATCATCGTAATCATAGATTTGGTAACCAAGTGATAAACCTGTTGGAGAAGCGTACGTTACGTAAGCTGTACTTTCTTCATCATCACCATCAGCATAGCCGTCCTCTTTTGAGAAACCAATACCAACTTTTAAACCATCAACTCCTAGAGAAGAAGATTGTAAAGTTACTGCTTGGTGTGCTCCACCGTCTCCGCCAGTAGAACCGTCAGAGTTAGTAGCAGATCCACCTTTTCTGAATAGAACGTTTACGTCAACACCACTGAATGAGTTAGTATATACTAATCCACCAGAAGCATTTGTATCAGCTTTACCAGCTTTGTATCCAGCATCTAAGTTATCCCATGACTCTTCGTAAGCTTTTGGAGTAACATCATCGATGTCCTGCATACCACCACCTGAACCTTGGTCAAGTGCGATTGTACCAGCTTCATTCATATCTAAAGTAATTTTACCAGAATACTGTCCAGCAAATTTATCTGAAGAAGTATGGAAGATACTTGCAGTCATACCATTATCTAATTCTGAAGAACCAGAGAATGTTAAGTTTGACTTCATACCCATTGGGTTAGCAGTCGACTCTTTCGTGTCTAGTTTGTTGTAAGTTGCAACCATAGAACCAGATACTGACAATTCACCAGCGTGAGCTGCTGAAATTGCAAGTGAACCAGCTAAAGCTGTCAAACCTACTTTTTTAAAATTATTCATATATATCTCCTTTTTATTATTAATATTAATATTATGAATGTGCGGAC
This sequence comes from Candidatus Pelagibacter sp. TMED275, assembly GCA_002169255.1. Next base: position 7,767 of record NHLU01000020.1, read on the forward strand.
ATTATAAAAATCATGCTAAAATACCTCAAAAATTATTAGTAAAATCAATATTTATTATAATTTGTTGTATAAATACCACATAATTTTGCTTGTTTTTTATAGTTTTTTTATTACTGAACAATATANTGTGCTATATCAGAAAAAATGACGTCTTATAAATATACATCTTTGTTTAAAATAGCATTGCTTTTACTACTATTGGGTACATTTATTAACTCTTGTAAAAAAGGGCCCTTAAGATTTGACCCTGCAAATCCACAAGAAGTGCCTGTTAACGCTAAAGAAAGAGCTAAAAAAAATATTGAGGAAGGTAGAGGTTTCAGGCTGGGTTCTGCTATGCAAGGTGGCTCTGGAGGTAATTTTGAATTTGCATCCTCTAACCCAATGTGGAGAGCTTCATTGGATATTTTAGATTTTACACCTTTAACCAATGTAGATTATTCAGGAGGAGTAATTATCACAGATTGGTTTAATGAAGGTAGTGATAGATCTATTAAAATATCAGTGAGATTTTTGACAAATGAAATAAGAGCAGATGGGCTTGATGTATCTTTGTTTGAAAAAAAATGCGATGGATCAAATATTTGCCAAACAAAAAAAATTAAATCTAGCTTAGGCAATGAAATTAAGCTAGAAATTTTAAAAAAAGCTGCACTTATTGCTCAAGAAGATGTGATCAGGTATAAAGAAGAACATGGTGAATATAAGAATGCTGAGTCAAGTGCTAAAAATAACTAACCAAAATAATTTTTTTTTTTATAAATTTTAAAAAATTCAAGTGGAAAGATACAACTTTAAATTAATTGAGAATAAGTGGCAAAAATTTTGGGATGAAAAAAAATCCTTTAAAGCAGAAATTAACTCAAAGAAAGATAAATTTTATTGCTTGGAAATGTTTCCATACCCATCAGGAAAAATACATATGGGGCATGTTAGAAATTATACGATAGGGGATGTNNTNGCNNGNTACAAANANATGNANNNNTTTNATGTNTTNCANCCNATGGGNTGGGACTCNTTNGGNNTNCCAGCAGAAAATGCAGCTCGCGAAAATAATTTAGATCCTAAAGAATGGACAGAAAAAAATATTATAAATATGAAATCTCAATTAAAAAAACTAGGCTTATCTATTGACTGGGAGAGAGAAATATCAACGTGTTCACCAGAATATTATGAGCATCAACAAAGATTCTTTTTAGAACTTTATGATAAAGGTTTAGTTTATAGGAAAGAAAATTATGTTAATTGGGATCCTGTTGATCAAACAGTTTTAGCTAATGAGCAAGTAATAGATGGGAAAGGATGGAGATCCGGGGCTATAGTAGAGAGAAAAAAATTAAATCAATGGTTTTTTAAAATTTCAAACTTTTCAGAAGATTTATTAAAGGGTTTAGAAGAATTAAATAAATGGCCTAATAAGGTAAAAATAATGCAAAAGAATTGGATTGGAAAATCCTACGGTTGTGAAATAGACTTTAAAATTGAAGGCAACAAGTCAATTGAGAACATTAAATGTTTTACCACTAGACCAGATACACTTTATGGATTTTCTTTCCTCGCAGTTTCTGCAGATCATCCAATTTCTAAATTTTATAAAGATGATGACAAATTTATTAAATTTAAAAATGATTGTTCAAAGACAGGAACTACAGAAGAGTCTATAGCACAAGCAGAGAAAATTGGATATAAAACTAACTTATTTGCAGTCAATCCGTTAAATGAAAAACAAAAAGTTCCCGTATTCTTTGCAAATTTTGTTTTGATGGATTATGGTTTTGGTGCTGTTTTCGGTTGCCCTGCACATGATCAAAGAGATTTTGATTTTGCAAAAAAATACGATCTTAAAATAATTCCTGTGGTTAAACCAGACAATAGTGATGAATTTAGTATTAATGAAGAGGCATACTCTGGTCCAGGTGTAATTTTTAATTCTGAGATGCTTAATGGGCTAAAGGCTCCTGAAGAATCAATTAATAAAGCAATTGAAATTTTGGAAGAGAGAAAAGTAGGTAATAAAAAAATAAATTTTAGATTAAAAGATTGGGGTATTTCTAGACAACGTTATTGGGGTTGTCCAATTCCTATTGCTTATGATGAACAAAATAATATTGTAAAAATTCCGTTAAAAAATTTACCAGTAAAATTACCTGAAAATGTAGATCTTAACGCTAGAGGAAACCCACTAGACCACCAAAATAATTGGAAGAAAATAAGTATAGATGGCAAAGAATGTACAAGAGAAACAGATACACTTGATACTTTTGTAGACTCTTCTTGGTACTTTCTAAGATTTTGTTCCTCTTCTAACTCAAAATACGGTTTTAAAAAAGAAGAAACAGATTACTGGATGCCAGTAGATCAATATATTGGTGGTGTTGAGCATGCTATATTACATCTGCTTTACTCAAGATTTTTCATGCGTGCAATATCATATAAAAACAACAACTTTGAAATTAAGGAGCCATTTGAAGGATTATTCACGCAAGGTATGGTATGTCATGAAACTTATAAAGATAAAAATAATAAATGGCTTAGTCCAGATGAAATAATCTCAGAAGATGGAAAAGAATTTTTTTTAAAGGAGAAACCTAATGAAAAAGTTATTGTTGGGTCATCAGAATCAATGTCAAAGTCAAAAAAAAATACAATTGATCCTGAAAATATCATTAAAGAGTACGGAGCAGATGCGGTAAGATTATTCATACTTTCTGATAGCCCACCTGAGAAAGATGTACAGTGGTCTGAACAAGGAATGAATGCCTCATATAAATTTGTTCAAAAATTGTGGGTTTTACACCAGAAAATCATTCAAAAATCATCAGAAACAAAACCATCTGTTACAAATGATGAGAATAATTTAATAATTTCAAGATTCACAAATAGACTGATAGATAAAATTACAAACAACTTAGAAAGATTTCATTATAATGGTATAATAGCTAATCTTTATGAGGCTTATAATTTTTATATTAAAAAAGTTGAAGCACAATTAGATTTTCAAAAATTATTATATGATTATAAAAAATTTTTATATCTAATAATGCCTGTCATGCCACATTTTGCCTCTGAATGCTTGGAGACAATTAATGAAAATATCAATGCCTATTGGCCAAAAGCTGATAAAAAATTCTTGGAAAATGATAATGTTGATATTGTAATACAAATTAACGGAAAAAAGAAAGCTATAGTTAGATCTTTAAAAGATATAACTGAGCGAGACTTTATCAATAATATCAAAAACTCAAAAGAATATGATAAAATTTTTAAAGACAAAAAAATTATAAGGAGTATCTTTATCAAGAATAGATTAATTAATTTAATACTAAAATGAAAAAAAAAATTCTAACCTCATTATTTGTTTTATTGGTGACTTTATCAGGCTGTGGTTATGAACCAATATTTTCGTCAAAATCAATTAATAGTGACAAGTCTATATCAATTGAAAAAATAATATTTGAAAGTGATAATAAAATTAATTATTTATTTGAACGTAAATTAAAATTTTTTCAAAAAAAAATACCAAATTCTGAAAAGTTTAATTTGATATTAAATATTGAAGAAAACAAAAAAATTTTGTCAAAAAATAAAGTTGGTGATCCTGAAACATTTGATCTAGAAATAATTACAAGAGCTTCTATTTTTAATAATAAAGATGTAATTTTATATTCATCTAATTTTAAAAGTAATAAAAATTATAATAATTTAGAGAACAAATTTGATTTGAGGCAAGAAGAAAGTATAATTAAAAATAATCTTGTAGATGAAATTGTTAATGAAATAATTAGTAAAATATTTGAGATACAATGATAATTAAATCATTTGAAATAAGTAAGATAAATAAGACAAAAAATAAATTTTTCCTTTTTTATGGTGAGAATGAAGGCTTTAAAAATGAAACTATTAAGAAAACTTTTGTAATAGATTTTCAAAATGAAATTTATAGATATGAGGAAAAAGAGGTTATAGATAACGAAAATGCCTTTTTTAATAATTTATTGAATAAGTCTTTTTTTGAAAAAAAAAAACTAATAATCATTTCTAGAGTTACAGATAAAATTCTTAAAGTGGTGGATGAAATTTTAGAAAGGAAAATAAGTGACATTACTTTAATCCTATCTGCTCAAATATTAGATAAAAAATCAAAATTAAGAAGTTTTTTTGAAAAAAATAAAGAATTAGTTTGTGTTCCTTTTTATGAAGATAATAATCAAACATTAAATAAAATTGTATTTGATTATTTTAATAAAAAAAAAATTTCTATGTCACAAGAAAATATAAACTTATTAGTTGGAAGATGTAGAGGTGATAGAGAAAATTTAAATAATGAGCTAAAAAAAATAGATATTTTTATGTCAGAAAAAGACAAGATTTCAACTGAGGAAATTTTAAAAATTACTAACTTGGCGCATAATTATAGTATAAATGAGCTTATAGATAATTGTTTATCGAGAAACATAAAAAAAACTTCACATATAATTAATGAAAATGTATTTTCTAATGAGGACTGCATTATTATTCTTAGAATGATGCTTAATAAGACCAAAAGATTACTTAAAATAAGTAATAATTTGGATAATACTGATCCTGAAATTGCAGTAAGTAAATTTAAACCACCAATATTCTGGAAAGAAAAAGAAATTGTAATAACACAAATTAGAAAAAGAAGTTTAAAAAATATTAGAGATCTTATCAACGAAATAAATGAAGCAGAACTTTTAGTAAAAAGAAATTTTGACAATTGCTTAAATATAACTAAAGATTTTTTAATTTCTAAAGCAAATTAATTTAATAATAAGATTTAATTATATTTATTAATCTATTTAATTGGTCCATATCTTTATACTCAAAATGTAAAGTTCCTTTATTTTTTTTATTATTCTTAATTACTACGTTGAGACCAATTTTGTCAGAAATACTCTTTTCAATTTCTAAAATATTCGGATCTTTTTTGCTAATATTTTTGTATTTATTTGATTTTAATATTTTAATAAAATTTTCAGCTTTTCTGACAGACATTTTTTTTTCAATTATTTTTTTAGCTAAATAACTTGCATTTTGTAAACCTACTAGAATTTTTGCATGACCTTGAGATATTAAACTTTTTTCAATTAATTCAATTACATCCTGAGGCAGGGTTAAAAGTCTCAAGCAATTAGAAATATGACTTCTGCTTTTTCCAATAAACTTTCCAACTTTTTCATGATCGTATGAAAACTCATCAATTAATCTTTTGTATCCTTTCGCTTCTTCAATTGCGTTAAGATCATTTCTTTGAACATTTTCCACTATTGCAAACTCTAATGATTTAAGATCATCAGCTTCAACCTCTACAATTGGAACTTCATGAAGACCTGCATTTTGAGCTGCAACCCATCTTCTCTCTCCTGCTATAATTTCAAATTTATTATTTTCATCTTTTGATTTTCTTACAATAATAGGTTGGATTATCCCTCTCTCTTTTATTGAAATAGTTAATTCATTCAATTTTTCTTTATCAAAAATTTTACGTGGTTGAAATTTGTTTTTAATTAATGAGCTTATTGAAACTTTGTTGGTTGACAACGAATTTGGTGAATCGCCAATTAATGAAGACAAGCCTCTTCCCAAACCCTTTTTGTTTTTAAATGGATTCATTAAGCTGCGCTTTCATAAAATTTTTCTTGTTCCAAAAATTCATTCGTAAAATTAAAGTAAGCTTTGCTCCCAGGGCAAGATTTATCATACATCAATACAGGGACTCCATGAGAAGGTGCTTCGGAGAGTCTTACATTTCTTGGAACAACATTTTGATAAACTTTTTCATGAAAAAAATCTCTAGCTTCTTTTTCTACTTGAGATGAAAGTTTATTTCTTTTGTCATACATTGTTAATAGTATACCTCTTATGGTTAAGCTCTTATTTAAGTTATTTTTTATTCTGTCTATAGTTTTCATTAACTGAGTAAGACCCTCTAAAGCAAAGAATTCAGTTTGTAATGGTACAATTAGTGAATTAGTCGAAACTAAAGCCATAATAGTTAATAAACTTAGAGATGGTGGGCAATCCAGAAGAACATAATCATAAGACGCTCCAGAAGTGTTTAAATACGCTGTTATTTGATCTTTAAGAATAAAGGCTCTTCTCTCATCTCCAGCTGTCTCAACCTCTAATCCTGATAAATCTACATTTGATGGTATAAGATCAAGATTTTCAATTTCAGTTTTTTTAATAACGCTTGAGATTTCACATGTACCATTAAGTACACCATAAATTGTTTGCTCAGATGATGTTGTGTTGGATAGGCCCAACCCTGTTGTGGCATTACCTTGGGGATCTAGATCAATGACTAGGATTTTTTTTTCTAACAATGATAATCCAGCTGCTAAATTAATAACAGTTGTCGTTTTACCTACTCCACCCTTTTGATTTATTACTGAAATGATTTTATTTTTCATTTTTTTTTTAAGTTTGAAATTTTTATCATTAAAGATTCTTCATTTGTTAAACTATTTTTTTCAACATAATCAAACTTCCATTTCTTTTGGCATTCTTTAATTGAAGATTTTCCATTTTTACCTAATAGTAGAATAATATTGCTAAATTTTTCAAAACTTTTATTTACTAAATCTAAAATTACTATCATTGGCTTGAATGCTCTCGCAACTATTATCTCAGAATGTAGATTCTTTTGTTCAAATATATTTTGATTAAAGACTTTTGTATTTAAATTTAATTTTCTAGAAACTTCTTCTAAGAATTTGCTTTTATGATAACTTTTTTCGTATAGATTAAATTGCATATCAGAATTTTTATGCTTCATAATAATTGCTAGTACAATTCCTGGAAGTCCTGCACCTGANCCNANGTCTGTGCATNTAGTANCAATTNTTATCAACAAAATCAATAATTTGCGCAGAATCNANTATATGTCTGTCCTTTGANNCCCCTATAGTAGTNGANCTNATAAGATTTATNTCATTNTTTCTCATAATNANCAGCTTTCTGAACGTTTCNAGCTCTTTTAATGTTTCACGTGAAACTAGAGATTTNATCTTCTTATAATCTATTTCTAACGAATCAATCAAGCTATCTTCTTAATAGACTTTCTTTTGATGTGTGACAACAAAATATATGCTGCTGC
>NHLU01000021.1 GCA_002169255.1 Candidatus Pelagibacter sp. TMED275
AGATCTAGGGGAACATCCAGAAGATAAAAAACCAGTTAGAATAATGAAAGGCCAGTATGGACCTTATATTAAATATAAATCACTAAATGCTACTATACCCGAAGAAAAAGATCCAGTTGAACTTACAATGGAAGATGCTTTAATATTAATTGAGAAAAGAAAAGAATACGATAAAACTAAGAAATCCAAAAAAAGGAAAAAAAAATGAGTTATGATGAAAAAATTAAAGAATTAAATCTTGTTTTGCCAAAAGCAGCTGATCCAGTTGGATCATATCTAGCAACAAAAATTTCAGGAAAAACGCTTTTCGTATCTGGTCAAATCTCTATTGATAAAGATGGTAAACTTATAAAGGGTCAAGTAGGTAAAGAATTGAACACTGAAGAAGGATATGAAGCTGCTAAAAGNTGTGCATTGAGTATTNTTTCNCAAGTTAAAAAAGCTTGNAATGATGATTTAACCAAAATTAAATCTTGTGTTAANTTAACNGGATTTGTTAATTCAACAGAAAATTTTACAGATCAACCNAAAGTTATNAATGGNGCATCTGATTTAATTNCATCANTTTTTGGAGAAAATGGTATGCACACAAGAGCTGCNGTAAGTGTAAATAGTTTNCCTCTTGGTGTNTCNGTTGAAGTTGATGCAATATTTGANTTNAATTAATTTATCTACCAATACCAAANTATTTAATNTTAAGTTTTTTCATTTTANNNGGTGAGTAAATATTTCTCATATCNTAAATTATAAAANTNTNTTTTTTNACAATTTTTTTAAAATTNATTAATTTAAANTCATTCCANTCNGTNTGNATNANNATAAGATCNCTATTTGAACAAGCNNCNTNNATAGTANTATAATATTTTACATTCTTTAATNTTTTAAATTCATTTTTTTCACCANTTGGATCATAGTANTTAATTGNACATTTTTTTTTATTTAAATATTTAATCATNGGTATNCTNGATGCTTCNCTCATATCATCTGTATTTGGCTTAAAGGTTACACCNAAAAAAGTTATTANTTTATTTTTAATTTTACCNTGAAGTATTTTGTCNATTTTTTTTGTTANNAATTTTTTCCTATTTTCATTGGATTTAATAACAGTNTCAACAATNGATANATTAGATTTAAATTTTTTTGCNGTATNAATTAATGCTCTTGTGTCTTTTGGAAAACATGAGCCACCATAAGCTGGCCCAGCTCTTAAAAATCTTTCACCAATTCTTTGATCTGAACCGATACCAATAGATACATCTTTTATATCTACATCTGTTTTTTCACATAAATTTGCCAATTCATTAATATATGAAATTTTTGTTGCTAAGAATGCATTAGAAGCATATTTTATTAATTCAGCACCCCTTCTCGAAGTATTAAAATACTTACTTTTTTTTTTAATAATAGGTAAATAAAGAGATTGTAAAATTTTGTTAGCTTTTTTGCTATTTGTGCCAACTACAACTCTATCTGGATAAATAAAATCTCTTATGGCTTCGCCTTCTCGTAGGAATTCTGGATTTGATACAACATCAACAAGTTTATTTTTTTTTAATCGTGTTAAAATATTTTCTATCTTATCGCCAGTGGTCACAGGCACTGTTGATTTTGTTACAATAATTTTATAGCTTTTAATAATTTTCTTTAATTCTTTAACTACATTAAATACAAATTTAAGATCAGCCGAATTTGTATTCTTTTTTGTTGGAGTGCCAACACATATAAATATAATATTAGATTTCAATACAGCTTTTTTTAAATCATTTGTAAAAATTAATCTTTTTTGTTTATAATTTTTTTTTAGAATTTCCTCTAATCCAGGTTCATAGATTGGTATATTCCCATTATTAAGAGACTTAATTTTATTTATATCTTTATCGACACAATAAACTGTATTTCCTAAATCTGAAAAGCATACTCCACTAACAAGACCAACATATCCAGTTCCAATCATGCACAATTTCATAATTTAGAAATCTCCATTGAAGATTTAATATATCCGTGCATAGAACCGCAATCCAGATATTTTCCTGAAAAATTATGTGCTATAAATTTATCACCATCATAAATTAATGATTGAATAGCATCTGTTATGTGAATTTCACCACCTTTACCAGGACTTTGATTTTTTAATTTAATAAAAATTTTTTTAGGAAGTATGTATCTACCTATTACAGCTTTGTTTGATGGTGCTTCAGAAACTGTTGGTTTTTCAATGACATCATCAATTAAATAGTTCGAATTAGTTAATTTTTTATTTAACTTATATATTCCCCATCTTGTTACTGATTTCTTGTTAACCTTCATGCTTGCCATTACAGATGATTTATACTTATTATGAACCTTGATCATAGACTTAGAGCAATTATTTTTTACTATTAAGTCATCTGGAAGAAGCATTAGAAAAAAATTATCTTTTATATATTTTTTTGTTTTTAAAACAGCATCTCCTGTACCAAGAGGTTTATTTTGATAAACAAATTTAATCATTTTTTTATATTTCAGAATTTTTTGATATTCTTTCTTAATTCTAGGATCTTTTTTTTTTTTAATAATACTTTTGTAAAATTTGTCATTATAAAAATATTTTTTAATCATTTTTTTTTTATTTGATATAATAAAAATTATTTCTTTAATGCCTGCTTCTATACATTCATCTAATATATATTCAATCCCTGGCTTTCCATCTATTGGCAAAAGTTCTTTTGGAAAAACACTAGTCAACGGTAACAGTCTTGTACCCAAACCTGCAAGTGGTATTATTGCTTGTCTAATCATTAAAATGTATTATTTAATGGAGTATCATAAATGATAATTTTTAAAAGTATAAAAATATTAAATAAAAAAGTAAATTTTACTAATAATGTAGGGTTTGTGCCCACTATGGGGGCTTTGCACAAGGGACATGTCTCATTAATTAAAAAATCAAAATTAATATGTAATAAAACTATAGTAAGTATTTTTATAAATAGAGCCCAGTTTAACAAAATTGGAGATTACAAAAAATACCCCAGATATCTAAGCAAAGATATCAAGATTCTAAAACAACTAAATGTTGATTACTTATTGCTACCTGANGAGAAGGATATATTTAAATCAAAAAAACAAATGAAAATTAAGATTAATAATAACGACAAAGTTATGTGTGCAAAATATAGGCCAGGGCATTTTGAGGGTGTTTTAGCTGTAATAAATCAATTTTTATCATTTATGAAACCAAGATATATTTTTTTAGGTGAAAAGGACTATCAGCAAATTTATTTAATTAAAAAGTATCTATCAAAAAAATACAATACTAAAATTTTTAAATGTAAAACTATTAGATTAAATAAAGCCTTGCCATACTCATCAAGAAATCTTTTATTAAAAAAAAACGAACTATTATTAGCTAATGAAATAAGTTTAATGATAAAAAAAATTTTCTCTACGTATAGAAATAGTTATTCAAACATCAAGCAATTAAATAAAATTAAATCAGAAATCCTTAAAAAAAAAATAAAATTAGAATATCTTGAATTAAGAAATAAATTTGATCTTTCCAAAAAAATTAATAAAAAAAATGTTAAAATTTTTATTTCTTATTATGTTAATAAAGTAAGACTAATTGATAATTATTAATTGTAAAAAAAATAAGCACCTATACCTAAAAAAGAAAGAAATCCAATAACATCGGTTATTGTTGTTACAAAGACACTTGATGCTATTGCTGGATCAATATTAAATCTCTTTAGAGTTACGGGTACCATAATTCCAAAAACTCCTGCAACAATCATATTTAAAACCATTGAAATTGATATTATTAATGACAATGAAAAGTCCTTAAACCATAGTTGAACTATTAAAGCACTAATGATAGCAAAGATTACTCCATTCAAGACACCAATTGCAAATTCTTTAGTCACTGTTTTTATAAAATTATTTTTCGATAAATCATTTGTTGCGATTGCTCTTACTGTTACGGCTAATGTTTGCATACCAGCATTGCCACCCATAGATGCTACAATTGGCATCAAAAATGCTAAAGCTACCATTTGTTCTATAGTTGCTCCAAAAATACTTATTACCCATGTTGCAAGGAAAGCTGTTAATAAATTAAGTAAAAGCCAATTAAACCTTCTTTTTGTTTTAGTTAAAACGCCATCAGTAATTTCCTCATCACCTACTCCTGCAAGTCTTAATGTGTCCTCTTCTGCCTCTTCTTTTAATACTGTTAACATGTCATCACTTGTTATCATACCAACCAATTTTTCAGATTTATCTACTACACACGCTGAGTTTAAGTTATAATTTTCGAAAATATGTCCAACTTGCTCTTGATCCATATCTACAGGAATGGAAAGTTGTGTTTCAAGCATTATTGACTGCATCTTAATATCTCTTGATGTTCTTAATACTTTTGAAGCAGGCACAGTTCCAATAGGTTTGAAATCACTATCTACAATAAAAATTTCTAAAAATTCATCTGGTAAGTCTTTATTTTCTCTAAGATAATCTATTGTTTGTCCTACTGACCAGTTACTCGGTATAGCAGTGAATTCTCTTTGCATTAAACGAGCAGCTGAGTCTTCTGGATAACTTAAACTTTCTTTTAAAGCAAATCTATCTTTAGGTGGTAAAGAATTAAGGAGTATATTTTTATTTTCTTCATCTAAATTTTCAAGAATTTTAATCGCATCATCAGACTCTAAATTCTTTATAATGTTAATAATTGAGTTTGATGGTAAATATTTTATAATTTCAACCTGTATAGACTCATTTAGTTCAATAAAGACTTCAGGATCTATCTCAAAACTACTTAATTTTATAAGATTTTCTCTATCATTCTCATTTAAATGTTCAATTATGTCAGCAGCATCTGCTGGGTGCATTTCTTTAAATGAATTATTTATAAAGGAAGCATCATTTTTTACAATTTTATCTCTGACAACTTTTATATATTCCTTATTGAATTCAAAGTTTACTTTTTTATCTTTAATTTTTTTTACTAAAGTCATAAAATTTCATATAGATTATTAATAAACTATTAATACATAATATAGATATTACAAATCATAATATGAAAATTGAGATAAAAAAGTCAGTAAAGCCAGTAAATTACACAAAAGCTGTAAATTTACTTGAAAATAGAATGAAAAGTATAAGTAATAATAAATCAAAAGAGCTTTTATGGATACTACAACATCCAGATGTTTATACAGCAGGATCTTCTTACAAAAATAATGAAATATTAGATAAAAATATTAAGATTGTAAAAACCTCTAGAGGGGGAAAGATTACTTGGCACGGCCCAGGGCAATTAATTTGTTACTTTGTAATAGATCTTAAAAGAAGAAAGAAAGATATTAGATATATGTTAAAAAATATTGAAAAAACTATAATTGAAACTTTAGAAGCATATGAGATTAAATCATATAGTGACAAAAAAAATATAGGCATTTGGGTGCGAGATAAAAAAAAATTAAGAAAAGTTGCTGCTATAGGAGTCAAAATTAAAAAATGGATTGCATTTCATGGTTTTTCATTAAATATAAACAATAAACTTAACTCATACAAAAAAATACTGCCGTGTGGAATGAAAGAAGATAATATTACAACTCTTCAAAAATATAAAAAAAGAGATTATAAAGAAATTGAAAAAAGATTAATTGAAAATTTTATTAAAAATTTTGAAACTTAAGTCGTTTAGTCTTAATCATTTTTTCGAAATATTCAGGTAATGGCGCTGTGTAATTGTATTTTACTCCATTTATCATAAATTTTATGTTATATGCATGCAACATTAAATCTTTATTAATTGATTTTTTTGTAGAAAAAAATGTATATTTGTCATCACCTAACACAGGATGATTGATATTGTACAACTGCTTTCTTAGTTGATGTTTTCTCCCCGTAATAGGTTTCATTTTAACTAACGTACTATTCACATTTTTATCAATAACATTATAAATAGTTTCTGCTTTCTCGATAATTTTTTTATTTTTTTCATATCTAACTAAGGGGTCATTCCAAATACCCTTATCTTTATCAATTTCTCCATGGCAAATTGCAATATAGGTTTTGTAGACCTTTCTTAATCTAAATAATGAAGTTAATAGTTGTGCGGACTTTCTGTGTTTGGCGATAATTAAAATGCCAGAAGTATCTTTGTCCAGTCTGTGTACGGTTAATGGTTTGCTATCATTAAATATTTCACTTTTTGTAAATATATCAATTAAATTTTTTTTAGATTTTGTTCCTCCTTGAACAGAAACACCAGCTTTTTTATTTATTATTATAAAGTCCTGATTATTTTCAATTATTAGTTCTTCATTAGATTTTAAAAATTTTTTTGAGGGAATATATTTATTTATTTTTTTTTGATTACGTTCTTCAAATGAAATATCGTAAATATCTATTTTGTCATTTAATTTTAACTTATGAGAATTCTTAATTTTTCTATCGTTTATTTTAATTTTTCCAACTCTTAAATTTTTTTCAATAAGAGATTGTGGTAACTTTCCTATTTTTGTTCTAACCCACCTATCTATGCGCATGTCTGTATCTGATGCATCCACTAGATAACTTTTTTTCATGTCTGATAAAGGAATGTATATTATACTTTAGCTGCTGCTGGCGTCTCTTCTTTATTTACTTTTTTTTCTTTTTTCTTTTTATCCACTTTTTTAGCTTCTATGTCTCTATCTACAAATTCAATAACAGCCATTGGTGCTTTATCTCCATATCTAAAGCCTGCTTTAATAATTCTCGTATATCCTCCATTTCTGGATATATATCTTTTTGATAAAGTTTTTTTCACTTTATTGGCTGATTTTATATCTTGTAATTTTGAAACAAGTAATCTCATATTTTGTAATGTATCTTTTTTACCTAAAGTAATTATTTTATCAGCCTGTGGTTTTAGAAATTTAGCTTTTGGTAATGTTGTGGTTATTTGCTCATATTTTATAAGAGAGTTAAGCATATTTTTAAGTAAAGCTTTCCTATGCTCCGAGGTTCTGTTTAGTTTCTTCTGAGCTACACCATGTCTCATTTTTATATTGCCTCTTCAAGTTTCTTTGATAATTCTGCTATATTGTCTGGTGGCCAATTTGGTATTTCCATACCAAGATACAAGGACATCGCTGTTAAAACTTCTTTTATTTCATTTAAAGATTTTCTACCAAAATTAGGTGTTCTTAACATTTCACCTTCAGATTTCTGAACTAAATCACCTATGTATATAATATTGTCATTTTTTAAACAATTCATTGATCTAACAGATAACTCAAGCTCATCAACCTTTCGCAGAAGATTTTTATTAAATTCTGGTTCTTTAGGTTGATCTTTTACAATCACTTCTTGAGGTTCATCAAAATTTACAAACATTCCAAGTTGATCTTGGAAAATCCTGGCAGCATAAGCAACAGCGTCTTCTGCGGATATAGACCCATTTGTTTCAATTTCCATTGTAAGTTTATCATAATCTAGTGCTTTGCCTTCTCTAGCTGTACTTACAGAATATGATACTTTTTTAACAGGACTAAATAATGAGTCGATAGCTATTAGGCCCAGTGGTGGTTCCTCTGGTTTGTTATTATCAGCTGATACATAGCCTTTGCCTGAACTTACTGTCATTTCCATGTGAAAATTTGTATTTTCATCTAAGTTACAAATAACTAAGTCTGGATTTAAAATTTCTACATCAGATACAGGCGTTATATCAGATGCCTTTATTTCACCGGGCCCTTTTGCATCTAAAATTAATTTTTTATTAACTTCAGAATTACTTTTAAGAGCTAAAGATTTAACGTTAAGAACAATATCCGTAACATCTTCTCTAATACCTTTTATTGATGTAAATTCATGTAAAACACCATCAATTTGAATTGATGTTACTGCAGTTCCTTGAATTGAAGATAGTAGAATTCTTCTTAGTGAATTACCTAAAGTTAGTCCATAACCTTTTTCTAAAGGTTCTGCAATAATTTTAGCAAAAGATTTATCCTCGCTTAATTTAATATCTAATTTAGCAGGCTTAATTAACGTCTTCCAGTTTTTATTATTAACTTGGGCAGTTTCCATTTATACTCTCCTTTTCTTTGGTGGTCTTGATCCATTATGTGGCATTGGTGTTGTGTCTTTAATTGAGATAATTTTAAATCCCCTTGCTTGTAAAGCTCTTAAAGCAGTTTCTCTACCAGATCCTGGTCCTTTAACTTCTACAGATAAAACTTTCATACCAAATTCAAGGGCTTTAGTTGCTGCAGCATCCGCAGCTATTTGTGCTGCGTAAGGAGTTGATTTTCTAGATCCTTTAAATCCTTTTTGTCCAGCAGATGCCCATGAAATTACATTTCCACTAGTATCGGCAATAGATATAATTGTATTATTAAATGTTGATTGAACATAAGCAATACCATTAGTGATACTCCTTTTGCTTTTTTTCTTTTTTGAGTATGAGCTTACTTTCTTTTTTTTTTGCTTGGTATTATCTGTTTGTTCTTTTTTATCAATTTTTTCGTTTTCCATTTTTTATTTTTTGAGTGGAGTTAATTTTTTACCTGCAATAGCAATAGCTTTACCTTTTCTTGTTCTAGCATTGCAACGAGTTCTTTGGCCTCTTGTTGGTAATTTTTTCCTATGTCGAGACCCCCTATAAGAAGCTAGATCAATTAATCTTTTAATATTTAAAGAGTTCTCTCTTCTCAGATCCCCTTCAACTGTAAAATTTTTATCTATGTACTCTCTTATCTTTAATATCTGATCATCAGTAAGTTCATTTACTCTTTTAGATTTTGAAATTTCAAGATCTTTACATATCTGTTTTGAAAATTTATTTCCAATACCATAAATGTATGTTAGTCCAATTTGAACAATTTTATTAGTTGGTATGTTTACACCTGCAATACGAGCCATAGTTTTTGTGAGTAATTTCAGCCTTTATATAAGAAGTTAATTCAATGTCAACGTCTCATTCACCAACAATTTCCTCAATTTTTTGAGAAATATTGATTATTTCCATAGATCCATCGACTTCATGAAAATTTTTGTTTTTTGAATAATAATCTAATACAGGTTTAGTAATTTCCATGTACGTGTCATATCTTTTTAATATAGTATCTGAATCATCATCTGATCTCTTCTCTAAAATTTTTCTTTTTTCAATACGCTTTATGATAGCTTCCTTATTTACATTAAGAAAAAAAATATAGTCAATTTTTTGACTTGATTTCATTAGTAATTGTTCTAAATTTTTTGCTTGATTTATTGTTCTTGGGTAACCATCAAAAATTAATTTATTTTTTTTTTTTATATCGAAGATTATTTTCTCTAAAAGCTTATTTACTATTTCATCTTCAACAAACTTTCCATTATTCATGTTATTAATAATTCTTTTGCCAATTTCTGAATCTTTCTTTATTTCGTCTCTTAGCATATCTCCAGTGGACACTTGAAAGTTATTAAATTTTTCAACTAAATATTTAGCTTGAGTTCCTTTTCCAGCACCTGGAGGACCGAATATAATTATATTCACTTAGTTATTTTCCAAATTTAGTTTTTTTAATTAATTGCTCGTACTGCGAGCTCATTAAACGTGTTTGAATTTGTGTAACTGTATCTATAGCAACTACAACAACAATTAAAATTGATGTACCACCCAGATAAAAAGGTATTGGATAGTTTGCAATCAAAAATTCTGGCATTAAACAAACAAGAGTCAAATATAGTGCACCAATGGTTGTTAACTTTGTTAAAATATTATCTATATATAATGCTGTACTTTCACCTGGTCTAATGCCAGGTACAAAACCACCATATTTTCTTAAATTTTCAGCAGTTTCGTTTGGGTTAAATGTAATTGATGTATAAAAAAAAGTAAAAAAAATTATTCCACTCGCATATAACAGCATATACAAAGGTTGTCCTTGTGAAAAATATGAACTTATGTTTAAAAATGTATCGTTTGATGAAAAATTAAAATTTGAAAATGTTACAGGTAGTAACAATAAGGCTGATGCAAAAATAGCTGGAATTACACCTGCTTGATTAATTTTTAATGGTAAATGTGATGAATCCCCACCATACATTTTGTTACCCATTTGTCTTTTGGGGTAATTAATTAGAATTTTTCTTAAAGCTCTTTCCATAAACACAATGAACATTATTGTTAAAATTAATAAGATGAATATAAAAATAATCATTAAACTTGATATCGCTCCTGTTCTACCAAGTTCAAAAGTTGTCACTAAGGCCCTAGGTATTTCAGCAACAATTCCAGAAAATATTATTAAAGATATACCATTACCTATTCCTCTTTGAGTGATCTGCTCACCAAGCCACATTAAAAAAATTGTTCCAGCAACAATAGTTGTAACAGTTGAGATTTTAAAAAAAACTCCAGGATTGATCACCAAATTTGATGATGCTTCCAATCCTACGGATAAACCATAACCCTGTAATGTTGCCAAAAGTACAGTTCCATATCTTGTGATCTGAGATATTTTTTTTCTACCAGTTTCACCTTGATTTTTTAGATTTTTAAAATACTCGGACACACCAGTTAATAATTGAACTATTATAGAAGATGAAATGTAAGGCATTATGCCGAGGGCAAATATAGCCATTCTACTAATTGCTCCTCCTGCAAAAACATTAAACATTCCAAGCAGTCCTTTTTGATTGCCGTCCATCAAAATTTGTAATTGTTCAGGATCAATACCTGGCAGCGGAACAAAAGTACCTAATCTATATACTGAAAGAATAATAATTGTAAATAAAATCCTATTTTTAAGATCATTACTCTGTGGAGACGCACTCATTTTTTATTTTTTATATACCTGGTATGATCCGCCAGCCTTAGAAATCTTATCTATTGCTGATTTAGAAAAAAAATTTGCAGTAATATCAATTTTGACCTTTATATCGCCTGAACCTAAAATTTTAATTTTATTGGTTTTTTTGTTTAAAATATTTAAATTTTTTAGGATTTTAATATCAATTTTATTGTTAGGATCAATTTTCTTTTTTTCAATCAATTCCTGGACTTTTTTTAAATTCAATTTAGCAATCAAATTAGTTTTATGAAGTGAATTGAAACCTCTTTTAGGTAATCTTCTATATAAAGGCATTTGACCGCCTTCATAACTTTTAATTGCAACTCCTGATCTTGACTTTTGACCTTTGTGTCCTCTGCCTGAAGTTTTTCCTTTACCAGATCCAATACCTCTACCAACTCTTATTTTTTTTTCTGTTACTGATTTCATTGTGTTTAAATATGACATTATCCTCTCTTTTCTACTATTTCTGATATTTTTTTATTTCTTATAGTTGAGATATGTTTTGGTGAATGTTGATTAGATAACGCCTTTAGACATGCTCTTATTACATTGTGTGGATTTGCTGTTCCCATAGATTTTGCCACTATATCTTTAATTCCTAAAACTTCACAAACTGCCCTAACTGGTCCACCAGCAATTATACCTGTTCCCTTAGGTGCTGATCTTAATTTTATCCTACCAGCTCCATCTTTTCCATATATGTCATGATGAATTGTTCTGCCTTCTCTTAAAGGTATTTGGATTAAATTTCTTTTTGCCAAATCATTAGCTTTTTTTATTGCATCTGGTACTTGTTTGGCTTTTGCATGAGCAATACCAATTTTACCATTTTGATTTCCAACAACTACTAATGCAGAAAAACCAAATCTTCTTCCACCTTTTACAACTTTAGTTATTCTGTTTATATGAACTAATTTTTCTAAAAATTCATTATTTTTTTCCATCTTAAAATTCCATTCCTTTTTTTCTTAATGTTTCAGCAAAAATTTTTACTCTACCATGATATTTATAAATACCACGGTCAAAATATACTTTGGTAATTTTTTTTTCATTAGCTTTTTTTGCCAATTTTTCAGCAACTGCAATAGAAAGATCTTTTTTTGTTCCACTTTTATTTTCTTTAATATCCTTTTCGTGCGATGATGCAGAAATTAATGTTATATTTTTATTATCATCAATTATTTGAGCTGACAAATTTTTAGAGGATCTCGATACAGATAATCTAAATCTATTTTCCTTAGCAACTTTTTTAATTTTGTTTCTTATTCTAAATTTTTTTCTTAAAGATGTATTTAATTTCATTATTTTTTCTTACCTTCTTTTCTAAGAATGTATTGACCAACTTCTTTAATGCCTTTGCCTTTATAAGGCTCTGGTGGACGTAAAGATTTAATTTGTGATGCAACCATTCCCACTAGCTGTTTGTCAGAGCCAGTAATTTTGACATTTGTTTGTTTTTCAACAACAATTTTTATATTTTCTGGTATCTTAAAATTAATATCATGGCTAAAGCCCAACTGAAGATTTAAATCATTTCCTTTTATAGCTGCTCTATATCCCACACCAACAAGTTCAAGATTTTTACTATATCCTTCGCTAGCACCTATAATAGCATTATTTAAAATACTTCTGTTCATTCCCCATAATCTCTTTGTATCATCATTTATTATCTTAGGTTTAATTGATATGTCTTTTCCTTCATTAATTTTTATTTCAAAAATATCTGTATCAAAAGGTAATATTTTTTTTCCTTGTGGGCCCTCAATATTTAAAGAATTTTCTGTCATTACAACTTTAACTTTATCAGGTACTGGTATGTTTATTTTTCCTATTTTTGACATTAAAATACCTTACAAATTATTTCACCACCGAGTTTTTGTTTTCTAGCATCCATATCGCTCATTACACCTTTTGGTGTTGATATAATTGCTATACCTAAACCATTATTAATTTTTGGTAAGCTTTCAGCGCTAGAAAAAATTCTACGACCTGGTTTTGAAACCCTTTCAATTGTATTTATAACTGGATTTCCCGAGTTATATTTTAAATTAATTTGTAGATCTGATTTGTTGAAATCTTTTTTTTCTACTTTGTAATCAATAATAAAACCTTCAGATTTAAGTACGTCAGCAATTTTTACTTTAAAATTTGAAGAAGGTAGCTCAATCTTTTTGTAATTTCTTACTTGAGCATTTTTAATTCTTGCTATCATATCGCCTATTGGATCACTTAAACTCATAATATTCCTTTCTACCAACTAGATTTAACCATACCTGGAATTTTTCCTTCGAGACCAAGTTCTCTTAAGGCAATTCTTGAAATTTTTAATTTTCTATATACTCCATGTGGTCTTCCAGTTATTTCACATCTATTCATTATTCTTACTCTTGAAGAATTTCTAGGTAATTTTGATAATTTTTGTTGTGCTTTAAATCTTTCTTCTAGTGAAATCTTTTTATCCATAATAATTTTCTTAAGTTTTTTTCTTTTTTCCTGGTATTGTTTAACCATCTTTATTCTTCTGTTGTTTTTATTTACAGCGCTAACTTTTGCCATATTAGTTATCTCCTTTTGTTTTAAATGGGAAATTTAATTTTTGTAATAATTTTAAACTATGATCTTTATTGTTTGATTTAATTACAATTGTTACATCTAAGCCTCTAATTTTATCAACTTTATCAAAATTTACCTCAGGGAAAATTATATGCTCTTTAATACCAAATGAATAATTACCAAATTTATCAAATCCTTTATCTGACAGTCCTCTAAAATCTTTAATTCTTGGTAATGCTATATTTACTAGTCTGTCTATAAATTCATACATCTTATTTTTCCTTAATGTTACTTTTAATCCTGCTTGCGTTCCTTTTCTTGTTTTAAAATTAGATATTGATTTTCTGAATTTGGTGATTACTGGTTTTTGACCAGTTATTTTTGCTAGATCCTCCTCACAAAATTTAATGATTTTATTATCATTTCCGTCTATTCCAAGTCCCATATTTAGAATTATTTTTTCAATTTTAGGTGACATAAATTGATTTTTTAAATTAAACTCTGTTTTTAGTTCTGGTAAAATTTTATTTTTGTATATTTCTTTAAGCCTAGTCATTATTTTTTAGCCTCATCTTTTTTTTTTTTATTATCAAATAATATTAGATTTGAAATATTAATAAAATTTTCCTTTGTAACTATTCCACCTTTTTTTTCTTTTGTTGTTTTGATATGTTTTTTCACCATATTCATCCCTTTAACTTTAGCTCTATTTTTTTTTCTATCTATTTCAATAATTTCACCAGTTTTATTTTTATCTTTTCCTGTTAAAATTTTTACATTATTACCTTTTTTTACAATACTCATAATACCTCCGGTGCTAATGATATAATTTTCATTAAGCCTCTTGTTCTTAATTCTCTTGTTACTGGGCCAAAAATTCTTGTTCCAACTGGTTCACCTTTATCATCAACTAAAACAGCAGCATTATTGTCAAATCTTACTTTTGATCCATCTTCTCTATGTATGCCCTTCTTGACTCTTACAACGACAGCTTTATGAACTGTTCCTTTTTTAACTTTACCTTTTGGTATTGCCTCTTTTACTGCAATTACTATTGTGTCACCAATACTTGCGTATCTTCTTTTAGATCCACCAAGCACTTTAATGCACTCAATTTTTTTTGCTCCAGTATTATCTGCAACTTGTAATTCTGTCTGAACTTGTATCACTTGACGTCTCCTATAACTTCAAATTTTTTATTTTTAGAATGCGGCCTACATTCAATTATTGAAACTTTGTCACCATTTTTAAACTTATTTTCTGGATCATGGGCATTATATTTTTTTCTTACTTTCACAACTTTTTTCAACACTGGATGTTGATATTTACGCTCCACCACTACTGTTATTGTTTTATTTGGTTTATCACTTACGACTATTCCAGATAATGTTTTTTTAGGCATCAATTTTTCCTTTTAATAATGTTTTTAGTCTTGCTATTGTTTTTTTTGTACTCTTCACTTTAGAATAGTTAGTAAGCTGACCATTAATTTTTTGAAATCTCATATTGAACAAATCTTTTTTATTTTTATCAATATTTGAAATTACTTCACTTTTTTTTAATTTTTTTATTTCTTGTTTTTTCATACTATATTCTCTTTATAAATTTTGTTTTTATTGGTAATTTAGCTGACGCTTTATAAAGTGCCTCACGAGCAATTTGTTCTGGTACACCATCAATTTCAAAAATAATTCTTCCAGGTTTTACTCTGCAAGCCCAGTATTCAGGAGATCCTTTTCCTTTACCCATCCTTACCTCAACGGGTTTTTTTGATACTGGTATATTTGGGAATACTCTTGTCCAAACTCTTCCTTGTCTTTTCATATGTCTTGTAAGTGCAACTCTTGCTGCCTCTATTTGTTTTGAAATAACTCTGTCTGGCGCCATAGCTTTCAAACCATAAGCTCCGTAATTAAGATAATTACATCTTGATGCAACACCATGAATTCTACCTTTATGTGCTTTTCTAAATTTTGTTCTAGTTGGCTGTAACATAATTATTTCTTATTTGTCTCCTGACTAAATTCTCTCGTAAATATTTCACCCTTGTAAATCCATATCTTTACACCAATAATTCCATAAGTTGTTAATGCTTCTGCTTCTGCATAATCTATATCTGCTCTTAAGGTATGAGATGGTATGCTACCTTCTCTCAACCATTCTGTTCTAGCAATTTCATTTCCAGCTAATCTTCCGCTTAAAGATACTTTAATACCTTTTGCTCCTAATCTTATAGCTGACTGCATAGCTCTTTTCATTGCTCTACGATATGAAACTCTTTTTACAAGTTGTTGAGCAATATTCTCAGCTACTAGGTACGCATTAGTTTCTGGTTTTTTAACTTCTTTAATATTTAAATTAACATCATTTGAAGTTATGTTTGAAAGCTTAGATTTAATCTTTTCAATATCACTTCCTTTTTTTCCAATTACAAAACCTGGACGAGATGTGTAAATTGTAACAAAACACTTTTGTGAAGTCCTTTCTATCATAACTTTTGAGACACCAGAATTTACAACATTTTTTTTAATATATTCACGTATTTTAAAATCTTCAATTAAGTATTTGCCAAAATCTTTTTTCTTGGCATACCATAAAGAGTCCCAACCTCTATTAATGCCAAGTCTTAAGCCAACAGGATTAACTTTTTGTCCCATGTTTCTCCACTTCTTTTTTTTCAGTTAAAATTATTGTTAAATTAGAATAAGGTTTTTTTATTGGTGCAGCTCTTCCTTTTGCTCTTGGTCGAAATCTTTTCATAACAATTTGTTTGCCACAATATGCTTCTTTCACAACTAATTTATCAATGTCATATTGATAATTGTTTTCAGCATTAGCAACGGCAGACGATAAAGTTTTTGATACATCGTTAGATATTCTCTTGTCTGAAAAAGATAGATTTCTAAGTGCTACATCAACTTTTTTTCCAACTATACTTTTTAAAATTGGATTTAATTTTCTTGTACTTGATCTTACGTTTTTATTTATAGATCTAACTACGTTTATTTTTTCATCTACAGTATTTTTTTTATTCATCATTAATTATTATCCTTTTTTTGCTGTATCATCTTTAGCTTTTTTATCAGCTGGTGTATGACCAAAAAATTGTCTTGTTGGTGCAAACTCACCAAACTTATGTCCAACCATATCCTCTGAAACTGTGATAGGTATAAATTTTTTGCCATTATAAATTAGAAAACTAGCTCCAATAAAATCTGGAATAATGGTCGATTTTCTTGACCAAGTTTTAATAGGTCTTTTATTTGAATCCAACTTTTGTTTGTCTACTTTTTTAATTAAGCTCTCCTCAACAAATGGTCCCTTCCATACAGATCTAGCCATAGATTACCTTCTTTTCCTTTTTCTTCTTCTTATAATAAATTTATCAGTTCTTTTATTATCTCTAGTTTTAAGGCCTTTAGCAGATTGTCCTGTTGGTGATACTGGATGTCTACCACCTGCTGATTTACCTTCACCTCCACCATGTGGGTGATCAACCGGATTCATTACAACACCTCTTGTATGTGGTCTTCTTCCTAACCATCTAGATCTGCCTGCCTTGCCTATTTTGATATTTTTTTGATCTGGATTTGATAAAATTCCGATAGTTGCAAGTGATTTTGAGTTAATTTTTCTTACTTCGCCAGATGCTAATTTTAATAATGTGTAGATACCATCTGTACCAGAAATCGTTACCGATGTCCCAGCAGATCTTGCGATCTTACCACCAGCACCAGGCTGTATTTCAACGTTATGAATATTAATACCCACAGGAATGTTCTGTAAAGGCATACAATTACCTACTTTGATTTCAATATCATTACCATTTATAACTTTGTCACCAATTTTTATATCTTGAGGAGCCAAATAATAAAATTTTTCACCATCTTCAAACTTTACAAGCATAATATGACAGGATCTATTTGGATCATATTCAATTCTTTCGACTTCAGCACTCATATCAGTTTTTTTTCTATAAAAATCAACATTTCGATATTTTTGCTTATGTCCACCACCTGTATTTCTAGAAGTTATTCTTCCAAGATTATTTCTTCCTCTTGAAGATTTATTGTTATTTGTTAAAGGTTTATAGGGTTTGCCTTTCCATAAGCCAGTTCTATCAACTATAATTGTTCCTCTCGTTGATTTTGTATATGGTTTAAATGATTTTAATGACATTATNTAAATTCCNGTNNTNAGATCAATACTTTGACCTTTTTTAAGTGTNATNATNGCNTTNTTNTANCCTTTNANNTTAATTTTTNTTCCNCTAGATANTTTTTCTCTATTTTNTTTNTTNACAATATTNACTTTTANNACNTTAACNTTNAANATTTTTTCNATATTNTTNTTTAAAATNTTNTTGNTNGAGCNATTGNGGNACTTTNAANACNATTTTATTNTGNTCAGATANATTTGTNGATTTTTCNGTNACAACNGGNTGTAAAATTTTATCGTATAAATGTATTTTATTCATATTTATTTNAATTTTGTTTNNAAGATNNTTNACTGANGTTTCTGTAAANATNATCTTTTTNAAACTTTGCTAAATCATAAGCGCTAAAATGGTTAACATCTGTTAATTTAACATTTGGAATATTTTGAACACTAAGCTTAATATTTTCTATAGAATTCTTATCAGCAATAACCAATGCGTTGTTAGCATTATTTTTTAAAAGTATTAAATTCATTATTTTTGTCTTTTCAATTTTTTCTTTAAAATCATCAAATATAATTAAGTTATTTTCTTTATTTTTTTTGCTGATGAGTGACATGATTCCAAGTTTTTTTTCACTTTTATTTATTTTTCTAATTTTATAATTATCTTCACCCTTAGGACCATGAGCGATACCACCACCTACAAATATTGGTGCCTTTCTACTTGCGTGTCTTGCACCACCAGTACCTTTTTGCGCATAAATTTTACTTGTAGATCCTCTAATTTCATTTTTTTGTTTTGTTTTAGCTTTTCTACCTTTGTAGTTGGCATTAGTTTTATAAAGTAGTAAGTCAATTAATTTCTTATTCACATTTCCAGAAAAAATTTTATCCATAACCTCAAAGCTTGATTTATTTCCTTTTATGTCAATTTTATCTATTTTCATTTTATTTTTTCTTTTTATCTAGATTTTTTTTTTGTTTTTCGCTTATTTCAATTTTTTCAAGAATGGTTAATCTGCTTATATTTTTAACAGATTTTTTTACAAGTACTTCTGTATTCTTAGACCCAGGTATTGAACCTTTAACATATAATAAACTATTTTCACTATCAGATTTAATAATTTCTAAATTCTGCATAGTTCTAATTTTATCACCCATATGGCCAGCCATTTTTTTTCCCTTAAAAACTTTTCCTGGATCTTGGTTTTGACCAGTTGAGCCATGTGCCCTATGTGAAACTGAAACTCCATGTGAGGCTCTTAATCCTCCAAAATTATGTCTTTTCATTGCTCCAGCAAAACCTTTTCCTATTGTTTTTGATTTAATATCAACAAACTTTACATCGTTAAAAATTTCTATTCCAAATTCATTTCCTGGTTTATATTGCTCTGTATCGTTTACTCTTATCTCTTTAAGTTTCTTTTTAGGTTCGGTATTTTTTTTTGCAAAAAAACCTTTCATTGATTTTGTAAGTTTCGATGTTTTGATATTAAAAAAACCAAGTTGAATTGCCTTATAGCCTCTATTTTTTTCATTAATTACATCAATAACTCTTGCTTTTTCTAATTTCAAAATCGTTACTGGAACTGATTGACCAGATTTATAAAACTCTCTGGACATACCAATTTTTTTACCTAATAAAGACAAATCAGACATAATTTAAATTTTTATCTCCACATCTACTCCTGAGGCTAGATCAAGCTTCATTAATGCCTCTACTGTTTGTGGAGTTGGTTCAATTATATCTATTAATCTTTTATGTGTTCTTGTTTCAAATTGTTCTCTACTTTTTTTATCGATATGTGGTGATCTTAGAACTGTATATCTCTCTATTTTTGTCGGTAATGGTATTGGTCCTTTAATGTTGGCGCCAGTTCTTTTAACTGTATTTACTATTTCTTCGGTAGATTGATCTAGTATCTTATTATCGTATGCTCTTAGTTTTATTCTTATATTTTGCTTGTCCATTTTTTATCCAGTTTTTTTTGTAACCTCGTCTTGAACATTTTGAGGAACTTTTGAGTAATGATCAAAAAACATTGAGTATTGTGCTCTACCCTGTGACATTGATCTTAAATTATTTATATAGCCAAACATATTTGCTAATGGAACCATAGCGGTGATAACTGTAGCATTGCCTCTCACTTCTTGAGTACTAACTTGTCCTCTTCTACTATTCAAATCACCAATTACATCACCCATATAATCCTCGGGTGTCACAATTTCTACTCTCATCACTGGCTCTAAAAGTTTAAGAGTTGCTTTTGCACACGCTTCCTTAAAACATTGTCTTGATGCAAGCTCAAAAGCTAAAACACTTGAGTCTACATCATGATGTAAACCATCAATAATAGTTACTTTGTAATCAATTATTGGAAATCCAGCGAGAATTCCAGTATCTGAAATAGTTTCAATTCCTTTTTCAACACCTGGAATAAATTCTTTTGGTATTGCGCCACCTTTAATTTTACTTTCTACTAATCTTCCTTTTCCGGGCTCTAACGGTTCAATTGAAAGTTTAACCCTAGCAAATTGACCTGCTCCGCCACTTTGTTTTTTATGGGTATAATCAAATTCTGATGTATTTTCTATTGTTTCTCTATAAGCCACCTGTGGAGCTCCAACATTTGCTTCCACTTTAAACTCTCTTTTCATTCGATCAACAATTATGTCTAAATGAAGCTCACCCATACCTTTGATAATTGTTTGACCTGACTCTTCGTCCGAACTAACTCTAAAAGATGGATCTTCTTTTGCAAGTCTTCCTAGTGCTTCACCCATTTTTTCTTGGTCAGCTTTTGTTTTCGGCTCAACCGCGATTTCTATGACTGGATCGGGGAATTCCATTGGCTCAAGTAAAACTGAATTTTCTTCATCACACAATGTATGACCTGTTATTGTATTCTTTAAACCTGCTAAAGCTACAATATCACCTGCATTTGCCTCTTTAATATCTTCTCTAGAATTTGCATGCATCAGCAACATTCTACCTACTCTTTCTTCTTTTTCTTTAGAGGAATTAAATACTGCAGTACCTGTTTTTATTGTTCCTGAGTAAATTCTAATAAAAGTTAACGACCCAACAAAAGGATCATTTGCTACTTTAAATGCTAACGCTGAAAAAGGAACACTGTCTTCAAACTTCATATCAACTTCTTCTTCTGAACCTAATTTAGTTCCTTTTATGGACCCTATATCAACTGGGCTTGGTAAATAGTTTACAACTGCATCTAGTAATGGTTGAACACCTTTGTTTTTAAAGGCTGAGCCAGTTAGAACTGGTACAAAACTAAAATCTAATGTGCCTTTTCTGATACATTTTATTAAATCTTCCTCATTAATTTCTTCACCATTTAAATATGCTTCCATTAAGTTTTCATCTTGCTCTACAGCTGTTTCAACCAATTCTGTTCTGTATTTTTGAGATATTTCCTTCAAGTCTTCAGGTATTTCTTTATATTCCCATTCAGCACCTAATGCTTCATTCTTCCAAACTTGTGCCTTCATTTTTACTAAATCTACTACACCAGTTAAAGAAGCTTCAGCTCCAATTGGAACTTGAACTACTAATGGTTTAGCACCTAATCTTTCTTTAATCATATCTACGCATCTAAAAAAATCAGCTCCTGTTCTGTCTAATTTATTTACAAAACATATTCTTGGGACCTTATATTTATCAGCTTGTCTCCAAACAGTTTCAGACTGTGGTTCAACACCAGCAACACCATCAAACACTGCAACTGCTCCATCTAAAACTTTTAGAGATCTCTCGACTTCTATGGTAAAATCTACATGACCTGGAGTATCAATTATATTTATTCTGTGATCATTCCAAAAGCATGTTGTTGCTGCAGAAGTAATAGTGATACCTCTTTCTTGCTCTTGTTCCATCCAATCCATTGTTGCAGCACCGTCATGAACTTCACCAATTTTATGACTTTTGCCAGTGTAATATAAAACTCTTTCTGTTGTTGTAGTTTTTCCAGCATCTATATGTGCCATGATGCCAATATTTCTATACTTTTGTAGTTTATGAGTTCTTGCCATAAATTTTACCATCTAAAATGTGCGAAAGCCTTATTTGACTCTGCCATTTTATGTGTATCCTCTTTTTTTTTAACTGCCGAACCTCTATTTTGATAGGCGTCATAAATTTCATTAAAAATTTTATCCGACATATTTTTATTTTTTCTTTTTCTAGATGCATCAACTAACCATCTCAAAGCTAAAGCTTGAGATCTTTTAGATTTTACTTCAACTGGCACTTGATATGTGGCACCTCCAACTCGTCTAGACCTAACTTCTACTGTTGGTTTTATGTTGTTGATCGCCTGATTAAAAATTTCAATTGGCTCGTCTTTTGTCTTTGATTTTATTTTATCAATGGCTTCATAAATAATTTTTTCTGCTATAATTTTTTTACCATCATACATTATTGAATTAATCAACTTAGGTATAACTGTAGATTTAAATTTTGGATCTATTATTGGGATTTTTTTTGGAGCTTTTCTTTTTCTTGACATTTTATTATTTACCTTTTTTAGCTCCGTATTTAGATCTTTGTTGTTTTCTTGCTGTCACACCTTGGGTATCTAAGTTACCTCGGAGTATATGATATCTAACACCTGGTAAATCTTTTACACGACCACCCCTTATTAATACCACTGAGTGTTCTTGTAAATTATGACCTTCTCCTGGAATGTAAGAAGTGACCTCATGACCATTAGAAAGTCTTACTCTAGCAACTTTTCTTAATGCTGAATTTGGTTTTTTTGGAGTTGTTGTGTATACTTTTATACAAACTCCTCTCTTTTGTGGTGATCTTTCCAAGGCTGGAACTTTATCCCTGCCCTTTGGTCTAATTCTTTTTTTTCTTAACAATTGATTTATTGTTGGCATAATTTTTATATAATTAATTTTGGAAAAGAAATAACCGACATGTTATTAATGGCAGCGTTTAGTGCTATTTCACTACTTTCCAACCAAAATTATCGACAAATTACTATAGAATTTGTTTTTGTCAAACTAAAACAATTAAAAATTGTATTAATTATTGTTGATTTATCTGGGTTTCAGGAGGATTTGCTTTTTCTTGATCTGATAAAAATTTTTCATCATCTTTTAGAGCTTTTTTATTCCATAAACTTTTAACTGATCCAGTTCCAGCAGGTACTAAACGACCTACAATAACATTTTCCTTTAAGCCTTGTAATGTATCAACTTTACCTTTGATAGAGGCATCTGTTAAAACTCTTGTAGTTTCTTGGAAAGATGCTGCTGATATAAATGAGTCAGTTTGTAATGATGCTTTTGTTATTCCCATTAATACTCTTTCACCTAATGCTGGTTTTTTACCTTCAGATTTTAATTTTTCATTAAGGTTCTCAAATTTTATTCTATCAATGATTTCTCCTGGTAATAAATTACTATCACCTGAGTTTTTAACCTCAATTTTTTTAAGCATTTGCCTTAAAATAGTTTCTATATGTTTGTCGTTGATTACAACACCTTGTAATCTGTAAACTTCTTGAACTTGGTTTACAAAATATTCTGTTAGCTCTTCGATACCTAAAATTCTTAAAATATCATGTGGTAGTGGTTGTCCATCAAGAAGATATTCTCCTTTTTTAATACTTTCCCCTGGATTAAAGTTAATATGTTTTCCTTTTGGTATTAAATAATTTGAAGTTTCACCACCATCAGATTGAATAGATATTCTTTGTTTGCCCCTTACTTCTTTACCAAATAAAACTTTACCATTATTTTCAGCTATAATAGCACTATCTTTTGCTTTTCTAGCTTCAAATAATTCAGCAACACGAGGTAATCCACCTGTAATATCTTTTGTTTTAGATGTTTCTTTAGGAAGTCTTGCAATAACATCACCAGCAAATATTTTTTGTCCATCTTTTACTGATAATATTGAATCTGGTACTAAATAATATCTTGCTTCATTATCGTCGGCTTTTTTTATAACATTTCCTTTATCATCTCTAAGTGTGATACGAGGTTTTAAATCAGTATTTTTTGATTGTGTTTTCCAATCAACAACTGTTTTAGTTGATATACCAGTTGCATCATCTGTTGTTTCAGCAATTGAAACACCATCAATTAGATCAACAAAACCCGCTGTACCACTTTTCTCAGCAATTACAGGTGTTGTATATGGATCCCATTCACAAATTTTCGAATTCTTTTTTATCTTATCTCCATTTTGGAAAAATAATTTTGAACCATAGGGAATTTTATATAAGGCAATTTGATTTCCTTTATCATCTTCTAAAGATAATTGAGTATTTCTTCCCATAACTACTAAGTTTTTCTTAGAGTCCTCTAACAAATTTGTGTTAATTATTCTTAAAGTTCCCTCACTTTTAGTAATAATTTGAGAATCTTGTTTTATTTGAGCTGTTCCTCCAACGTGGAATGTTCTCATAGTTAACTGAGTTCCAGGCTCACCAATTGATTGTGCTGAAATCATGCCGATAGCCTCACCTTCATGAACCATTTTGCCTCTAGATAAATCTCTTCCATAACAAGTTGCACATACTCCAGCTTTTGAGCTACAAGTTATTACTGAATAAACATTTAAAATTTTAACACCTGCTGCATCAATTTTTTCGCATCCTGCTTCATCAATCATTTCACCCTTACTGATAATTTTCTCTCCTGATATTGGATTTTTAACATCTGCTGCTGCTACCCTACCTAACGCTCTCTCTGATAAACTCACAATTACATTTCCACCTTCAATTATTTCGGACAGTTTTAATGAACCTGGATTATCACACGAAGTTTTTGTTATTGTTAGATCTTGCGCAACATCACATAATCTTCTAGTCAAGTAACCAGAATTTGCAGTTTTTAAGGCAGTATCAGCTAAACCTTTTCTAGCTCCATGAGTTGAATTAAAATATTCTAATGCAGTTAATCCCTCTTTAAAATTAGAAGTAATAGGAGTTTCTATAATTTCTCCAGATGGTTTTGCAATTAGTCCTCTCATACCAGCTAATTGTTTCATTTGTGCCGCAGATCCTCTTGCTCCACTATCTGCCATCATGAATACAGAATTAATTTTCAAACCTTCATTTGTTTTCTCTGTAGCAGAAATTCTTTTCATCATCTCACCTGCTACTCTATCAGTACATTTAGACCAAGCATCAACAACTTTATTATATTTTT
>NHLU01000022.1 GCA_002169255.1 Candidatus Pelagibacter sp. TMED275
CAGCCAGTAGACATTATTCCCGAAGAGAGCCAATCAAAAATTTCAGGACTTGAAAGTCTTCCATCTCTTCCAATGATGAATTTTTGTATATTTCTATCGATTGCTTCTGAACCCAAAGCTCTGCCGAGGCCTTGAACCACTTCTTCGGTAAGATCTTCATAGGCAATACCTCTTATGTCATTAGCCCTGAATATGTTTTGGTTTAACTGCACGGTGCAAGTATATATTCTGAATAATCCATTTACTCTATATAAAATAATTTATATCGATAGAATATAAAAAAAATAAAGGAATTTGATTTGGATCTCTCAAAAATAAGTGGCGAAATTTGGTTTGATGGCGAAATGATAGATTGGCAAGATGCTAATACTCATCTTTTGACTCATACTCTTCATTATGGNCTTGGGGTCTTTGAAGGAGTTAGAGCTTACTCTACTCAAAAAGGTCCATCTATATTTAGACTTACTGATCATACAGACAGACTTTTTAAATCAGCGGAAACGGTGAATATGGAAATTCCATACTCTAAGGAAGTTATAAATGCAGCCCATCAACAGGTAGTAAAAGTAAATAATCTTAATGAAGCTTATATCAGGCCTATGTGCTTTTATGGNTCTGAAGGTATGGGGTTAAGGGCTGACAATTTAAAGGTTCATGCAATGGTAGCAGCTTGGGAGTGGCCATCATATATGGAACCTGAAGCCAGAATAAACGGAATAAAAGTAAAGCTTTCTTCTTTTAAAAGACAAGTGAAAAATCCCGTATCAAACGCGAAAGTAAATGGTAATTACGTCCACTCAATCGTTGCTTTAAATGAAGCCTTGGAAGACGGCTTTGATGAGGCATTGATGCTGGATGCAGATGGTTATGTGGCAGAGGGAAGTGGAGAAAATTTTTTCATAGTTAAAGAAAATATACTTTATTCACCTGATCTAGATTCATGTTTAGACGGTATAACAAGAAGAACAATTTTAGAATTGGCTGATGAGCTAGGTATTCCTTATGAAATTAAA
This sequence comes from Candidatus Pelagibacter sp. TMED275, assembly GCA_002169255.1. The sequence continues at coordinate 1,014 of NHLU01000022.1, forward strand.
AAACTTAATATTGAAGATGTTTTTGAGGCTGATGAGTCATTCTTTTCAGGAACTGCAGCTGAAGTTGTGCCAATAAACTCTTTAGATAATCAGCCAATTGGGAAAGGCTCTCGGGGACCGCTGACAGAAAAGTTGCAAAGCATATATTTTGATCAAGTTAGAGGTGCTAGAAAGAAAAATATAAATTGGCACACTCTTGTAGAGTAATTATTAAAGATGAAAATATTGATAGTTGGACCATCTTGGGTAGGAGATGCTGTCATGTCACAGACACTGCTTAAATTGCTAGTCAAAAATGAAAGCCCTTTANCTTTAGACATATTGGCCCCTTCATGGACGTTACCTATTTTTAATAGAATGAAAGAGGTGAATACAGTCATTGAAATGCCATTTACACATGGGGATGTAAAGATAAAAGAGAGGAAAAAATTTGCAGATCAAATTAAGAAGAAGAATTATGATCATGCAATAGTTCTGCCTAACTCCCTTAAATCTGCACTAATTCCCTATTTTGCAGGGGTTCCTAAAAGAACAGGCTGGAGAGGAGAGATGAGATATCTCTTACTTAACGATGTAAGAAAGTTAAATAAGAATATACATCCAAGAATGGTAGACAGATTTTGTGCCTTAGGTGTAAATTCGCATGAACAATTATCTCAGTTAGATTGTCCAAGCTTAGATGTTAATATTGAGAACATTTCTAATTTACAATTTGAATTTGGAATAAAAGAAGAAAGCAAGATTATAGCACTTTGCCCAGGAGCTGAATTTGGTCCAGCCAAAAGATGGCCAAGTAAATATTTTTCTGAGGTAGCTCAGTATTACTTAGATAAAAACTGGACCGTTTTGTGCTTAGGCTCTGAAAAAGATATTGAAATTTCAGAAGATATAAAAATAAATCTGAGAGATAATATTCATAATTTTATAGACACGTCTGGAAAGACAGACTTAGTAGACACAGTAGATCTACTTTCTATTTCCTCACTGGTTCTAACTAATGATTCTGGTTTAATGCATGTAGCAGCAGCTGTTAATGTCGACTTAGTGGCTCTTTTTGGGCCTACGTCTCCTGAATTCACTCCTCCGCTTGGAAAGAATTCATTTGTTTTAAGAAAAATAGACGGTTACATAAGAGATAGGGATGGAGACCTCCCAGACGGTCATCATTCTAGCTTGGTTGCGATTAAACCAGATGAAGTCATCAAGAAATTAGAGTCTAGGGAACATTAGTGACTTAAGTTTTTCTAAAAGAGAACTCGTAGGTTCTTTGGCTAATATGGAATAATTCAAAACCTAATTTCCGCAGTTTATCGATAGCGTTTTTAGTTTCGTCTAAACTTATACCTTTATACATATGATGAAATTCAATCAATATTTGATTTATTTCCACTTCCTGTTCTTCTAAGTTGTCTATAACTTCATACTCTGCACCTTCTATATCCATCTTGAGCAAATCAATAGTTTGATGACCAAACTCTTGAGCGATTGATTTGAGTGTTTTAACAGGTGCTTTTATAGTTTCTACTTCTAGATTGTTATATCTATCTATAGGAGAAAAATGTGAAGAACTTTCCTTTCTCGGCGGAAAAAATTCCATCTCACCATCATTTGAACCCAGGCCCACGGGTATAAATTTAAAGCTTTTAGAAAGAGACTGTTTTTCAATCCATTCAATTGATCTTGGAGTTGGATCAAAAGCATAGACTTTCAGTTTTAATTCCTGTATCAAGGCAAGATCAAAATCAATGTTTGAACCTACACCAACTGAATACACTACGCTATTTGAATTTAGTTTTGAATAATCAACTACCCAACCATGATCTCCACCATACAACTTAGCAGTATCTATTTCTTTAGGAATAATACCCAGATCAAATAATCTTTTTCTTCTAAATCTTTGCTTTGTTTTAGTGAATATAGACATAAAAGTAGTTTAACTTAATTTTTCAAGTTATTAATATCTTCATCCAAGCTAAAATGTAAAGTAATGTTTAGTAGATTTACAATTCTGGATAAAGAGATAGAGGATTTTTTCTCTAACTCCAAAGATCCTTTTGAGAAATTAAAAGAGATTGAAGGTATTGTTTACCGTCAAACGGCAAATAGGGCAACTAAGAAATTCTTGTTCAATAATAAAGAATATTTTTTCAAATATCATGGACCAATTGGATATAAGGAGGTGCTGAAGAATATATTTAAATTTCAATTACCTACGGTCTCAGCAAGGCCTGAGTGGAATGCTCTACTTAGATCAAAGGAGTTAGGGATCTACACTCCAGAACCTTTAGCAATTTGTGAAAAAGGTTTTAATCCGGCCAATTCAGAATCATTTATCATTACCAAATCCATAGAACCAAACATTTCATTAGAAGAAGTTTTTGAATCAAATATAGCTGATGAGATATCTGTATTGCAAAAAAAGANATTTATTAAAAGGGTTGCTTCAATCTGTAGAGAGCTTCACTTAGGTGGAATGAATCATAGAGATTTGTATTTATGTCATTTCTTGGTTGATGCAAAACTCGACCCAAAAAAACCTATTTATTTAATAGATTTGCACAGAGCTCAAATTAGAAAAAAGATAACTGAGAGGTGGTTAATAAAGGATATTGGTGGCCTCTATCACTCAGCAATTAAATTCGGCATAACTGAAAGAGATTGTTACAGGTTCCTGATGACTTACTTTAACTGTTCTTTGCGGGATCTTTTTTCTAATCAACAAACTTTTATGGATAAGACCAGAGGAAGAGCTTTTTCTATGTACATGAAGCCGATTCTTAGCGAGATAGATATAAGTTCAGAAAAAGATTTGCATGATCAATCTGACTACATAAAAGAAATTAAACAAAATGAACGTTGGATAGGATTGAAAGACTATTTTAACCAAGATATTTTAAAGATTATAAAAAATGAGAAAGCTCTCATATCACAAGGTGAATTGATTAAAAATGAAGAAGGTCACCTAGTTGTTAAATTACATATGTCTGATGAAAAATTCGTTATAAAGAAATACAGAATTAAAAACCTTTTTCATATGACCAAAAGGATATTCAAGAAAACTAGAGCAAGGAATTCTTGGGAAACTTTACATTGGTTGAATTCAGTTGGAGTAAAAACTATGCAACCAGTACTAATTTATGAAGAGTTAGGATTAATTGGAGCCACTAATTCTGTTTTAGTCTCTAAAGAAATAGAAGGAAAGCGTCTGGATCTTCAAGTTCAAGAAAAAGAAGAGCCTTTAATAATTGCTTCTAATTTATATAATTTTTTTAAACGAATGTACTGGATTAGTTTCCATCATGGAGATGCTAAATCTTCAAATTTTTTTATAAATAAAAATAAGTTANTAGTTTTTGATTTAGATAGTTCAAAAAGGAACAAATTTAAGAAGTTATTAATTAAGAATATTGAGAAAGATAAGAAGAGAATATTAAAAAGCTTAAAAAATTCTTTACCAATAACTAAGGCTCTTAAATTACGCTTTAAAGCGAAGTAAAAATTGAAAATCGGTATTTTAAGTTACAGAAGCCATCCTTTTTCTGGAGGGCAGGGTATCTATATTAGACATCTTAGTAAGGCCTTGCAGAGATTAGGACATCAGGTAACAGTCCTATCCGGTCCACCCTATCCCCATTTAGATAGCTCAATACAACTAGTAAAGATTCCTAGTTTAGATTTATTTGAGTCCGAAAACCGAATCAAAGAATTTAAATTAAGCTTTTTATATTCTCCAATAGATTTTTACGAATGGATAAGTGTAATGACTGGAGGATTTCCTGAACCCTATACTTTCGGTAGAAGAGTCTTGAAGTACTTAAAGCAATCTGAAAAGGAATTTGACATAATTTTAGATAACCAATCCCTATGTTCTGCACTCATAGATATACAAAAATTATACCCATTAGTGGTAACCATACATCATCCAATTACAAAGGATTTTACTCTTGAAATGGAAAATGCTTCTAATTGGAAAGAAAGACTATCCTCTCGGCGCTGGCATAGCTTTCTACCTATGCAAAAGAGAATTGCTCCTAAGCTTCAGAAAATAATATGTGTCAGTGAACCTTCTAAATTAGATACAGTTACAGAGTTTTCTGTAAATCCAGAAAATATAGATGTTATTTTAAATGGAATTGATATTGAAACATTTAAACTTGACACTAGCGTTAGTGTCATCAAAAATAGAATAGTAACTACAGCAAGTGCCGATATCCCCTTAAAAGGTTTAAGATTTCTTATAAATGCTTTGCCAAGAGTGATATCAGATTTTCCAGACACACATTTAGTTGTCATTGGCAAATCACCTAACGAAAGTAAAATTAGAAAGCTCATTGCTGATCTTGGGCTTAAAGAAAGAATTTCTTTTGAGTCCAATTTATCTGAGGAAGAAATAGTAAGCATTTACCACAAATCTCAAATAGCAGTAATCCCATCTTTATACGAAGGTTTTGGTTTTGGAGCAGGAGAGGCTATGGCATGTGGTGTTCCCTTGATAAGCACTCATTCAGGAGGTTTAAAACAGGTTATTGGAGATTCTGCATTAAAAATTGAATCAGGATCAGTAAAAGAAATTGAGGAGAGCATTATTAAGCTGTTTAATGAAGAAGAAACAAGGACCGAACTCAGTAGAAAAGGAAGGGAAAGAATGGAAGAGTACTTTGATTGGAAAATTGCAGCTAAAGCTTACATAGATCTATTTGAAGCTTTAATCAAATAAATTAAAAATGCACACCATAAAGTTCAAGAATCTTAATTTATCCAATGATGAGATTCTTTTAGATATGGGCTGCGGTGAAGGAAGGCACTCTATAGGGGCTTTCATAGATACTCAAGTAAATATCCTTGGCCTCGATCTATCCATAAAAGACTTAAATATTGCTAAAGACAGGCTTAATGATTTTGATACATCTGGCATTGAAGCGGTGTGTCAATTTGGCGCAGCAGATATAGTGGCTTTACCTTTGGCAGATTCCACATTAGATGCGGTCATTTGTAGTGAAGTTTTAGAGCATGTAGATTCTCCTCAAGAATCTATAGAGGAATTAATCCGAGTTTTAAAACCCGGAGGAGTAATGGCTTTAAGTGTGCCAAGATTCATGCCTGAATTATTGTGCTGGAAACTTAGTAAGGAATACTCCAAAACCCCAGGAGGACATGTAAGAATATTCAAACATAATCAACTTAAGAAATTAGGAATAAATAATGGACTTGAGTATCAATCTTTTCATTGGGCTCACGGATTACACTCTCCATATTGGTGGCTACAATGCCTCTTTTGGAAAACTAAAGAGGATTCATTTCTAATCAAGCAATACCATAAGTTCTTAGTGTGGGATTTGATGAAGAAACCATTATTTACAAAGATTTTGGAGATTATTCTTCAGCCGTTGATAGGGAAAAGCTTGGTAATGTATTTCAAGAAGCCAATTTAAATGGATAGTTCTAAATTAGAATTTTACAGAAATTCAATAGATTATATTCTAAGTGTTCAAGGCACTGATGGTTCCATTCCATGGGAAAAAAATAAAAAATTAGATCCATGGGATCATATCGAAGCTGCAATGGGCTTATCAATAGCCAATAAGAAAAGCCAAGCAGAAAAAGCCTTTTTATGGCTGAAAGATAATCAACTAACCGATGGTTCTTGGTATTCCGATTACCTACAATCTTTGCCAACTACAAAGCGTAGGGAAACTAATTTCTCTGCATATATTGGGACTGGGCTTTGGCATTATTATTTAGTATTTGAAGACAAAAAGTTCTTAGAACACATGCTACCAACTTTAGTAAAAGCTATTGATTTTGTAATTTCAATGCAAACTGAGAATGGAGATATTTATTGGGCGGCAGAAGAGGGCAAAGAAATTTTAGATGATTCACTGATCACTGGCAGCAGTTCTATTTACAAGAGCATGGAATGCGCCTCTGCGATATATAAGATTTTTGAACAGACAACTGCGAAAATTGATTTTTCAATGGATAGATTGAAGAACTCCATCAACAATAATCCCGAAAGATATGATAGAAGTTGGCAAAGTAAGTCTAGATACAGTATGGACTGGTATTATCCTGTTCTTTGTGGAGTCTATGACAATGATAGGAGCACTAAACAAATACATAGTAAGTGGTCAAAGTTTATTGTTGAAGGTTTGGGTTGTAAGTGTGTAGAAGAAGAGCCATGGGTTACTGTTGCAGAAACTTCAGAATTAGTTATTGCTCTTACGAAGATTGGACTTACCAATGAAGCAGAAGCACTTTTTAATTTTTTACATCAATGGCGCGATAAAGATGATGGTCTATATTGGACAGGATATGTTTATACAGATGAAAAGTTCTGGCCCATTGAGAAACCAACATGGACAGCAGGAGCAGTATTATTAGCGGCAGATGCACTTTATACATTTACTCCAGGATCAGAGTTATTTTTAAGATCCTGGACTAATAAATAATTAGTTCTTTTTCACTAGTATGCGTAGAGACTTTATCGCATCAACTTCTTCAAAATTTCCACTTTCAAGTGCCTTGAGGTAAATATTATAAGGCGGTCTACCTCCATCATTTGGATCAGGAAATACATCATGAATTGCCAACACACCTTGAAGATTTAATTTTCTAGACCATAACCTATAATCATTTTGAGAAGCTTCTTCGCTGTGTCCTCCATCAATGAATATCATATTAAAAGTCATCTTTAACTCTTCATGGGCTTCCTGGGAAGATGAAACCACTGGTATTACAAAACCTTCCAGTCGAGAATCTTTTAAAGTTTTTAAAAAAAATGGCAAAGTATCTATCCCATTTCCTTTTTTATTTAATAAATCAGGATCAAAATATTCTTCTCCTGGTTGTTGTTCCTCAGACCCTCTGTGATGATCTATAGAATAAAGCTTTTGATTATTCTCTTTAACAGCCGAGCCAATATAGACAGCAGACTTTCCACAATAACTTCCTATTTCAAGTGCATTCCCGTCTTTAGTAGATTTTTTTGTATAGTAATACAGAGCTTCTCCTTCAATAGGATCTAAGAAACCTTTTATTTTGTTTATATCTAATGGAAGATTAAGTGTCATATCTTAAAAATAATTTGTTCTTCATCATATATATTAAATTTAATAATATAGATCAGCATAACGATCTCAAGGTATATAATTATTACGAATATGAATCTAAAACAATTATCTAAAGGGAATGTCCTAGTTTTTGGAGATATTATTTTAGATAGATATATATCAGGTACTGTTGATAGAGTTTCTCCAGAAGCACCCGTTCCTATTCTCAAGCCTTCGAAGGAAGATCTTCGACTTGGAGGTGCAGCTAATGTAGCTGTGAATTTATCCAGTCTAGGTTCAAAGGCAACATTAATCGGAGTCACTGGGAAAGATGACTTTTCCGACTGGATTAAAGTGTTGTTGAAAAAAAATAAAATTCGAAATGCATTAAGTAAATCAGTAAATCCTACTATTTCAAAACTCAGATTTTTGGCAGGTCAACAACAACTAATAAGAATTGATAGCGAGGAGGAATTTACCGAAGCAGACTGGAAGTCAAGTTTATCAAACTACAGAAAGCATATAAGACTTGAGAAAAATAAGGTCTTGGTAATTTCGGATTATGGAAAAGGGACCTTAAAAAATTTACCTTTAATCATAAAAGAGGCAAAAAAACTAAATAAGATAATTTTAATAGACCCAAAAGGGGATAACTTCTCTAAGTACAAGTCGGCAAATATTATTACCCCTAATTTTGATGAGTTTGTAAGAGTTGTAGGAAACATTAAAGGTGAGGCGGATGTTTCAAGGAAAGGAAAAGAGCTTATACATTCTCTTAAATTGAGCGCACTTTTGATAACTAGAGGCTCAGAAGGTATGACTCTTCTTGAAAAGAAAACAGGAAAAATTGTAAGAATGGATTTCCCAACTGAAGCAAAAGACGTATTTGATGTATCGGGA
>NHLU01000023.1 GCA_002169255.1 Candidatus Pelagibacter sp. TMED275
TTATATTGAGGCTGATCCTTTAGTTACGCCAACACATATAGTTCCAGAATGGTATTTATTGCCTTTTTATGCAATTTTAAGATCTGTTCCAGATAAACTAATGGGTGTAATTGCAATGTTTGCTGCAATAGGTGTTTTAGCAGTTTTACCATGGCTAGATACATCAAAAATAAGATCAGCGGTTTTTAGACCTCTTTATCGTCAGTTTTATTGGATACTTGTATTAGACGTTCTTATATTAGGATATGTTGGTGCAATGCCTGCAGAAGGGCTTTATCTATTAATTGCAAGAGTAGCCACAGCATATTATTTCGCTCATTTTTTAATTATATTACCGTTGTTAGGAAAAAAAGAGAGAACCTTACCATTACCTTTAAGTCTTACAGAACCAGTCTTGGGAGGGAGTGTAGCAATGAGCGCTGCCAAACATAATTCTGAGAAAAACAATTTATAAATAGATGAAAAAAATTAAATCTATTATTTTCACCTTTTTATTAATATTCAATAGTAGTTTAGCTTTATCAGCAGAAAAAATTGACTTGTTAAAAGTGGATTGGAGTTTTAATGGATTATTTGGAACATTTGATAGAGGTTCTTTACAGAGAGGATACCAAGTATATACAGAAGTATGTGCTTCTTGTCATTCAATGAAACATTTAAGTTATAGAAATTTAGCTCAAGAAGGTGGACCTGAGTTTTCACAAGAGGAAGCAAAGGCAATAGCTGCAAGTTTTATTGTTATTGATGGACCGGATGAATACGGCGAGATGTTTGAAAGACCTGGCAAACTTTCTGATAAATTTGTAAGCCCATATCTAAACGATAATGAGGCTAAATCTGCAAATGGAGGTGCTTACCCACCAGATATGTCTGTGTTGGCTAAAGCAAGAGGTGGAGGAGCAAATTATCTCTACTCATTATTAAATGGCTATGAGGAACCACCAGCAAATATAGAATTAGATGATGGAGTTTATTACAATAAGTACATGTATGGTAATAAAATTAAAATGGCAAATCCCTTAGATGATGGAATAGTAGAATATAACGACGGAACTCAGGCAACATTAGATCAAATGTCAAAAGACGTTGTAACTTTTTTAACATGGGCAGCTGAACCTCATTTAGAAACACGACACAGGATTGGTTTTAAGGCTATTGTATACTTAATTATTTTGTCAATTCTTGTTTACTTTTCTATGAAAAGAATTTGGTCACGTATTGAACCTAAAGTTTAGAACATCACCATCTTTTACAATATAATCTTTGCCTTCTAATCTCATTTTACCATTGGTTTTAGAATTAACCCACCCATTGTTTGATACAAAGTCTTCATAAGACACAGTTTCAGCTCTAATAAATCCTTTTTCAAAATCTGTATGTATTTCTCCAGCGGCTTCTGGAGCCAAGCAATTTTTTCTAATAGTCCAAGCTCGCGTTTCTTCAGGCCCTGATGTAAAAAAAGTATCTAATTCGAGAATATTGTAGCCTTTTTTTATTAATAATCCTAATCCAGTATTTTCAAGTCCAATCATTTTCATATAATTATTTTTTTCCTCAGAATCAAGGGAATTTATTTGATTTTCAATATCAGCAGATACAATCAATGTATTAGCTTTTCCATATTTTTCCATAAAGTTTCTAGTATATGCATTACCAGTAACAACACTGGATTCATCTACATTACAAACATAGATCTTTGGTTTTACAGATAAAAGCCCTGATAAGTTTAACTGTTTTTTAGAAAATTTTTTAATAAGATTATCAAAGTCTTTATTATTATCTATATAATCAAGAATTGTTTCTAAAATAGTAACTTGCTCTTCTTCAATATTTTTTTTATTATTCTTTTCAAGTCTTTTATTTATCGACTCCATGTCTGAGATCATCATTTCTGTTTCGATAATTTCTAAATCTCTAATTGGATCGACTGTTGGATTTACATTTTGAATATCATCCGAATCAAAACATCTTATAAGATGAATTACTGCATCTACTTCACGAATATGGGATAAGAATTTGTTACCTAAACCCTCACCTTTTGACGCTCCTTTGACTAATCCCGCTATATCTACAAACGATATTGTCGTATTAATTTTTTTTTTTGAATTTGAAATTTTATTTAATTGATCTAGTCTTTCATCGGGAACAGAAACAATACCAATATTTGGATCAATCGTACAAAATGGAAAATTAGCTGCTTGTGCCTTGTTAGAATTAGTTAAAGCATTAAATAAAGTTGATTTACCTACATTGGGCAAACCAACAATTCCACATTTAAAACTCATTAATTATTATTTACTGTACTTGAGAAAAGATCTAATTTTTTTTCAATTAAAATTGCAATAGAGTCGGTGATATTTTTTGTAATATTTTCTAATTCTACTATTTCATCATCATCAAAATCTTTTAAAACATGATCAGAAACCTGCGCCTTACCATTTGGTTTTCCTATCCCTATTCTTACTCTAGAATAATCTTTGCCTATAAATTTGTCCAAAGATTCAATTCCATTATGACCAGCGCTAGATCCTCCAAATTTTGTTTTAATTTTTCCGAAGTCAATATCTAAATCATCGTGAAAAACAATCACATCTTCTGGATCAATTTTAAAATATTCTATTAATTCTCTTATACAAATTCCAGAATTATTCATGAAGGTTAATGGCTTTATGGCAAAAATTTTAACATCACCAATTTTTCCTGTCGTTAACAAACCTTTAAATTTTGGTTTTTGTTTTGATAAACTATACTTCTGGTTTATAGCATCAATAATTTTAAATCCAATATTGTGTCTATTATTTTCATTATCTGGACTAGGATTACCAAGTCCCACAAAAAGAAGCATATTTAAAAAACGGTTATCACTATTGTTGAATTATTTTTTTTCTTGAGGAGGTTTTTTTTCCTCNTTATCTTTTTTTTCCGAGTCTTTCTTCTCACCTTCACCTGCTTTAGCCTCTACTTCTGTTGCTCCTTCTTCACCTTCTTTTGCCTCTTCAGTTGCTTCAGATGGTTTTTCAGGTTCCTTTATAACAGTTGGCGCAGCAAGAGTTGCTATTACAAAATCTCTTCCTTGAATTGTTGGAACAACCTTTTCAGGTAAGTTGATTGACGAAATTTTAAAACTTTCACCTATATCTACGTTTTCAAGATTTACCACAAGTTCGCCTGGAATATTTTCAGCAAGGCATTTAAGTTCGACTTTTCTTCTGACAATATTCAATACACCACCTCTTTTAAGTCCTGGAGATTTTTCGTGATTTATAAACTTTACTGGTATTTCCAATATAACGTTTGTACCTTTTACTATCCTTTGAAAGTCAATATGCAACGGCTCATCTGATAAAGTGTTATACCTAATTTCTTTCGGAAGTACATTTTCAGATTTACCATCAATGTTTGCAGTTAAAATGTTTGATAAAAAATTTTCTTTCTCTATTAAACTTTTTAATAGTTTTTTACTAACAGAAACTTTCTTATTCTCATCTGATCCACCATAAATTATTCCTGGAACTTTGTCTTCTAACCTTAATAAATTAAGTTCCCCTTTNGTTTTTGTATTTCTTAGTGATAATTCTATTGAATTCATAAAAGCGGTTTTTTAACCTATGTTATTTAATAACTCAAGTAAATTATTTGAATAAATCAGAAACTGAAGTTGAGTTAGATATTCGTTTGATTGCTTCACCCATTAGCCCAGATATAGTTAAAACTTCAATATTTCTTACTTTTTTTATTTTTTCATGGTTATCAATAGTATCTGTAATTACTAACTTCTTAATTTTTGATTTTTTAATTCTATCTATTGCTGATCCACTTAGCACTCCATGAGAAACATATACGTGAACCTCTTTTGCTCCTTTTTTAATTAATTCTTCTGCCGCGTTAACAATAGTCCCNCCCGAGTCAATGATGTCATCAACCAAAATACATGTTTTGTTTTTAACATTACCTATCACATTCATAACTTGAGATTTTCCTGGTGCCGGTCTTCTTTTATCAACTATAGCAAGCCCTATATCTAAAATTTTTCCAAGCGCTCTAGCTCTTTGCGTACCACCTACATCTGGAGCAACACAAATCATATTTTTTCCCTTAAGATTTTTTTTAATATGTCTAGCAAATATTGGAGTTGAAAAAAGGTTATCAACTGGTATATCAAAAAAACCTTGAATCTGTCCCGCATGTAAATCAACTGTTACAACTCTATCTGCCCCAGCCTTTGTTATAAGGTTAGAAACAAGTTTTGCAGAAATAGACGTTCTAGGAACAACCTTTCTATCCTGCCTTGCGTAACCAAAATAAGGGATTACAGCTGTAATGTTTTTTGCAGAAGATCTTTTCAAAGCATCAATGCAAATTAATAACTCCATAAGATTGTCATTAGCTGGAGAAGAAACAGATTGAATTATAAAAATACTATTTCCTCTGATATTTTCATTTATCTCAATATAAATTTCACCATCTGCAAACTTTTTTATATTGGAGTTAACAAGTTTACTTTTTAAAAATTTTGAAATTTTTTTACTAAGATTTTTATTACTATTTCCTGTGAGTAGTTTCATTAGAAAGCTTTAATTAATCATAATTACTGAAATATTTCTACCATAATCATTTACTTTATTTTTTAAAGATTTTCTAGCACTAAAAAAATTATTTTTTGATTTATAAGTATCCTTATTAATAATCTCAATATTTTTTACACCTAATTTACTTATTTGATCTTTTACGTAATTATTTAGGCTAAAGTATGTTTTTGTTTTTTTTCTATAAAAAAATTCACTATTCTTTGGATCTTTTTGAATGAATTTTTTTTTGAAATCCTCTTTAATCTCATAATTATCTTTTGATATACATGGTCCAATCACAATATTTATATTCTTAAAATTGCTTCCCTTTTTTTTAAAAAATGAAAGAACTTTTTTTATTATACCTTTATATGCACCTTTCCATCCCGCATGAACAACCCCTATCATCTTGAGATCATTGTCATATACTAGGACTGGTGCACAGTCAGCAGTTAAAACTCCTAAACATTTTCCTCTAAGATTTGTAATTAATGCATCACACTTGATCTTGTTCGAATTAAAATTTTTATGAGAATTTATAAATTTTACATCACTACTATGCGTTTGGTTCATTAAGACTAAGTTATTTTTATTACATTTTATTTTTTTACAAATTGCATTTAAATTTTTTTTTATATTTTTCTTGTTATCTTTTGACCCAATTCCACAGTTTAAACTTTTATAAATGCCTTTTGAATAACCACCTTTTCGTCCAAAAAAACCATGGCTTATTTTATTGAATTTTAATAGTTTTTTACTTTTAAGCATTTTAAAAACCTAAATTGAAGGAATTTTTACTTTTAGTTATAAACATAACTTTAAATAAATTTCCCATATATTTTTTATCAATTAATCTTTTTAATCTATAATAAATGTTTACTTTAGACGAAAATGGTAAGTCTTTAGCTAGAATCTCGGCCCTATTTACTATTCCTAATTTTTCTAAAAATTCCTTTTGTGTCGTAATTCCATTCACATAAAGATTATTCTTTGTAAAAATTTTTTTTAATAAATAAAAGTTTGGGCAGTATGAAATATCAGATAAGTAAGGTTTATCAAAAATACCAACATATTGATGTTTATAGATAGCCTGAATAGAATTTTTCATTTTTTTTTGTGTTGTACCATAATCTAAAATCAGCAATGCACTTCTAGAATTTTTTATTTTTTTTGAAATTTGAGAAATTATATTGAAGGCTTCAAATGAAAATTCAATTAAATTTTGATTTTTTTCAAATTTTATATTAATTTTTTTTTCAATTGATTTAATATCTTTTTTTATATTTATTAGCTTATATTTTCCATCTAAATTTTTTTTAACATATACCTCAAACCATGAATTTTTTTTTTTTGACAAATTGCTTAACTGGCAATGCATCAAATAGTTCATTTGCCAAAAAAATATTATTTTTTGTAGCTACCTTAGTTATTGATTTAAGCCATTTAACATTATAAGAAAATAATTTTTTTTTTTTGTAATTTTATTAAATTGTCACTTTTTTCGACAATAAAAAAATTTGCCTTCATGTTTAATTTTTTAAATACTTTTATAATTTGAAAAATCATCTCACCATTCCCAGCACCTAATTCTATAATATTAACTTTTTCTTGTTTAATATTTCTTTTTAAAAAAGATATGCACCATAATGCTATCATTTCCGAAAACATTAACGAAATATTCGGCGATGTTATAAAGTCACCATTTTTACCGAAAGGGTTAGATTTCATGTAGTAACCTTTTTTAGGATTATAAAGCATATCAGCCATAAATTTATCAAAAGGAATAAGATTTTTTTTATCTAATTTCATCTCTGGTTTTAAAAAATAATAATAATCCTATAAGAAAAAAACCTACACTAATAATTTGACCCATACTCAAATACATAATAACAAATCCGATATGTTCATCTGGTTGTCGTAAAAATTCAATAAAAAATCTAAAAAATGAGTAAAATATCAGAAAAAGAGAAGACAAAAAACCTGGTCTAGAAAGATAATTTTTTTTTAAAAAATAATTCATTAACATAAATAAAATTATACCTTCAAAAAAAGCTTCATATAATTGTGATGGGTGTCTTGATACATCATCTACTTTTGTAAATATTACTGACCAGTAAGCATCGGTTGCACGTCCATATAATTCTGAATTTATAAAATTCGATATCCTACCAAAAAAAATTCCTATTGGAGCTGCAATTGCAATTACATCTAAAAATTTATAAGGATTTTGATTATTTTTTTTTCCATAAATTATTGTTACAAAAATTATACCCAATAAACCTCCATGGAAAGACATACCACCATTCCAGAGCATAAAAATTTCCAGTGGATTTTTAAAAAAATAAAAGGGGTTGTATAGTAATATATATCCTAATCTACCACCAATTATAATACCAAGAATTATAAAAGTTATAAGATCATCAAATAAATTTTTAATACTCTCATCTCTTATAATTTTTTTACAGTACACCCATCCTAAAAGGATTCCAATTATATATGAAAGTGAATACCATCTAATTTGAAAACTGAATAGTTCAAATGCTACTGGATCTAAATTATTAATAAACATTTATTTAAATTTACAAAATAATGATTGAAATTTATCATAATTACCAAGATTTCTATTTACCATATTCCAATTTGGCTTACTATATCCACAAAGGTTAATCACAGTTCTCTCAGGTTTAAAGCCTATACTGATAGTTTGGTAAACAGCATTAAAATTAGTGAGTGTAAATAAAAAAATAAACAAAATAAATATTTTTTTCCTATCCATAAAAGCAAGCTCCAATAATAAGAATAGAGTTAGTGGTATTAGATAAATTTGATAAAATGGTTGAGNTCTAAAAACTAGGAAAATTATTGAAATGAATAAAAAATTTAAAAAAATAAATATAGTGTAAAAAATATTTAATTTATTTCTTGTTTTAGAAATATATAAAAAAATAAATGGAATAAAAAATATAATAAATATATTTTTCATTAAAAGAATTATAATAAAATTTAAATTAAATATATTTTTTTGAACTCTTTCAAGAATATTAACAAAATTATTATCAGTGATATTATATCCTGTAAAAGAAGACATATGAGTAATAGGTCTGGCAAAGTTGTTAGGAATAATTGAATAATCAAATTGTATTATTTTAGTAATATCTAAAACAATAATTATAAAAAAAGTAATAAAAATTCCAAAAATAAATAAATAAATAAAATTGATTATTTTTTTAATATTTGTAAAATTTATTTTATTAAAAAAGCTATAAAAAAATAAATATACAAATAAATATAAACTAAAAAAAACCAAGTCAGTCGGAGCTGGATATTTGAAATATAGTAAAATTGATACTAAAATTGCCAAAGATCCAAATATAAAAATAACTTTATCAAAGAAAGTATTTTTTATTATTAATCCATTATTTTTAAAAAATTTTTCATTTAAAAATATATATATAAAAGGCATACCAAAAAAGAGAAGTATTACTTGGGTTTTGGNAAGTATAGATAATGCAAAAAATATTGATCCTAGCAAAATATTTTTTTTCATAAATTCACCTTTTAAATATTTAATAAAATAAAAATTAGAAAATAAAAAAAACAAAACTGATAGCGCTTCAGATCTTAGTAAAAATAATAGTTGATAATTTGACTCAAAAAATAAAAACGTTAATAAAATTAATTGATTGTAAATTTCTTTTAGATTAAATAATTTTAGGGTTTTATATATTGTCCAAAATATTAAAAAAATTATCACTGAATTAAAAATTCTTATGAGAGTAAAAATTTTTTGTAAATTATTACCTGGATCTGAATTGTCTAAAATATTTAAAATATCTAAATTTAAATTATTAAAAAATAGATTAAGTGTTTTTAAAATTAGCCCGTAAATTGCGAATGTTGTATATGCAGGATGATCAATGTATTCCTGTTCAAAATTTGATATTATTAATAAAGAATTATAAATAATTGTCCAATCTTGATCTATCACATATCCAAAACTTTGATTTTTTGCTTGAAAATAACTTAATGATAATAAAAATAAAAATATTAATATAAGATTAAAATTTTTAATATAGTCTTTCATTTTAAAAAATAAGATATAACATTTTAAATATTTAAATATATGAAAAAATCAAATTTTATGATTGATAAAATTACTAAACTTATAGAACAAGGGTTAATTAGTTATAAAGATTTAAATTTAGAAATTGTAAACATTCTAAAAACTAAACGAGATGAAATTGTATTCAAAATGCACCTTGCTACAAAAGAAGAAACAGAGGTTTTAGAAAAAAGGATACAAAATTTAGAAAAAAAACTTTCATCACAGAATAAAAAAAAAAAAGAAACTAAAAAGGTAGGTTAATCTCAACTCTTAAGCCTCCAAACTTTGATTTAGAAAGATTTATTTTTCCCCCATGGGATTTAATTATATCTAAAGCTATTGACAAACCTAAACCTACACTTGAGTTTGATACATCTCTTCCCTTATCAATTTTATAAAAAGGTTTAAAAACATTTTTCATTTCATTTTGTTTAATTCCTGGTCCATCGTCATCAATAGAAATTAAAATATTACTTTTACTTTTATTTAATGAAACAACTATTTTTTTGCTAAATTTTATAGAATTATCTAAAACATTATTTAAACATCTTTGTATAAGATTTTTTCTTCCATCAATATAAATTTTATTTTGAATATCAGATGAAATATTATCATTTTCATATCTATTAATTGTTAGTTCTAGTAATTCTGAAAGATCAAAAGTTTNAGTTTTTTCAATTGAGCTTGAGCTAGTAAATTGCAGATATTCATTAAGCATTTTTTCCATCTCTACTACGTCTTGAGACATTTTTGCACTTATTGTTTTTTCTTTAATCATTGAAAGTTGTAGTTTAATTCTAGTTAATGGAGTTCTTAGATCATGGCTAATGCCAGACAACATTTCAGATCTTTGATTTAGATGCCTTTGTATCCTTTTTCGCATTTTATCAAATTCGTNTCCAGCCATTCTTATTTCTAGAGCACCAGATGGTCTAAAGTCATCAATATTTTCACCTTTACCAAATTTCTCAGAGGCTTTTGCCAATTTAATTATAGGCCTAGTTTGGTTTTTCAGAAATATAATTGCTATTGCAATAACAAATAAAGCAGGAAGAGTTATCCAGAGTGCAAATAATCTAGCAGAACTGCTTGTAACCCTTTCTTTAGGAATAAAAAATTGAAAGTAACCATCTGAAAATTTTATTTTTAAATCAATAAGGTTTTTATATGACCTTGTATCAAACCAATAAGTTAAATTTTTTGCTTTAAGTTCTCTTCTAAGACTTCTATCAATAGGACTATACCACTTTTCTGGTATATCTTTTGGCATAACTTTTGAGCCTTCATATGAAATACTTAAATCTAAATATTTTTGAAAAAGATTTGTTAAAGATTCTCTGTTATATTCTTCATTTTGATAAGCTTTAAGAAATGTATTAACTTCTCCTACCAATGCCTTTGTCATCCCATTATTAGTTTTTATCCAAAGACTATCAAAAAAAACTATAGATATTATTAATTGCATAATTATCACAGGAGCCGCAACAATAAGAAGGCCTCGGTAAAAAAGACGTTTAGGTAAGATTTTTTTAAACATTTATTCTATCCAAAGAACATAACCAGTTCCCCTAATTGTTTGAAGATATTTAGGATTTTTTGGATCATCTTCAATTTTTTTTCGCAATCTTGTTATGATTACGTCAATAGATCTTTCTTTGTCTAACTTAATTAGTTTACCAATTTCTTCTCTAGAAAATGTTTGACCTGGAGAGTTGATCATTTTTTCAAGAATTATTTTTTCTGTATTATTTATTTTGTATGTATTTTTGTTTTTAATTATAACTAATTTTTTCAAGTTAATATTAATTTCATTAAATTCAATCTCATTAATTTGAATTTTTTCTTTTGTCTTTTTAAGAATATTTTGTATTCTTAAAACTAATTCTTTTGGCTCAAAAGGTTTTGCAATATAATCATCTGCTCCTTTTTCCAAACCCTCAATACGTTCACTCACTTCACCTTTTGCCGTTAACAATATAATTGGAGTATTAATTTTACTTCTCAAACTATATGTTAATTCTAATCCACTTTGGCCTGGCATCATTATGTCAAGTATAATAATATCAAATTTAATTAGTTCTATTTTTTGTTTCGCATTTTCTGCATTATTTGAAGTGGAAACTAAATAATTTTCTTTTGTTAAATATTCTTTTAAAAGTTCTCTTATTCTATCATCGTCATCTACAACCAAAATATGAGCTTTAAATTTTTTCATTTATTAATTCTTTTATTATCTTATTAAAGTGTGTCACCTCTTCTGAAGAGGAGTTCAATAATACTTTATAAATCCTCTTTTTTTGAATTTCAAAAATTTTTTGATAAACTATATTTCCTTCTTCTGTAAGAAATATATGCTTTACTCTCGTATCCTGTTGGTCTTTTTTAAATATTATGTATTCACTTTTATCCAGATCTTTTAAAACTCGATTTAAGCTTTGTTTAGTTATTTTTAGTTTTTTAAGTAAGTCTGATATAGTTATCCCATTATAAAGAGAAATTAGAAGTAATGCTTTATTATGTGCGGTGCCCAAAGACAGGCTATCAAGGGTTTTTTTAGGATCTGCAAAAGACTCTCTATATGCAACAAATAGTCTTTCTATAAATTCTTTAACATGTATGTCTTTTAGGTATAAAAGTTCACTCATTATTGGTAAGTTATATTGACATATTATATATACAAAGATATTTTTTTGTAAAAAAATTCTAATGATTCCATTTGATAAAAGAGACGGAAAAATTTGGTACAACAATGAGCTTGTTGAGTGGCAGGACGCAAAACTGCACGTAATTAGCCATGGTTTACACTATGCAAGCTTAGTATTTGAGGGTTTAAGAGTTTATGATGGTCAAATTTTTAAACTTGAAGAGCACACAGATAGACTTTTTCAATCAGCTGAGTTGATGGATATGAAAATTCCTTACTCAAAAGAAGAAATAAATCAGTCAACAAAAAAAATTGTTTCAGTCCAAAACGTCCTCAATGGATATGTGAGGCCTTTCGCTTGGAGAGGTAGCGAGATGATGGGTGTTTCAGCTCAAAACACTAGTATCAATGTTGCCATTGCAACATGGGAATGGGGAGACTATTTTGATCCAAAACTAAAATTAGAAGGAATAAAGCTAGATGTTTCAAGATGGAAGAGACCAGCGCCGGATACCATCCCGTGGAAAAGTAAAGCCGCAGGTTTATATATGATATGTACATTGTCAAAACATGAGGCTGAAAAAAAAGGTTATTCCGAAGCCTTAATGTTAGATCACAAGGGTAATGTTGCTGAATCGACAAGTGCCAATATTTTCTTTAAAGATAAAGATGGCAATTTGCATACACCAATACCAGATTCATTTTTGGATGGTATTACAAGAAGAACAGTAATTGAGATCGCAAAATCAAAAAATATAAAAGTTTACGAACGAAAAATTTTACCTGATGAGTTATCAAATTTTGATGGTTGTTTTTTAACTGGTACGGCAGCTGAAATTACTCCAGTTGCCTCTATTTTAGAAAACAAATTTAAAGTTTGTAATACTATAATTGATTTATCTGAAAGCTATCAGAAAACAGTTAGACCGAAAAAAGCGGCTTAATTTTTATTGTCCTCTGAGATTGCGTGATCAATACCTTTTCTTAAATATTCATATCCAGTATAAAGTGTTAAAAATGCAGAAAACCACAAAAAAATAATTCCAATTGTTTGCGCATTATAATCTTGAAAATTTAAAATTTTATTTCCTGTTTCACCAGTTAATAAAATAGATATTGAAAACATTTGTAGAAATGTTTTTAATTTTGCAAGACTTGATACTGGGAGTTTAATTTTACCTTTAGCTAAAAATTCTCTCAATCCTGAAATTAAAATTTCTCTTGTTAAAATAATTATTGCGGCAATTACTTCGTAATTTTTTATTGTTCCATCCATTACTAACAATATTAGAGCAGTGGCAACAATTATTTTATCAGCTATAGGATCAAGAAGCTCACCAAGTTTTGACTCTTCTTTAAACATTCTTGCAAGTAGTCCATCTAGAAAATCAGTAAAAGATGCTATTAAAAATAAAGCAAATGGTATGACATCTCCATAAAAACCTGGCAAATAATAAGCAAATACAAAAATAGGTACAATAATTATTCTTCCTATTGTCAAATAATTTGGGATTTTAATTTTCATTCGTGAAAATAATTATATATTTTTTTTGCAACTATTTCTTCAACTCCATTTACAGACTTTATTTCATCTAAACTTGCAGATTCAACTGCCCTTGCTGACCCAAAATGGTTCAATAATGCTCTTTTTCTCACTGATCCGATGCCATCTATTTGGTCTAAAAGTGACTTACTAACACCCTTTTTCCTTTTTGCTCTATGTGCACTTATCGCAAATCTGTGAGACTCATCCCTCAATCTTTGCAGAAAAAAGAGGGTAGGGTCATTTCTCGAAAATTTGAATTCTTTACCATTGTGAAAAAAAGTTTCATTTCCACTATTTCTCATTTTACCCTTTGCTATTGCTATCATAGGAATATCATGAAGACCTAATTCATTC
>NHLU01000024.1 GCA_002169255.1 Candidatus Pelagibacter sp. TMED275
ACAGCCGAGGAAAAGGCTTTTAAGAAACGTTATGACGATCTTAAACGCAATTACGACAAAACTTTGAACAAGCATAAAAGTGAAGTAACTAATTTAAAAACTCAACTTGAACAAAGCACTAATCAAATGCTACCACCTACAGATCCTAATGATCTTGCAGAGTGGAGAAAAAAATATCCAGATGTCTATGACATTATAGAAACGATATCTTTAACTAAAGCAGATGAGCGTGCAAAAAAACTAGAAGAGAAATATCAGTTTTTACAAGAGCAACAAACACAAATTGCAAAAGAAAAAGCTGAAGTTGAACTTTTAAAAAGACATCCAGACTTTCAGGAGATTCGTGCTACTGATAATTTTCATGAGTGGGCACAAAAACAAGATCCTACAATTCAAGGATGGCTGTATGAAAATGCAGATAATGCTGATCTAGCTGCAAGAGCTATAGATCTTTATAAAATGGATGCAGGTATTACTACTAAAAAAGAAAAATCTGCAACTAAGAATGTAAAGAAGGAAGCCGCAAAAGCAGTTACATCAACTAAAAAGGGCAATCAAATAAATGTTACTGAAAAGAAAATTTGGAGTGTTGAAGAAATTTCTAAATTAAAACCTTTAGAATTTGATAAATACGAAAAAGACATTATGGAAGCTAGAAGAGAAGGTCGTATAAAGCAATAAGTAAAAACTTAACTTAACGCTATAAGGAGAATAATATGGCAATATCAAGATCAAGTGGGTATAATAACCTACCTAATGATAATTTCATACCTGAAATTTATAGCCAGAAGGTTCAAAAGTTTTTCAGAACTGCTTCGGTTGTTGAAGATATTACAAACACCGACTACGCTGGAGAAATTGAAAATTTTGGTGATACGGTAAGAATTATTAAAGAACCTGTGGTCACTGTCGCATCATACACTCGTGGTGCTGCAATTGACACACAAAACTTAGCTGACGATCAAATTACATTGGTTGTTGACCAAGCAAATGCTTTTGCATTTAAAGTNGATGATATCGAAGAAAGACACTCTCATATTAATTTTGAGTCTGTTGCATCTTCATCTGGTGCTTATGCTCTTAANAANGCATATGACAAAAACATCATCGCTGCAATGTTTGCTGGTGCAGGAACTACTGTTGGATCTGATGGATCTGGACAAGATGTAGGNACTTACGCAGAAGGNNNNTCTNTATCTGGTACACCAGAAATTGATCCAGTTAACGTAATAGCTAACCATGCTAAAAGACTAGACTCTGCTGATGTTCCAATGGAAGGAAGATGGTTTTTAGCAAGCCCTGACTTCTANGAAGAACTAGGTAAAGCAAACAGTAAGTTAATGGCTGATACTACTGGAGCTGCTGGACCACTAAGAAANGGTCAAGTATATAATGGAAAAATCCATAACTTCACAATGTANCAAACTAATAACTNTGCTGCGTCAAGCACATCTAANTACTTCAAAGTGNTNTCTGGACATATGTCTTCCACTGCAACTGCTAATCACATTGCAAAAATGGAAGTTGTAAGAGACCAGGAATCATTTGCTGATGTTGTTAGAGGCTTACACGTCTTTGGCAGAAAAGTTCTAAGATCAGANGNNCTGATTGCAGAACACATTTTAATTGATTAATAAGGAAGGAATAATACAATGGCAACATATGATCTTACTGCGAGTACTACTGCTACAGGTAGACCGTCAAGAATGAACCCAGGTGTAAGAACTCCTTACCTTGTGGAAAATACTGTAGATATTTCAAAAGTGAACAGTTCTTCTGGAGCTGCTCAGAATGATTTACTACAAATAATTGATGTACCTGCTGANACTNTAGTTTTACACNCTGGTATAGAAGTGCTTACTGCACTTTCTAGTAGTGTAACTTTAGACTTAGGTATGACTGATGTCGATAACTTTGTCGATGCCGATACAAATGCTACTGGTTACTCAGCGTTAACAGCGACTGCTAGACCAGCACCAAATGCATCTGCTGATACAATTGATATCACAGTCTTATCTGCAGACTCNACAGCTGGTAANNTCCGAGTTTGGGCTATACTATGTGACGTGTCTGGAACTTACGAGACAGCAAGTAACGCATAAAAAAAATTAGAGGGGAGTCGTTAGACTCCCTTCTTCTATGGAAGGAAGTTATGGCAACTTACGATTTAAGAAAAAAATCAGAAATTTCTACAGGCCAAATAAAGAAACCTTTTTTTGGACAGACAGTTAGTTTAGAAGCATTTGATGAATTAGAAAAAAAAGTATTAGAACAAGATAAAAAATTAGATAAGATATTANAANTATTAAGAGATTAGTATGAATTACCTACAACTTACAAANGCAGTATTAGCAGAANTNAATGAAGTNNAACTNACTTCATCNAANTTTGCAANTNGTGCNGTAGGNATNCANNNAACNACNAAAGATATTATTAATAAAGCTNTNNGAGATGTATATTCNTCAGANNTAGAATGGCCTTGGTTACATAGNGANAANACACAAGTTACATANGNTGGACAAAAAGAGTACTCATTACCNACTGANTNNAGGTCAGTTGATTNTGNGTCTTTTTATTTNGTNCCTACAGAATTAGTNACTAACTCTACNTTTGANAGTNANATAANTAACTGGTCAACAGTATCAGGATCACCAGCATATAANTCTGGTGGTAATGGAAGATTAAGATTAAACGCAGCAGCAGCTTCTGCAAGTTTATCTACAGTAAAAAATAAAACATATAGAGTACAAGTAAGAGTTATGGATACATCATCTAGTGGCTCTAGTTTAAAAGTACAAGTAGGAACATCAGCTGCAGGCACACAGAATTTAAGCACAACAGTTACAGTAGCAGATTTTGGAGATGGTAAAATATTAGATACAACATTTACAGCTACAGCATCAACATCACATATTACATTAGATAATGATGACTCTAATAATTTAGATGTAGATTATGTAAAAGTATCAGAAGATATAAGACCTAAGAAATTAGTATACATAACATATGATGATTACAGAAGAAGATTTTTATCTACAGCACAAACTAATAATAGTGATCATTATAATACACCTGATTATGTATTTAGAACTCAAGATGATAAGTTTGGGCTATATCCAATACCTGATTCTGATAAGTATACTATAAACTATGAGTATTGGAAAACACATTCTGATCTATCTGGATCAACAGATACACCTGATATACCTGCTAGATTTCATGATGTAGTGGTATCAAGAGCAAAGTATTATATTTATNCTTTAAGNTCAGATCCACAATTTACNCAGTTTGCAAATCAAGATTTTTTAGCAGGAATTAAAAGAATGAGAATTGAATTAATTAATGCACCAAGTGAAATGCTAGATACTAGAGTTAANTTAGGNTANCATAGAAGGGGTGCNATTNGTGGCTGATACTTCACAANTATCNCCTTTTGTATTTGGTTGTGGNGGAGGNCTTGTTTTAAACAAAGATTCATTTTCATACCAACCTGGCGAATCAAAAGTATTAACTAACTTTGAACCAGATGTAAATGGTGGATATAAAAAAATATTAGGCACTACAAAATATAACTCTAATATTGTCCCACAAGTTTCGGCATCTAGTGAACGAGTTGTCATGAGTGCACTATTTAATGATAAAGTTTTAGCAGCTAGAGGTGGTAGTATACATAGAGCAGGAACATCAGGAAGTTGGACATCTACAATAACTGGATTAGGCACACCTACTAGAAACTATGAATTTAGAAAATTTAATTTTGATGGCACTGAGAGAATAGTTATTTGTACAGGAACTTCTAGTCCACAACTTTTAACTGCTGCATTTTCTGCATCTGTTGTAAATGCAACAGGCACTGCTAACTTTAAGCATGTAGAAATATTTAGAAATCATATATTTTTTGCAGGCAACCCAAGTGCTAAACAGCAAGTTAGTTTTATGGGTCCTTTTGAAACTAATGATTTTACTAATGGTAATGGTGGTGGAACAATAAAAGTTGATACTGAGATTGTTGGATTAAAAGTATTTAGGGATTCTTTATTTATATTTGGCGAAGATAAAATATTTAAACTAACAGGAAATACAGTTAGTGATTTTGCAATAGCACCTGTTACTAGAAAGATAGGCTGTATAGATGGTGGATCAATACAAGAACTTGGTGGGGATATAATTTATTTAGCACCAGATGGATTAAGAACTGTTGCAGGTACAGAAAGAATTGGTGACGTAGAACTTGGTACTATATCTAAACAAATACAGCAACGTATTGATGATATAACAACAGATAATATTAGTTCTGTAGTGATTAGAAAAAAATCACAATACAGATTATTTTATCCAGCAACTGCTGGTGGTGAAGATTCTTCAAAAGCAATATTAGCAGTAATTAAAACTAATGCTAATACAGGACAACTTGGATATGAGTATGCAGATATGATTGGATTAAAAGTATCATCAACTGATTCTGAATTTACTGGAGGTTCTGAAACTGTAGTAAGTGGTGGGTATGATGGTTATGTATATAAACAGGAATCTGGTAATAATTTTGCAAGAGCAGCTACAACCACTGCAATAAAAGGTAGATATAGATCTCCTGATTTAACTATGGGAGATCCAGGTATAAGAAAAAATATGCAAAGAGTTATAGCAAACTACACTAATGAAGGCACAGTAGATGCTAGCTTACAATTAAGATATGACTTTGATGCTAACACTACACCACAGCCTTCAGCCGTATCAATTGGAACAGGTAACATACCAGCACTATATAACTCTGGTATATATGCAACTTCAGTATACGGACAATCAGGTATACCATTAGTAAGACAACATGTTGTGGGTTCAGGTTTTACAGTGGCTGTAAAAGTTACAGACGATAGTACAAACCCACCAATAAGTTTAAAAGGTTTTGAATTAGAATTTGTCCCAGGAGGAAGAAGATAATGGCAGGATATTCAGCTAGACAGAGTTCATATAGTGACGGTGATACTATCACTGCTGCACACACTAATGATGAATTTAATCAGATATTAGCAGCGTTTAATGTATCAACAGGTCACACACATGATGGCAGTACTGCTGGAGATGGTGGTCCTATATCTAAATTATTTAGTAATGCAATAACATTTGGTACAGGTGCCGATACAGATATTGCTATTACATTTGATGGCAATACATCTGATGGTGTATTAACATGGATGGAAGATGAAGACTACTTCCAGTTCTCAGATGATATATTATTATCAACTACAGAAAAATTACAGTTTAGAGATACTGCAATATATATTCATTCATCTGCAGATGGTCAGTTAGACCTAATAGCAGATACAGAAATACAGATAGCAGCTACTACAGTAGATATAAATGGTAACGTAGATGTATCAGGAACTCTTACAGTTGCTGGTGCAGTAGACTTTGGAGATGCTGCATTATCAAATGTAGGTGCTGTACAATTAGATTCAATAGCTGGTGATGGGGATACAGATACCAGTATTACATTTAGTGGCTCTGATGTTATAACTATAGCAGCTGGCGGAGCTAATCAAGTTACATTTACAAATGGTGCAATTGTACCATCAACAGATAATGATATTGACTTAGGTACAAGTTCTGTAGAATTTAAAGATGCATTCTTTGATGGAACAGTTACTTCAGATGCTTTTGCAGGACCATTGACTGGTGATGTAACAGGAAACGTATCTGGTACTGCAGCAACAGTAACAGGTGCAGCACAATCAAATATTACTTCTTTAGGTACACTAACAACTTTAACAGTTGATGATATAACTATAAATGGTAGCACAATATCAGATGGTGGCGATTTTACACTTGATGTAAATGGAGACATTACATTAGATGCTAATGGTGGAGATATTCTATTCAAAGATGATGGGACTACATTTGGTAGTGCAACTAATACATCTGGTAATTTAATAATTAAATCAGGAACAACTACTGCTTTAACATTTAGTGGTGCAAACGTTACAGTTGCAGGAGACCTTACAATATCAGGTGATGATCTTGTTATGGGTACAAATACAGCTGGGCACATACTTGTTGCAGATGGTACAAATTTTAATCCAGTAGCTGTAGGAGATTTATCAGAGATATCTACAGTTGCAAATGATGATGTATTCTTAGCAGTAGATACTTCAGGTGGTGGTCTTAAAAAAATTGCACGATCTGCTGTTGTATCAGGACTGGCATCTTCAGCAGCTATATCAAACGTAGTAGAAGATACTACTCCACAACTTGGTGGAGATCTAGATGTAAATGGTAATGACCTTGTATCTACATCAAATGGTAATATATCATTATTACCAAATGGAACTGGTAAAGTTATAATAGATGGTAATGGTAGTTCTGGTGGTGTATCTATAACTGATGGATTAATAGATATTAGAACAGGAACTGGTAATGTTACTAAAGTTAAATTTTATTGTGAGTCGTCAAATGCTCATGCACAAACTTTACAAGCAGCACCACACTCAGCATCTAGTAGTGCAGTATTAGTATTACCAACAGCTTCTGGTACATTAGTAGGCACAGGAGATACTGGTTCAGTATCTAATACAATGCTTGCAGGATCTATTGCTGATAGTAAACTAAGCACAATTTCAACTGCAGATAAAGTATCAGGTGCCGCTGTACAAGTAGATGGTGCTACAGATGGTACTTCTATAACACTAGCTGATTCAGATAAATTTTTAGTTGATGATGGTGGTACAACAAAATATATTAATGCATCTCAATTAAATGCATACACAAGTGCAGCAGTAGCATTAGATGATGTATCTACAGGTGATGCAGCAGTTACATTAGCTACATCTGCAGGTAATATAACTATTGATGCACAAGGTAATGATACAGACATCATACTTAAAGGAACTGATGGTAGTTCAGATACAACTTTCTTAACTATAGATGGTAGTGCAGCTGGAGAGGCAACCTTTAACGCAGGCATAGTTATCGCTGATGCTGGTAATATAGGATCTGCTTCTGATAAAGATGCAATAGCTATAGCATCAGATGGTGTTGTTACATTTAGTCAAGCACCAGTATTTCCTGATGGATCTATAGCTATAGACGATTTAAATATTGATGGCGGTACTGACATTGGTGCTGACCTCGTAGATGCTGATGAGATCATTGTAGATGATGGCGGAGGCGGAACAAATAGACGATCTGATTTAACAAGAGTTAAAAAATATGTTTACTCTGCTATGTCAGGAGATGCTACAGCAAGTGATGCTGGAGCAGTAACTATAGCTAACGATGCTGTAGAATCAGGCATGCTGAATGATAATGTTATTTCAGGACAAACAGCTTTAACATCTGGGCTGGCAACAACAGATGAATTATTAGTAAGTGATGGTGGTACACTAAAAAGAATGGATGTTAGTCTTATTCTAAATAGTGCAGCTGATGAGGCAACCGCCCTTGCAATTGCATTAGGATAAGGAGAAATAAATGGCAAACACTTTTAAGGTGAAAACAAAAGCTGCAGTAGGGACATCGGCAGGAACAGTTTACACAGTGCCAAGTAGCACAACTACGATTGTGCTTGGATTAGTACTAGGTAATGTTACAGGGTCGGCTATAAACGCTACTGTTACTGTTGAATCTGATACTTCAGATACAGAAACAAACGCTAACGTTGAGTTAGTTACTAACGCACCTATCCCTGCAGGTGGATCGTTAGAAACACTTGGCGGTGGTAAACTAGTATTGCAAACAACTGACGTACTCAAAGTAACATCTGATACAGCTTCGTCAATTGATGCGACACTATCAATAATGGAGATATCGTAAAATGGCAGCACAAGTTCCAAGTAATGGTATAAATTTAGATAAAGGATTATCTTTTCCTGCAACTATTTCAGCTCAGAGTGGAGTTAATGTTCTTGATGAATATGAAGAAGGAACATGGACACCAGTATTGGGAAGCACGGGAAGTTATTCAGGACAAGGATATGACACTCAAACTGGTAACTATACTAGAATAGGTAGACAAGTGACACTTCACATGGCCATAGATTTAAATGCTGCTGGAACACTTGGAGATTACAGCACAATTTTTGGATTACCTTTTACGCCAGCTACAACTTCAGTAGGTTCAGTTCACGTTGCGGTCGCACACATAACACTTACAAGCGGACATCATTTTGTTGGAACTTGGTACACTGGAGGAAGTGCAAGAATATATTTACAACAAGCAGATGGTGGTGCAATAGATCAAGTCGCTGCTTCAGGTCATGGTGATAATGCTCAAGTGTACATGACAGCAACTTTTTTAGTTTAATATTTAAAAGGAGAAAACAATGGCAATAACAAAAGAAACATCGATAGCACAAATAGAGGTGGTCGGTGAACACAAATATGTTCAGATAGCTGAAGACATTATTATTAAAGAAGATGGCACAGAAATATCTCGTACACGACATAGAAGAATGTTGGAGTGTTGCACTTTAGACAATGATAAAAATAAAGTTGATACAGATGTATCTGGCGAGTCTTCTGAGATACAAGGTATTTGTAA
>NHLU01000025.1 GCA_002169255.1 Candidatus Pelagibacter sp. TMED275
AATTCAACAACTTTAAATGGTGGTGCAACTTTGTTTTTAACTACTTTTACTCTAGTTGCATTTCCTATAATTTGTTCTTTATCTTTAATTGCGCCTATTCTTCTAATATCCATTCTTACAGATGAGTAAAACTTCAATGAATTACCACCTGATGTTGTTTCAGGACTTCCAAACATAATTCCAATTTTCATTCTTATTTGGTTAATAAAAATTACCATTGTATTTGTTCTTGCAATTGATCCAGTTAATTTTCTAAGAGCCTGACTCATCAATCTTGCTTGTAAACCCACATGATGATCGCCCATATCTCCCTCTATCTCTGCTCTAGGAGTTAATGCTGCAACAGAATCAATAACTAATACTGACATTGAGCCAGACTTAATTAAAGTGTCTGTTATTTCTAATGCCTGCTCTCCTGTATCTGGTTGTGAAATCAACAATTCTTCTGTATTTACACCTAATTTTTTTGCATAAACAGGATCTAACGCATGTTCTGCATCAACAAATCCACAAATTCCTCCAGCTTTTTGAGCTTCTGCAACAACTTGTAGTGCTAATGTAGTTTTTCCAGATGACTCTGGTCCATAAATTTCAATAATTCTACCTTTTGGTAGTCCACCAATTCCTAACGCAAGGTCTAAGCTTAAAGATCCTGTTGAGACAGACTCAATATCCATAGCTTTTTGTTCGCCAAGCTTCATAACAGAGCCTTTTCCAAAGTTATCGGTAATTTGGCTGATTGCTGCTTCTAGAGCCTTGTTTTTTTCCTTATTTTCTACTTCTTTTTCTTTAGTAGATTTGACCACTTTTAAGTTATTTTTTGTCATATTTTTCCTTATCTTTTATTAAAATTTGCGTTCGAATCATACTATTCAATGTACACATTTTGTTCTCTTTGGCAATATATTAAATTTTCTCAATAAAATAGGGACTAATTAAGGTTTAAACTTAAAATATCTAAAGATCCAATTGATTGAAGAAGCTTATACTTTGCTAAAATGAAGTTTCTTTCAGACTCCGCTAAATTTATTTTTGAATTTAAAAGAAATGAATTTGACTGAATTACATCAAGTGTTGATCTTTGATTGCCTGATTCATACTCTGCAGATATTCCATCGTAAGCTATCTCTGCAGCCTTTAGCTGAGTTTTTACAGATACTAATAAACTTTTAGAAGTTTCATAATTGGCCCAAGTCGTTGCAACTGTCGTTTTGTTTGATTTAATGGAATTATCTAATAATAATTTTTTTTGAGTTTTAAGATTTGAATTTTTATTTACCTTGGCTCTATTTTTTCCTCCAGTAAAAAATGGCCATTTAATAGTTGCCTTCAGTATTTGTTTATCTTGTTCATCATACAAAGTTGATACATCTTCAGATTGTGAAGCTTCATAAGACAAGGTTGCTGATGGAGATAAATCGGATTTAGCAATGATTACATCCTTTTCAGATTGTTGATATTCTAATTTTGCGATTTTTAAATTTGGATTTTTAATTAATGAAATATTGTTTGCTTCTGAAAGACTATTTGGGATTAAAATTGCAAGCTCAACATTTTCATCAATTTTGTTAGGATTGTCTAATGGTCCTATTATATTTTCAAAAGTTAATTTACCAGTAATAACGTCATTTTGNGATTTNATNANATTAGCTNTTGCTCCAGCNAGAGATGANTCNGTTTGTGNAAGATCTGAATTATTNATTTTTCCAATTTCAAGTCTTGCCTTNTCATTTTCATATTGCCTTTCTAGNAATTTTAAATTTTCCTCATTAATTNNAAGTTTTTGNNNAGCNAAAAGTANNGCTGTGTAAGCTTCGATNGCTTGATAAATNATTTCTTGTTCNACTTTTAAAAGTTTTGCTTTAGCTAGTTCAATTCCAATTTTATCTTTATCTACNTTNGCACCTCTTNCNTTNCCNTCATAAATATTTTGTTCAATTAATACTGATGTAGTTAAGGGATCAACATCNTTTTTAGTNGCATCACCNCCGCTCTGATTTGTNAGTTTAGANGTATTTTGTTTATTTTTTGTTCCNGACAAACTAATTGTTGGCAAATATTCACTTTTAGAAATTTTTAAATTTTCTTTTGAAATATTTAAATTCTCTCGTTCAGCATTAAGTATGGGGTTATTTTTATAAGCCTCTAAAATAGATTGTTTAAAGTCTTTAGCCCATAAAGTATTGGTAAACATGATTATTATCAGCAGAAGCAAAATTTTTTTCATTTTTTATTAAATATAATATTTGTAATTTGATGAAACTTATTTAGCACCAAAACTACACTAGATGATTTTGGCATACTTTTAAACATTTGCAATGTTACTCTTTGGTAAAACATCATAAATCTTAGTACCTCTGGCACTGTCATAACCTTTGAATTCTTTGTTTTTTTAAACTTTAATCTTAATTTCTCCTCTTGTTTAATTCTCCATTGTTTAAGCATATTAAAACTTGGAGTTTTTAAATATATTTTTTCGTCTAAATACTTGTTTAAAGTATTGTATTTTGTTTTTAATTGAGTGTTTACATATCTTCTCCAAATATGAGATTTATCCTCTTTTTTTTCTAAAGAGTTAATTGGTTTTAAAATATCTTTTGTCGATTGTTTTTCAGCTGCAACACACCAACCTTCCAGTATAACTACATCAGGTCTAGTGTTAACATTGTACCATTTGCTCTTTGGAGCTCTATCAT
Source organism: Candidatus Pelagibacter sp. TMED275 (assembly GCA_002169255.1). Next base: position 2,697 of record NHLU01000025.1, read on the forward strand.
CGATAGACTTATCAAATTTTGGTAACTTTACTGATTTAAATTTTCTCTTTTTAAGGTTTTTAAAAAAATTTAAAACTAACTCTATATCATGTGTTCCAGGCACGCCCCTTGTTAATAATAAAGGATGTTTTTTTTTAGAAAGTTTTACCCTATCTTTTCTTGATTTATAGAAATCATCAATAGATGCGATAAATACATTCATCTTAAAATATTTTTTTAAAATTATTGAAATTAAAGATGTAATTGTAGTTTTGCCAGTACCTTGTCCTCCAGCAAGACCAATTATTAATGTATTTTTTTTATTTTTTTTATTTGCTATCCAAATACTTAATGGAACAATGAATGACCCAATCATTTTTTCTTTATTTTTAAATTTTTGATTTTTAGTTTCCTGTTTTTTTATAAATTTTAAACAATCATACTTAACTGATCTGAAACAATCTTTTACTACGTTCATTGATAATTATTTTTTTTGATCTAACGGATGGTTTTGTCCATCATTTACACTTACATTTTGAAGTTCTAATGAATTTAGACCTTCTATACATCCAGAGTTTAATCCAAATACATCTGGCTTACTTCTCATTTTATGATGAGTATATATTCCGCAAATAGAACAAAAATAATGTTCGGCTACATTTGTATGATATTGATAAAGTGATAATTTATCCTTGCCTTTAAGAATTTTAACATCTGTTATTGGGGCAAAGGTCATTATGTAACCTTTTCTTTCGCATAATGTGCAATTGCATCTTAAAAATTTGTTGAAGCCACCCTCTGGTTCTTTAACTTCAAGCTCAACTTCTTTACAATGACAAGTTAGTTTTTTTACCATTAATTATGAATACACTATGTGGTTCTTCTTTGCATTTGATTTAAAAAACCGCTTTTGGTGATTTTTATCCACAGACATACTAAATATAGTTTTAATGTTCACGTTTTGACTCACTTTTGATTCATTTACAGACTCTAAATACAACCTATTTGACTATATCTGATAATTAGTTTATTAATTAGAACAAAACAAGAACATATATGAAGCTAACTATACCTTTTTATTTGCACAAAGCAGGAGCAGGTTTTCCTTCTCCAGCTACGGACTATATAGAAGAAGATATAGATCTAAATATTCATTTAATAAAAAATGTTCCTGCAACATTTATTATTAGAGTTCAGGGNAAATCAATGGTCAGNGTNGGAATTAATGATGGTGATTTATTGGTAGTTGATAAAAGNTTAAAGCCTAAAAANTTTTCAACTGTNATNGCAAATGTTCATGATGAACTTGTTGTAAAAAGNTATGTCAAAGAGAGAGANAACGANTTNTTAACATCTGGCTCNAAAAANTTTGANGATAGAATTTTAATTAATGAAGANGCAGATATTTTTATTTGGGGGGTTGTTACTTATGTCATTCATTCAGTNCACTAAAAAAATAGCANTAGTTGATTGTAATTCTTTTTATGTTTCATGTGAAAGATTATTTAATCCTAAGATTAGAAAAAAACCTGTTGTAGTCTTATCTAATAACGACGGTTGTATAATTTCAAGGTCTAACGAGGCAAAGGCTTTAGGTATTAAAATGGGAGAACCTTATTTTAAAGCAAAAGAGATAATACTTAAAAATAATGTTCAGGTGTTTTCTTCTAATTATTCTTTATATGGTGATTTATCTAGAAGAGTCATGCGAACTCTAAAAAGGTTTAATGTAGATATAGAAATTTATTCTATAGATGAAGCATTTCTAGATATGACTAATTTTTCTGATAAGGAAGTAGAAGAAGTTGGAAAAGAAATTAGGAGTACTATTTTACAATGGACAGGTATCCCAACTAGTATTGGAATTGCTCAAACCAAAACTTTAAGTAAAGTAGCAAATCATATTGCTAAGAAAAAAAAGACAGGAGTAACAAGTTTAATAGGAATTGAAAATATAGATCCAATATTAGAAAAAGTGAAAATTAATGATGTTTGGGGTGTTGGAAGACAGCTAACAAAATTTTATAATAAAAATGGAATTTATAATGCAAAACAATTAAAAAATAAATCCAATACATGGATCAAGAAAAATTCTAATGTTTTAGGATCTAGAACTGCAATGGAATTAAGAGGTGTTCCTTGTATTAATTTAGAAAAAACTCCTTCAAAAAGAAAAAGTTGTGTTGTATCCCGTTCATTTGGGAAAAGGGTGGAAAGACTTCAAGAACTAAAAGAAGCAGTTGCAAATTACTCTTTAAACGCATCTGAAAAAATAAGATCAGAAACTTTAAATACGAAGTCTATAACTATTTTTATTAGAACAAGTCCCTTTCAAAGTCGCTTTGGATATTATGCAAATTCAAAAACTATAGATTTTCCAATAGCTACAAATAATAGTATTGAAATAGTTAAAGCAGCGATAGAGGGTTTGGAAAGTATTTTTAAAAATGGATATCAATACCAAAAAGCAGGTGTAATATTAGCAGGACTATCAAATTCAAATGAAGGTGAAAATTTATTTTCTTCTGAAAAAGATGAGAAAATTGGTAATTTAATGAGATCAATTGATAAAACAAATTATAGATACGGCAGATCAACTTTAAGTTTAGCAAGTGCAGGAGTACAAAAAAAATGGAGTATGAGGAAAGAGTATTCATCGAAGATAGATACAGCTGACTTTAATTCACTGCCGAGAATAAAAACTAGCTAATAAATTAGGTTAATTTGATTGATTTAGTAATTTTATTTAAATTTTTTAAAACTTCCTTTTCAACAGAAGAAATAGGATTATTAGAATTGATTTTAAGTAAATCATTTGAATTTTCAAAGGTGTTGATTTGATCATTTACTAAATTTATGGGAAAAAAATGATTTCTAGAAATATTTCTCTTAATAAGGTCTTTTTTTCTACATTTTAAATATATAAAAAAAACGTTTTCTAGGTCCTGCTTTAAAATATTTCTATATTTTTTTTTTAAAGCAGAACAAGCAATGATAAATTTTAAATTAGATGAAAGATATTTTTTTAATTTTTTATTTATTTTTAATAACCAAGGACGTCTATCATGAAAGTTAAGTTTTATACCTTTTTTCATCTTATTTATATTTTTAAGAGAATGAAAATCATCTCCTTCAAAAAATTTATATTTTAATTTTTTTGATAAGTTGCTTCCTATAGTTGACTTACCACTACCAGAAGGACCAATAAAAAAATAAAAAATTGCCATATATTATTTTTTTTTAAATTTTAGTTTATGATTTCCAAAAACATTTCTTTGTTTTTGTATAAAGCTAAAAGAAATATTTTCTTTATCTACAAGTAAATTTGCCCATATTGAAAAAGAGAATACAGATGGAAGTATTATATTATTACTTGTTAAGTGTACTAAAATATTATTAAGAGAATTATTTTTTGATAAAGAAAGCTCATTATTAAAAATTTTATATATATCGATTCTATTACTTTTAATTTTTACAAATATTTTTTTTAATAATTCAGAGTTGATAATACTATTATTACTCCAACTTAATATTGTATTTTTTAAATTAATATTAATATTTTTATTCTTAGATATTGCATTTAAGAGTCCAATTCCTTGTAAATAAGATGAAAAAATTAATAAATATGTTACTTCTAAAATATCTTTCTTTATTTTATCAAGATTTTTATATTTAATTTTTTTTTTATATTTTTTAAATAATCTTTTTTGTCTTGATAAATACCTGGCTTCAACTGAGGTAGTGATTAGTGGAATTGGAAAGTCATTATCAAAAGCAAAACCAGATGCCCAAGCTCCAGTTTTATTGTCATCTACCTTATCTAAAATATTATAAAGGGAATTTTGATTTGATCTAGAATCTTCCACAATTTTTCTTGATATATCGATTAAAAAACTATGACCAGTTTTTGATTTTAATTTATTAAATTCATCAATTATCTCACTATTTTTTAATCTTAAATTTTCAAATAAAAATGAGTAATAATCTGCAATTGATTGCATTATTGCATATTCAATACCATTATGGATTATTTTGGTATAATTCGCAGACTCAACATTGCTGCCTACTCTAGAAAGAAATTTATGATTTTTTTTTCCAATAATATCTAAAAATAGATTTTTTAGATGGTTAAATAACTTTAAATTACAACTTATCATTAAAGATGCATTTTTTTTAGCCCCCTCAATTCCTCCTGAAAATCCACAAGATAAATAACTAATTTTAAGTCTCTTTAAAAAGTTAAATCTTCTTACTGTATCCTCAGGATGATTGTTGCCAAAATCTAAAATAATTTTATTTTTTTTTAATTTATTTAAATTTTGTAAGATGAAATTATCAATCTCTGATCCTGATGGCAGTGTGAGGATTATTACTTTTCTCTCTTTATTAAATACATTCTTCTTATTTTTAAAAAATGATATATTTAAATTTTTACAAAACATTCTTGTTTTTTTAATATTTTTGTCCCAAACGCATACATTATACCCCTTTTCAATTAATGATTTAGAAAGGTTTCCACCTATGGAACCGAGGCCAACTACCACTAGTTTTAAGTTTTTCATTTATAATAAAAATATTACTATTGTAATTATTACTTAAATTATTTAAACGAATATCTCAATGAAAGCAATAATTCTAAATAAACCTAAAGTATTTCTTAGTTTGAAAACGTCATTGGGAGAAGGTCCTATTTGGAATCACAAGACCCAAGAGTTAAGTTTTGTTGATATAATGAATAACAAGTTTTTTATTTGGAAAAAAGGAAAGCTTAGAAAATATTCAATACCTTTTTACATTAGTTGTTTACTACCAATAAAAAAAAATAATTGGGTTTCTGCATCTGAAAATAAAATTATTGAAATAAAAAAAAATAAAAAAAAAATTATATATTGTGTAATAAAAACAATCAAAGAAAAACTTCATAATAGATTTAATGACGGAAAATGTGATTCTGAAGGAAGAATTTGGCTTTCAAGTATGAATAAAAAAGAGGCACTTAAATCAGGAAAATTATTTTTTTTTAATAAAATGCTTAAGCAGAAAATTAAATTAAAAAAATTTAAAATTGGAAATGGTATAGATTGGAGTCCAGATGATAAAAAAATGTATTTTGTTGCTAGTGACAAACGAGAAGTTTATTCTTTTAATTATAATAAAAAAGATGGGAGTATAACAAATAAAAAAATTATTATAAAAGTTCCAAAGCAAAGAGGTTATCCTGATGGTATTTGTATTGATTCTCTTGGATTTATTTGGATAGCTTACTGGGATGGTAAATGTGTTATAAGACATTTTCCTAATGGAGAAATTCAAAGAGTTATAAAATTACCCATAAAAAGACCAACAAGTCTATGTTTTGGTGGAAAGAAATTAAATAAGCTTTTTATAACCTCAGCTAAAACTTCAAGTAAAATAAAAAACAATTTAGACAGAGATTCAGGAAAAATTTTTGTAATTCAAACAAATATAAAAGGGAAAAAAATAAATTTTTACAAGAAATAATTCCTTTCCTCTATTTAAACTTTACAACTGAATCAATAAAAGAGTTATATTTTTTAAGAGAATCAATACTTTCTCTTCTAGAAACCTTAAATATCAAAATTCCAAATATAAATATTAAAACCAACGGTATCACTGTGACGAAAGATAGATTTTTTGAAATTAACATTAAATAAACAGCATAAAATAAAATTGATCTTAAAATAACGGTAGTTTTAAAAACTGCCATTATTGCAAATGAATGAACAAATAAACTCAGATAATTCATTTTTGAGGGTCCAAAAAATCTTACTCCTCTTTCTGATGGGGTAGATATCAATTTTGTTTCTAATTTTGATAAAGAGCCTGAAAAACTACTCCATGTCGATTTATCGTTGACTAATTTAATAACAGTTTTTTTTGGAAGACATGTAAAATTACCAAATTTAACAGATCTGCCAGTAAATATAAATGTAAACAATTTGTGAACAATATAACCAATCTTAAATATTAACCCCTCAGATCTTTTGACTCTTTCACCAACAATTGGTTCATTAAAATTTTGATTTATTTTATCTATAAAATTTTTAATTTCTTCAGGCCTATCTTCTCCGTCACCATCCATTGGTATAACATAATCGAATTCACAATTTTCAGATATATATTTAAGACCAGTTGCAATACAGCGCGCATGACCCATATTACTTTTCATATTTAATATTTTTATTGAATGAAAATTTTCATAATTGCCTAATATTTTTGGAACTATTTCAGTCGAAAAATCATTAACAATTATAATTGATACATCATGATTAAGATTTTTTAGCTGAAAATTAATTTTTTCTAAGAGTTTTGTAAGAGACTTCCAATCATTGTAAATTGGGATTAATATTTTTAATTTCATTAATTAATTGATTTTACTAATCTTATAAGAGATGCCAAAAAACCATATCCAGTCAGCTCAATCATAGCAACAATTGCTATGATAAATAATATTTTTTTCCATTTTTCATTGATTCTCATAACTATTCTTTACTATTTATATTTTATACATTCTAGTTTCTTATTACATAAATGAATATCAGTATTTTGATAAATCCATTTAGGTCTTTTTTCTAAATGATATGATATATTTCCAGCAAACCACTCATCGCCCTTTATAAAACTGATATCTCCAGTTATTTTATTTTGATTTTTAAAAAAAACTAAAGCTTTTTCAGCTTCAATTTCACCATTATAATCAGTTCTTTTATCTGTTTTGAAAACTGAGATAAAAGCATAAGTCAACGGTGATAATAAAAAAATAAAAATAAAAGTAATTATAAATTTTTTAATTTTAATTTGATTTATTTTGCTTTGATAAATATACAAAAACAAGACACCTAAAAATAAGTAGAAAGGTGTCATCCACATAGTTCTAATTTTGACACCCATTACCATAGAAGTTAAAAAAACTAAATCAAATGGTATTAAATTTATAGCTAATAAAAATAATAATTTTTTGTCACTAAATTTTAATTTTGTTCTTAAATTATAATTTAAAAATAAAAATAATACGAAAAATGGTATCAAAATTCCTATTTGTTTACCTAAAAATAATATTGGATGCTTAATATGATTTATTAAATTTAATTCATCACTACCAGTTCTATGCAAGCCATATGTGATTGTTATATAATTATTTTCTACAAGCCACAATAAATGTGGCAATAGCACAATTAATAATGTTATTAGGGAAGATAAGCATTTTAAATTTAATCTCTTTGTAAAAATTAAGTAAATAATAACAATATCTATCGCTATACCTAAATACATAAATAAATATTTTGATAGAAATGCAAAACCTGCAAATAGACCTAGTAATAACCAGTCAATAATTTTATTATGTTTAATGCCCTTCCACAAATAAAAAACTGTTAAAGACCAAAAAGGCATTAAGCTTACATTCACATTAAATTCAGGTGTCGTGAAATTAAAAAAATAAATTCCCTCAAGTAACAAAACAGACAGCAAACATAATTCTTTATTTTCAAAAAAATCCTCTGAAAATTTAAAAACAATAAAAAAAGAAAAAATTACACAAATTTGACTAAGTAAATAATATGCCCAATCTTGCGGTCCAAAAATTTGGTAAATAACTTCAACTAAAAATGCGCTCATAGGAGGATGTTTGTTAAACCCCCAATCTAAATTACTACCCCAAGCTAAAGCCTCAATTGTATCTAAAGGTAAGTTATGATTTGTTACAGAGGGTATAAGCACCCAGATAAGTAGATGAAATGTAATAAAAATATAAAATAAAGTTGAGTAATTATTCTTATTTATCAACATTATCCAATTTTTACATAAATTTTCATATATTGACACTAATATATTGCTGAATATACTCCGCCACGTCAAAATTAAACATGGTTAGAATATCTAAAACATACGTTCCTAATTTAAAAGAGAAATACATGTGTGAAAAACACAAGGTTTTTTTCAGAAGAAAACTTTTGGAATGGAAAACAGAGATAATAAGAGCTAATAATGAAGCTTTAAATAATTCATTTGATGATAATAGTGCATCAGCAGATATAGTTGATCAAGCAAGTTCTTATACAGAAAAAAATGTTGAGATGAGAGCTATAAATAGGCAGATAAAATTGATTTCTAAAATTGATCAAGCGGTTAAAAAAATTAAGGATGGTACATACGGATTTTGTGAAGAAACAGGGGAGCCAATCGGAATAAAAAGACTAATAGCAAGACCAATAGCTACTTTGTGTATATCTGCACAAGAAAAACATGAAAAAGACGAGAAGGTTTATGCTGATACTTAAGGTTTGGGAATTTGACCAGCTCCCATAAAATTATACCCTTTGATTACCGCATCTCTTTCTGAAATCGTATTATACCACCTAGATAAATTGTTATATTTTTTTAATCCAATATCATGCCATTCGTGTCTTGCTATCCATGGCCAGGTAGCTATATCTGCAATAGAATAATGTTCACTTGCCAAAAACTTAGAAATTCCTAATCTTAAATCCAAGTCTTCATAAAGTTTTTTTGTAATATTAAAATATCTTTCTTCTCCAAATTTACTAATACCCGGATTGTAGTGGTGAAATTGATGGTGTTGTCCTATTAAAGGTCCAATCAATCCCATTTGAGCCATTAACCATTGATCAATTTCAATTTTATAAGATTTATCATATAAAATTTTATATTTATCTGCTAAATAAATTAGTATTGCGCCAGACTCAAAAATAGACTGTTTTGTTTCATGATCAGTAATAACTGGTATTTTATTAAATGGGCTTATTTTTTTAAATTCAGCATTGAATTGTTCTTTATTAGATAAATTAATTGGAGTTATTTTATAATCAGTTTTTACTTCCTCCAACATTATACTAATCTTTTTACCGTTGGGGGTATCAGCTGCAAATAATTCAATCACCTTTTAACACCAAGTCTGTCCTTTAATGATTTAGATGTAGTTGTAAACTCAAATCTATACTTTTCATCAGGGCGAGCATACTTAAAGCACCCTCTAGCTGCCAATGCACCTTCATGAAAACCTGATAATATGAGCTTAAGTTTTCCTGGATAACTACAAATATCACCAATTGCAAATATTCCTTTTTGGTTAGTCTCGAAATTTTCAGTATTTACTTCAATTGTTTTTTTATCAAAATTGAGGCCCCAATTTGAAATAGGACCAAGTTTCATTATTAAACCAAAAAATCCAAGAAGATAATTTGTATTTATATTTTTAATATCACCATTTTCATGTTTTATGCTGATAGAATTTATACTGCTATTTCCCTCTATAGAATTTAATTGATACTGAGTTAATAATTCTATAACATTATTTTTTGCTAAATCTTTTATTTTTTTTACACTTGCCTCTGATCCTCTAAATTCATCTCTTCTATGAATTAATTTTATTTTTGATGATTTTGACAGTTCAATAGCCCAATCCAGAGCTGAATCACCTCCTCCAAAAATAGATATGTCTTTTCCTTGAAAAATAGATTTATCTTTTACTGAGTAAAAAATATTTTTGCCTTCGTATTTCTCGCTATCTTTTGCTGAAAACTTTCTTGGTTCAAAAGATCCTACACCACCTGCTATAACAATGTTTGGAGTAATAAATTTTTTTTTTTTTATTTGTTGTAACTATCCACTTATTATCTTTTCTATTAACTTCTTCTACTCTCTCATTTAAGTGAATATTTGATTTAAATGGTCTGATTTGCTTAATTAATTGATTAGTCAATTCTTCACCAGTACATTCTGGTATTCCAGGAATATCATAAATCGGTTTATCAGGATAAAGTTCTATACATTGTCCTCCTATTTTATCTAAATTATCAACAACCTCACATTTCAATCCAATAAGGTTAAGTTGATGGACACAAAAGAGTCCTGTTGGACCTGCTCCAATTACTACGGCATCTGTATTTATCATTAAGATTGTTTTGCTGGAAGATTAACTACCAACCCTTCTAATTCATCTGAAACAATAATCTGACAACTTAATCTGCTAAATTTATTAGGTTCAAAAGCCATATCCAACATATCATCTTCACCATCTTCTTTTTTTGGCATTTTATCAAACCAAACCTCATTTACATATACATGGCAAGTTGCACATGACATTCCACCACCACAGTCAGCATCTATACCTGGAATATCGTTTTGTATTGCGCCCTCCATTACTGTTAATCCATTTTTAACGTCTACTGTATGGGGTTTTCCTGAGTTTTCTATATACGTAATTTTAGACATAGAATTAATATAGGTACAAAAAAAAATAGGGCAAGTGGCATATGCCCCTCGCCCTATTTAATAAGTACAGAATACTTTTATTATGCTCTTCTGCCGCCTGAGTTAGCAACTGCGCAAGACCAGATAATAACACCAAATGCGATCTTATTAACAAAGTCAGCTAAGTTGTAAATCACGTTAA
>NHLU01000026.1:0-2441 GCA_002169255.1 Candidatus Pelagibacter sp. TMED275
ACTTTATTGTCTCCATTAACACTATCTAAAGAAACATTGGCAGTAAAAGTAGGACTACCTGCCATCGAGATACCTTTAGTTTGATTAAATTGTTTTTGCTCAAAACCTTTGCAACCAAAAGCGTCAAATTGAACTACAGCAGTAACAGCAGAAGTTCCGCCAGTTGCAGTTTCACCCGCAGTAAATGATCCTTGAACATTATTTAAAATAATTGATGTATGTGCAGCAGTTCCGCCAGAAGTATATACACTATATGCAGTACCATCAAGAGCAGAAGGTGTTCCTGTTGCTGCCGCAGCACTATATAATTCAAAAGTTGTTGAAGTTGGATTTTTTACTGTAAAGTAATTTGAATTTAATTGTGTCATACCACCAACACTTGCAATTAAAACTTGCTGTCCTTCAGTATAATTATGACCACCTGTTGTTATAACTACAGGAGATGTTCTTGAAGCGCCTGTAATATTTACAGAAACAGCAGTGGTAATACTTTCTACGACACCAGTTGCACCTGAAGTGCCACCAGTCAAAGTTTCACCAGTTGTTAATGCACCAGAAGCTGATCCTTTAATATTAAGATGACTAAACATTTCTATATCAAATAGATAATGTTTAAATACTACATCGGTTGTTGATGAATTTGATAAATGACTTGTAGTTCCTGAATCAGGACTTGCAGCAGTTCCTGAATTATATTCAAATGCTCTTGTCTTTGCACGACCAATATCATAATTGTATGCTAAACCAGTACCAAAAACAGTACCTCTTGTAGAGTGTGCCTCATCAACAAGTCTAAGTGTTTTATAATTTTCTATCTCACCAGATACAAAGTTAATATCTGGAGATCCAAAAACATTTTCAACATTAACAAAAGCACCAACATTAAATCTTGTAGTGATACCAGAGTCAGTATCAAAATCTCTTGCTTTGTTTAAATCAATATAAGTAGTTCCTACTTTTCTAATTTCATATCCTTTAACATATGCAGTACCTTGAGAAAAACCAAGTGCTAGTAAAGCGTCAGTAGGAGTAACTCCAGTATCATCGGTTTTAACAGTAGAAGCATATATACCTCTATTTGTTCCATCAAGTAAACTTTCTCTTATATCTAAATCAAAATTCTTAACTGTATAATCACCAGATTCATCAAAAGTTCTTCTTGCTAATGTATCTTCAAGATGATTGTATTCAGTTGTCTGAACCATATTTTGTAAACGACCATCTGTTAATCTCAATAGTTCAACAAAACTAGCATCAGCAGTGGATGTTAATGCTAGTTTTGAAAGGGTTAAGTCAATTTTGAATCTATGAGCACCAGTTGCGTTTGCGTTTGAAGAACCAGTTGCGTTATCTAATAAACTTGTATCATCAGTTGAGGTTACAAAAGTTTCAGTTATCGTTAGTCCAACTCTATATGATGGTTCATTTGTATATTTGTCTAATACTAAACTTTGTTTATCTACATTAACAAAGAAACCATTTATATAATAAGTACCTGCGTCAATGAATACAGCAGAACCAGTTGCTGTTGTAGAAACAACAGCAGTTGAAGCGGCAGTTTGTCCACTCGTAACTGTTTCACCATCTGTAAATGTTTCAGCTACACCACTACTACCACTATTTCTATATTTTACAAATAGTGTATCAGGATCAGTACCATCAGTTGCAACATATCCTACAACATCAGCAACAACGGCTGACGAATTACCTGTTAGTGTATTACCATCATAATTCGCAAGTGTTCCTGTGAAAGAAGTTAATTTTACTGCATAATAGTTTAAGTCAGTAGAAATTTGACCAGGTATAACCATCGCACCATGTTTGAATAAATGGTCACCCATTTTCTCCACTTGGTTTTGCATTAGTGATTGTTGAGTTGTCAATTCTCTTGCTTGAACAGCAAAAGCAGGTCGGTACATTACTCTATGAAAATCTTTACTTTCGGAAAAATCGTCATAGTACGGACTAACATTAAAATCAGTTTTCGATGGCATTTAATATCCTTGTCTTTTAAAATTCAATAATTAATTTTATATTTTCTGTTTGGTCAGACGCCCTAGTAATTGGACTTCTTTCTTCTACATAAAGTACATCACCAGAATCAAAAGCAAATTCTGGGTTTGAATATCCACTAGAGAATACCGCACCATTTGTAGTAGTTGAATTACTTGTATTAGGTGTAGCAGAAGCACTAGAAGATTGTCCTGTGATCGCATTTGCACCAGAGAAAGCAGTTTGATTACCATTAGTGTCTGTTCCTACATCTGGAAATCTAGTTTGATAATAGTAAAGAATTTTGTTTGTTGAATCATATTCTACAACTTTACCTACAGCACCAGTTGACGCCTGATTAATTTCTTCATCAGCAGTAAATGTTCCTGATACGGAAGAAAATATAGCAGCATAAAGTTGTCNTCTTGTNGTTGCANTTGCAACNGTTG
>NHLU01000026.1:2446-19405 GCA_002169255.1 Candidatus Pelagibacter sp. TMED275
CCAAAGTTNGTNGGNTNTCTTAANANNCCTATTCTTCTAAANTCNTTNNNAACACCAATGTCAGATGTGCCTTCAACACCAACTAGTGATTTATTTAACATAACATAAAANCCGCCTAATTCTTTTACAGCGTTTGCACCATGACCACCTTTAGGTGGAATAATTACATTTAGATTTGCACCTGANCCAGCACCACCAGCGTTTGTAGCAGCAATAATATCAGCNTTTCGAATATATGCAAAAGTATAACCTGTTCCTGCAGTTGTAACAGTTGCAGCTGTGATCGCACCAGAACCTATTGTTACTGAAGCAACACCACTTGAACCATCACCACGAATTGGNATTGCAGTAATTGTTGAATNCCACNGAAGATNTATTAAAACTNGAACCACCAGCAACAACTAAGATTGTGTCTAACGCACCATCAACGGCAGCAGCTGATACGGTAGAATCTGTTGATACATGAATAAAGTCTGTTGACATAAAGTTTAGAGTTTCAGCAGATGTTAAAGAGTACATATACTTCCATCTATATCCATCAGATGTTTCAAAAATTGAGTTTGATGTAGAAGTTGGTTCTATTGTNGAAGCAGTTGCACCATCATTTTCAATAACTTTGTAAACAGCATAAGCACTATTCATTACAAAGTATGTAGAATCAAATAAATTAGTTGCACCACTATTAGCAGCATTTCCTGAACCAATATTATGTTCATACATATCGTAAGTTGTTCCTGTTGTCCAATCTCGTCTTGGTATACAGAATGNTACATCCGAAGATGTTATGATTTTTGCACCGATCATATCATCATAAGCATAGAATTCTGAAGTTATATCATCATTAGGTGTAGGTGGAGAAGCNTCTGTTCCCTCGTCTATTGTGTTGCCTTGTACATCGGCGTCGGATGCCCAAGAATGAGCACGACCTATGAATAAATAATATGTTTCTGACGCAGTTTCAGAAAAAGATTCTGAAAATTGTTCAGCATTATTTATTCTAAATTTGTTTGTGATTATTGCTGCCATTGTTTTTTCCCATAAGTCTAAATGTTTGTCTTTCTATTATTTATAACGGATTAAGTAGGTGTTGTGGTTACTTCAGCAGGAAAAGTTAAATTAGTTTTATGATTTTGATTCGAAGTAGATCCGTTAATATCAGATAATCTGACTGTTTCTCCATCTACTGAAGTATTTAATGAACCCGTAAATCTTAAATTTGCCCAATCTTTAAGAGTTGTACTAAAAGAAGCACCGTGTTCGATCTGTAAAACACCNCCTCCCATAGAAGTTTCTAGTAATAACTCACTTTTTCCTGTTTCTGTTCCACCCTCTAATACTATTGCGTTATTTGCTGCATAAGCAGATAGACCAAATCTACTTAATGTTTTTAATCTAGGACCTGCATATGCATATCCATTACTTACACTTGTACCTCTTGCAGTATAACTATTTAGAGAGTAGAAACTATTACGATTTCGTTTCTCTAATTCAATAGTTGTTTCTGGAGACAAGTTTAATTCTTTTTGTGTATTTGTGTTTGTATCTCTATAATCATTTTGTGGTTCTACAGCAATACCTGTTCTCGCCACTGCTGAAGATACTTTAGTTTTACCATCTAATTCAACACCATTACTCATTGATTTTAATCCTACTCCTGTTCTTCTACCAAAGAATGTAGAGAATAGAGTATTTAATCTCATGTAGATTGGACTATCAGATGTACCAGAGAATAATCCACCAGATAGNGTTGCTGCCACAGGAGATTTAATTTTACCATTTAATCTAGTTTGAATATCAACCTGTCCTGTTACATAGAATCCAGATGGGTGTACTGCTCGTTTTAAAGCNTCACGCCACTCAGCAATATCTCGAGCAACTTTAACTACATAAGAATAATCTTGATAATATAAACTATCTTGAATTTTTTTAGANCCCTCAGATATATGTCCATCTTGATTTAAATATCTACCTTGAGTTGTAATTGTAGTACCTATTGTTCCTGAACCNGTAAGGTTATCTGATTTAGATACAGTTGCTGTTGTACTACCAGAAAAGGTAACTGTATCGCCAACTTCTAATTCACTAGTTGTTGCTGTATATTTTAGAAGAGGTGCTGTAAAATCAACAACGGTTCCTGTTGCACCACTAATATTACTTGTAAATGTTTCATCAGCACTTATCGTTCCTGAAACTGTTTTGAGTACAGCATATTTTGGAAATGCATATGATGGTGCTGATGTATAATCTATACCGTGTTCAATAATAGTTAATGAAGTTGCACGACCAATTTCATCACCAAAAGGAATTACAGTTGCACTTGCACCATCAAATGCTGTATCTTGTAGCATTTGTCCACCAGTTTCAAATTCTATTCTACTTATTCCGTCAGGTGTAGTATCTGTAGCATCCTCTAAAGCAATAAATCTATCACCAGAAATTGTTGCTGTAGGTAAAGTTGTATAACCAGACCCACTTGCGATCATTCTAATATCTGTTATATCACCAGAACCTGTTGTATTTTCTTGAACTAATTTATCTCCTAAGTATCTATCTCCTACTTGAGTTAAATCTTCTAATACAATATGTTCATCTGCTTCTATATTGTAAGGTACATCTGGTTCAGAGTCTTGATTAACAATATAAAATCTTTCTGCTTTTGAAGCATCATCTTCCTCTGATAAAATATGTCCTGTACCATAACCACCATTACCTTCTAATTCTATTTTAATTTCTCTATCAACCATTTGTGAAGCAGAGTCTAAAAATTTACCACCACGACCATTATCAACAGCNTCCTCTAATAGTAGATCACCAGATCCTGAACCTGAAATTGTTCCACTTTCTAATTCAACATGAATATCTACACTTCCTGTTTCTGGTGCAAAACCACCATTGACAACTGAAACTTCTGCTTCAGCAGTTCCTGAACTAAATGTAATTGTATCACCCTCTTGATATCCTGTTCCTGCAGCATTAGTAATAACTTCGGTAACACCTGCACCTGAAATATCTAAAACTTGTACCCTACCACCTGAACCAGCACCACCTGAAAGAGTTGCTTCATCACCTACTGTTAGTGTGCTTCCATCGTTTGTAATTGTTGCTGTTGATAGTGCTTGACTTACTGTTAATTTAACAGTTAAATCTTCATTAACATTACTAACACCAGAAATTACTTCACCGTTTACGAAAGTTCCTGTTGTTGTATCTTCATTAATTATAATTTCAACAATTTGAGTTGTGCCTTCTTGAAACTTTAAAATATTTTCTACAATTGCTGTTGCTTCACTAACACTTGCATTTGAAGGATTATTTGCTTGAGTAATTGTCTGACCAACTAATTCAATAGGATCATTAACTGATTGTGCTGTTGTTTGTGTACAACGAAGAAATGTTTGTGTATTCCATTTACCATCTGATACTCTTAACATATCATCGGTAGGTGTATAGATTACAGAATCTTCATTAAATAAAATTTTNAAAAATGCCTGATTTGCTTTTGCNGTACCTTTTGCACGATATAAAGATTTAATATTTTTAACAAGTTTTCTTTGATCAATTGAGGCATCCATATTTGTAGGAATTGTATTTAAAAATTCCTCTTTCATTTGAGATAAGAAATCACTTATCGTATGGTCAGGATCAGAGTAGTTTAATANTTGTTGAATATTCTCTACAGGATTTGCACGATATTTTTTTACAGTTGCAGTCGCACCAGAGTTAGCACCAGTTACGATCTCACCTGTTTTAAAAGCATTATTTGAAGAAATAAATAATCTTGAATTTGTTATNATATCNTCTGATAAAATNGTTGATGTGGCACCAGAAGTTGCACCAGTTATAATTTCACCTCTTACAAAAGAACCAGAGAAAGTATTTTCTTCTTGAACTAAACTACCACCTTCATCTAAACCATTTTTATCTGTTTGGTTAAGTAGTATATAACTATCGGTAGTTGTTTCTGTTTCTAAAAGAAGTCTATCTGCTGCTGTAATTGACTCTAACGAAATCTCAGCAGATTCCATGAAAAGATAATAAGACTCAAGAAATGATAAAAATTTAGGATGGTCACTTACTACAAATTCAGGTATCTGTGATCCTATTTGATTTTTTATTTTTGTCTTATGAGTTTTTTTAAATGTAGTCATTCTTATCCATTAATATCCTGATCCAGATGTTGATGAATAACTACTAGTTGTTGTATAAGTTGTTCCTGCCTGTGAACTTCCACTTTCAATTGTATCTACACTACCGTTTACTGATGAGTTGGCCGTATCAATTTCTAAAATTTGATTTCTAACAGGAACAATATCATTAGAATTAGGTATAGTAAATATTCTTACTACTGTGCTAGCAGCGCCATCAACATTTGAAATACTTGTTAAGTGTGCTGATGTTAAAATTATTTCTCCTGTTGTATAATCAACAGTACCATAAGTAGAGTCTGTATAAATTCTTGTAGTGCCACTTAGATAATAAACTCTAATATTACCAGCACCATCGTCATCTAAAAAATGTTCATTTGTAGAACTATCATCATTAATTTTAAAACCTGATGAAGAAACTATACCACCAGCACTTGCATTGTGACCAGAATGTGGATTAAAAAATGCATTGTTAAAGTTAAGTGTATATTTTAAACCAGAGTTTAAAGTAGGTGTAATTTCTTTATACATCTTAACTGTGGTAATATTACTTAAAATAGATGAATCGGTATCATCAATTAATCCGACTAATTCAGAGTGTCTAAACATACCAGTAAAATTCTCCAATGTATTATTATTATAATTTGTTATTGTATTTAAAACATTTGTATTAAGTGTTGAAAGTGCTTTTGTAGTTAAACCAGAATTATATTTAAATGTTGTAGTAAGAGTTATGAAAGTTGTTTCTGGATCAATTATAACAGGCGTAACCGAAGCAACAGCATATGATTTTAATTGAGAAACTAAACTTGTTTTTGTTGCTGTTGTTAAATTAGAACCAGACTTTGCTTTAATAGAAATATAAACTTTACCATATGCAACAGGACTAGCATCTTCACCACCATAAACTTGAACTGATTGAGCATTTGCATATAAACTCTTAACTAAAACTTTATAGTCATCTGCTGTAACAGCACGATCTTGTGCTGTATAATCTCTTGGCGCATTGTATTTAATTGAAGTAATAGATTCAGGATTTGTACCACCAGCAGCATTTGTATCTGTTACGATGGTAACATCTGTAAATCCACCAATATCTCCGTTAAGTGTAAATGTACTAGCACCATTTGCTGCTGTACGATTGGTGACTATGTAATCTAATATAATAATATTACCATCAGCAATTGCTTTACCTAAAATTCCATCACCAAAATAAACTTCATATCTTCCATTTTCAACTTCTTGTAAAAAGTAAACTTTAGAAGTAGAATCTAATGCTGTAATACCATCAGCAAGTGTAAATGTATTTGTTGTAGAATCAGAGGATGACTCTTGAACTTTAACAGTTAGTGTTGTGGTATCAACATTGTCGTTAGGTATAATAAATCTTTGATCTATGTCNGATGTGCTTGCTGTATATTTGTAGTTTAAATATGTGCCTTCTAAAATTTCTAAGTTATCAAATTTGTAAACACCGTCAGCGGGTATAATACTAACATCTGCATTATTAACAAAAGAATAAGAAGTGCCATCCACAGTTGTAGTAAATTTTGTTCCTCTTGACATGGTAACAGAAGCACCAGAACCATTGTTTATGGTTACATCAATAATTGCAGAAGCGGCCGTAGCACTAGTCGGAGTATATCCAACTTGTTTTGCTAAAGAAACTACACTTGATCTTAAATCAGCACTATCAAGATACATTTCATTTGCTAACATATTAGCATTGAAAGCGTTATAGTGAGTATTGTAAGCAAGAACATCTAAAAGAATATTTATTCCAGAACCTTCAAAATCATAATCAGTAAATTCGTCTTGTTGAGATAAAAAAGTTTTGAGGTTTGCTTTTATCGTATCAAAATCTAATTC
Source organism: Candidatus Pelagibacter sp. TMED275 (assembly GCA_002169255.1). The sequence continues at coordinate 8,461 of NHLU01000026.1, forward strand.
TGATATATCTAGTTTAGTTGCCATATTATCTTAGTCTTTCTAAAAATGATTCTACTATTACCGGGTCTGGATAATTTTGCACATAAAAAGATATCTGACAAGCATATCNATTCTCATCAAATTTAGGTTTAGTTAGTACTTGAACTAATCTTGCTCTCGGTTCGTAGTTTTTAATTAACAATTCTATTTGTTTTGAAATTACATGATTCATTTGAGGAGTAATTAATTCAAATAACATCGCTCTCAAATTAGACCCTATTTCCGGGTGAAAAGGTTTTTCATAATGATTAAGATTTATAAGATTGCGAACACTTCTTTTTACTGCTTCAACATCTGTAATTTTAGTTATATCTTTTGTAGCAGAATTTTGTTGAAAGTCTAAGTTTAAGTCCTTAAAAATTTTAGCACTTCTTTTACTTTCATTACTTTGTGTTGCGTCATATCTTGACATTTGTAATCTCTCCTATTACAATATTTATACCGATTATTTAACCACCAGCAAATACATTACTTGACCCTGCGGCCACAGAGGTGCAACCTGATATACCATCACCAACACGACCACACCCTTTACCATTTACAAAAACAGTTGAACTACCTGACGCTATTGGTGCAGCGTGAGCAGGACAAGGAACACCAGGCAATAAGTGAGTAGTATTATTATCACCTTGTCTTGATACAGCAATACTGTTTGCAAAAACATCACCAGAACCTTGTGCTCTTGTCATACCGCTACAATGAGCGACATCAGCATCTCCAATTCTAGTTACCGCTGGCATTTGTTTCCCTTTTCATTAACTCTTTTAATTTAGAATCAAAAGTTTCTATGTATGCGTGATCTTCCTCACTATGAGGAGAAGGCGGATACTCTGGTTTAAAAATAACTACATTGTCAAATTTATCAGGTATATTATTATAATCAGAAAATTCTAATAAAGAAGTTTCTATCCTGACGATAAACTGACCTTTCATTATTTTTTCTTAGCAGTTTTTTTCTTTTTTTTCTTAACTGTTTTCTTTACCACTTTTTTCTTAGCAGATTTCTTAACTTCTGCTGGAAAAAATATTTCTTGAATAAATTTAAACATAATAATTTCCTTTACTTCTTAGATTTTTTCTTTTTCTTTTTTACAGGTTTAGGTACTTCAATTTCTTTAACTGCTATTTTAACTGCTTCATTCTCTGGATTGTTAGATGACATACCAGGAGGACAAGGCACAACACCTTCATCAACCAACCTTTGTCTATTTTTCATGTGTTGATCATTAATAGCGTCTTTTGACCCACCAGTATAATGTACAGCGTGTCCTTCTTGTACTAAAATATCAGCACAAACTTTACTACCATCTTCCGTTAAAAAATTACCGAGAATACGACCGAACTTGCCTTTCATATTTTCGCCATTTTTACTTACCTGTGTTTGTAAGATTGCATCGGTTCCTAAAAGTGAATTTAATCTTTCTTTTGCTTTTAAACCGAATACTTTTTCAACCTTATCGCTAGTTCTTGATTCTGGTGTGTCAATACCCATAACACGGACTCTTTCACCTCTTAACCAACAGCCGAATCCTAGGTCAATATCTACATCAACTGTATCTCCATCAACAACCTTTAATATTTTACATTTATACTCGTACATAGTTTTGATTCCTTGAAATTTCTTTACAAACTATTTATAAGACTGCTTTACAATTAACCTGAAATAGTGTATAATAATAATATGAGTGAAGAAGAATTAATTATGTTAGAAGCAAAGGTTGATATGGTCGATATTATATCAAAACACCCTGGAAAAGAAATGGAAACAGTTTCTATGTGTTTTAAAGTGATTGTTGATTCGTATGTTGCCATGTTGGGTGAAGAAGACACGGCAAAATTTCTCGAAGTTGCCATTGATTCGGTAAAAAATGGGTTTCACACCATAGATTCTAGTGAAATTCCTAAAAATCAACTGAATTAGACCGAAAAATTCGCAGTTTTTCGTCATTTTTAGTGTTTTTCGCAGTTTTCTGCGATATTTCGACACATTTTACAACTTTCGGGTAAACCCTTGATATTATTGACAATAAATCAGGCATATTCGCCCGAAAGTGCTTGAATCTACCGAAATAATAGTGTAAAATAAAGACATATTAACAAAGAAAAGAAAGAAAAAACATTATGAAAGATAGTAGATACGAAAAACAATTTGAGTTTGCCAAAAAACTTTGGGAAAGTTCAACTGGTGAAAAATATAGTGGAACATTTGATGAGAAACTTCAAATTGAAAGAAAAATTGAATTAATTAAAGACTTAGTGAGGGCTGCTTAATGAGTAATTTTCAATACAAATCAAAAAACCGAGTGTTCAAAGAATTTAACGAGTGTAAAACAGTTTTTGATAAACTAGATTATGCTAAAAAGTTAAAAAAAGACGCTTACGATCATGTTTACAATCTAGATTTAGATAAACTAATCGTAAGACTACAAAACCAAATAGTAATTAACCATTAACAGAAAGAGAAAAAAATGAATACTACATTTGATACTACAATAGATGTTCAATCTACCATGGATGAAATAAACGATAATATTTCAAAATACAATGCTTGTCTTGCTGGACAATATCCAGGTGACGAAAATACCTATGCCGACAAGGCAATTGAACTAGGTAAATCAATCGGATTATCTGAAGAAGATATATTCGAAATTTCAATATAAGGAGAAACTACATTATGAATACTAACTTAAAAAATACCTTGATGGCAATATCTGAATTAAAAAGTGAAGATATTGTATCTGTTATTAATGCTGTCAGAAATAGACAAAAAGAACTGAACACAATTGCTGGCGCTGCTGCAAGAATGATGTTTACCGTTGGGGCAAAAGTCAGAGTCAACGGTTCAAGAGAAACCTTTTTAGGTACTATTGAAAAAATTAATAGAACTAGATGTATTGTAAAAAAAGAATCTACTGGGCAATCTTATAGAGTGCCAATGTCAATGTTAAAGGAGGTTGCATAATGACACACGAAGAACTAAAAGATAAAGTTTCAGATATTCTGAATAAGGCAGAAACTGAAATGAATGATGTAATAGAAAAATTTAATGAGAATAATGATGAAAGTATCGAAGTCGATACCGTTGATCTATCACATAAATTTTCAGATTTAAATGATTATGTGGAGGACTATTCATAATGACACCATCACAAAATTTTGTAACTGCCATTATATCACAGGCCATCGAAGATGCTAGATATACAGGTCTTAGTAGAAAATATTTAAAACATAAAGTCGAGGCACTTGATTGGATTCTAAAGAAAGATGAAATGTTTGAATATTATTGTAAACTTCTAGGCGTTGATCCTGATTGGGTTGGCGATCAGGTAAGAAAAACTAGTAATCTGAATATAACAAGATCACAAAATAAATTAATTAAAAGGGAGAGAGTTTAAATGTTACCTACAAAACAGATGATAGAAACAGCACAGTCAGTCGCTGAGATTGCAAATGCTTATGAGAAAAAACATTTTACAGAGGAATCGTTAAGTAGTTTTTTATTTCAAGAAACATTAAATATGCCAGATGTAGAATTTGATGTAGAAAAAATTGCTGAGATTGCTCGTGAGTATGTTGATGAAGATGTTATCAACTCTTATGATGAAGAAGAAGAAAATAGAAAATATGAAAAAGAATTAGAAGGAGAATATTATGCCAGATATGAAGTTTAGAGAAGGTCAATATGTTTTAGAATTAAAAAGATATATTGATAGAACCTATAAACAACATTATAGTAATAAATCAGGATTACAGGTTCAAGAAATTTTAAAAGACCTAGAAATTGGCAAAGAGTTTTGTCAAGGTAATGCTATCAAATACCTTATGAGGTATGGCAAGAAGAAAGGTTATAATCGTGATGATCTTATGAAAGCACTTCATTATACAATTTTGATGATGTACTACCATGATGAAAAAACTGAAGATGATTATTCTGCTTTACAAAAAGCACAGGCCGCTCATGATCCTTACACAAAAGGTTTTAACACAAGCGAAGGAGAAGAATAATGGAAATAATTTTACTTACTTTACCAGTAGTATTAGTTTATATGATACTAAGTTAATGATTAATGAATCGAAGATAATAACATATCTTAAATGGTCAGGTACTTTTGCAGTTATTGTAGGAGTATTTCTGGCAGCGATTGATATTCACCCTTGGAGTAGTTTTACTTTAATGACCGCAAGTGCATTGTGGTTTGGTGTCGGTATATCTTGGAAAGAGTATGCAATTGTGACCACAAATATTTGTACTTTTTCCTCTAGTGTTTTAGGACTATTAATTTATTATCTATAATACATAGTCGGAGTGTAGCGCAGTCTGGTAGCGCACCTGGTTTGGGACCAGGGGGTCCCAAGTTCAAATCTTGGCACTCCGACCATGTATTATAATGAAAGGGAGATATGATTAAAGGTTGTGTAGGATTTAGCCATATAGAAGGTAGTTGGTTCTGGAATATATTGATTGTGAGAGGTAAGCATTGTTATCGTATTCCTTTGCTTTATCCTTTCTATTATATTCTATTTGCTTTATATAAAAGAAAAGTGCGAAAGAACCTGGAAGAGTATTCTACCTCTGCTACCTAGCGATTCTCTGAAGAAACGACACCACTATATATAAAAGTACCAATCCCCATATTAATAAGAACTCCTCAGTAATCATACCGTTCTCTTGTATGAATTCACCAAAGATTGCAACTGAATAGATAGATATAAAAAATGCAATAAAAGGACTCACTAAGAGTCTTAACATTTAATTATTGACTGGTGCGTTTGCACGCCATTGATAACAAGACCAATATCTTGCTGTTGTCTTGTCTTTTGCTGTATCGCAATTGTGCCTTGCACGGAATGATTTTCTTCTCGCAGGATCATCACGCTTAATTGATAAACCTGTTGTATCACCGAAAGATACTTTCTTAACTTTATCACCATCTTTGACATAAACATAAAACTTCTTAGAACCGCCACGAATCGGGTCATTGAGTTTAACCTTCTTACCTTGATATTCTGCTTCAGTAATTTCTAAGTCTTTATATTGCTGTTCGCAAATACAATCTATATCTTCAACTTGTTTAAATGTTTTCATTTTTGACGTTTTTCTTCCATCTTTGTTTCATATTTTGTTTTAAAGTAGTCGTGTGTAACATATGAAGCAGTTACAAAGCCTGCCGCGAATACTAACAAATAAATTACAGTAGTTTTAAAATTATTTTTGAAACCACCTTTACCATGATTCTTTTTATATGCTCTCCACATCCACCAAAAACCTGCAATAGTTAAAATAACACTAACTGCAATTACCCATGGATTATTAGCAATCGCGGCGCCACTAGCACCAAATATTAAAAACAATAAACCATTTATATAACACGCCGGACACATTAGTTTACCCTCTTTTCTGCTTGATTCATTTCTTCAAAAGTCTTGTAATCAGTTTTTACACTATCACTTTTTGGATAGTATATTTCACAGCCATTTTCACCATCTTCTGATACTTCAATTCTAACATCACGTTTTGAATATTTAATTTTAATTTCTGCATACAAATCATCTGCCATCATTTCACATGATCTGTAATCAAGTTGTATTGTTCCTTTTTCATAAAGACTTTCTAACCAACGTTTGAATTGAATAAATTCAATGTCTCTATCATCATGAAATACTTCAATTGCTACTTTGAAATGAAATATATGCCTATGAGGATATCCTAAAAATGATACGTCATCATCTCCGCCTGTTGCCAAACTTGGATCATCCAGCGCCGCAGGATATTTATGTATACCTTCTTTTCTAAAAGTTACCCATATCAACTTTTTCATAATACTGATACCTTTACTGCTACGTAAATCAATACACCAAGTATAGAAAAGTTAATTAACATATTAATATAATTTGGATTTGGATTCATTTATTTTCTCCTATATAATATTTGTTAGTCAAAATCTGATCTAACAATGTGTTTCCTTAATGCTCTGACTAACTCTTCAATTTTATCAATTACAGAAATTAGACTCTTATCTGTAATGTAAGATTGTCTCGAACGTAATTTGTCATATTCTTTTAATGGTATAGTTACTGTGCCACCTTCATTTTCATAAGACATATCCTCACCATGTTCTTTATGATCATCATACATTCTTTTTTCTTCGTCTGTCATACACCTCCGTTTTTTAGTTTATCTTTCATTATTAGTTTTTCTTTTTTTAAGTTAACTAATTCTTCTTTGGTCTTCCAGTCTCTAGCATGTTGTCTTGTGTTTTCAGCTACTTGCACCTTTTTCTTTAGGTCTTTGTGCTGTTGCTTTATGTCTTTCATTGTTACCATTTTTCCTCCTTGCCTCTCAAAACATCGAGAACTTTACGTGATCCAATTTTTTCTAATTTCTTGTTCACTTTTTCAATCTCTTTGTTTATCAAAGCCTGCGTTTTTATTAATCCTAGTTTTTGCCCTAGTAATGACATTTCTTCTGAATGTATTTCTATATTGCTTTTCATGTTTTTAATATTACCGGATATGATTTCGCTTTTTTAATTTTTGATTTTGTTGTTTTCTTTTTTAATAAATCTTTTGCTTTAGGAACTAATTTGTTTAATCTAAAAGACAGCATTTTTCTTGATCCATTGGATGTAACAACAATTGGTTGTCCGTTTTCATCTTTTTTAATATCTGTAATTTTAGTTGCAACATTTCTAAAACGTCCAACTTCTATTGTGTCACCAACATTTACTTTTAGTGTCAATGATCTCATACTGGCTTGTCCTTTTTGTAATCATCCCATCCTGTAAAATTGTTTGGTGTTTTGATTGTTTCTGTAGTGGTTGACCATACACCTGAATTTGTTGCTTCAAAATCTTCATCATCTAATTTTATATTAATCGTGCCTTTTATCTTATCAATGTTAGGAACAACAATTGCATAAGTTAAACTGAATTTAGCATTTGAAAGGAAACTTTTAAGTTCTTGTGGTACTGTTACAGGATCAACGTCAACAGTTACATGGAATTTTGCATTTAAACATTCTTTAATTAAATGTATCATTGGCGCTGTCCATTTCTCTTTCCAATTTTTAAAAGAATGATTTGCACCAAAATAAATTTGTTCAATATCGCCGTGTTTTAAGGCTTTGTTGATAAAGTGTACTGGTTCTTCTTTTGGAACACCAACCACAAAATATGTCAACATACCATGACATGGTGTTCTTTCTACTTCTATACCAACAAAGTCTGTAACGTTCTCTTTGATCTCTTTATTATCGTATTCTCGCTTCATATAACAATAATAACACACATACAGATTTTGTCAATCTATATGTCGCCTTCTTTTCGATTTTCGCTTTTGGCCACTTCGAATTCACCGTCTGGGTATCTGGCCAATAGTTTTTCTTTATTCATATTGATAACTTCGTTTGGATCAATGCCTAATGCCATACAACCTTGCGTCCAATACCACATCACATCTCCTAGTTCTTTAATCATGTGTGTTTTAGTATCATCTGTCATAGGTTTTCCTTGAAATACTAGTTTTTTAACAATTTCTGTAAATTCTCCGGATTCTGCTGATAGGCCAAGTGCCGCAGTTAATAACCTTGGAATATCTCCATTTCCTAAATCATCTAATCTTTGCCTAAATGCTGTTGAATCTTTTGATTCATTACTAGTAACTTTATCCACAAACTGTGAATATTCTTTTAAATCAATCTCTGACATCATCTTTCTCCATTTGCTCTTCTACTTTGTCCACAAGTTCTTTTACATCTTGTTGCCATAAAATTCTATCCTGTGGTATTGCTTTAATTAATTCTTTAATTGTTTTTTTTAATTTATTGTATTTGTATTTCATATTGGCCGCATCATTCTTATACTCGTTAGCCATGTATTCTGCTGTCCATCTAGCACCTTGATCTGGTGGATAGTTATCGTTCATCATACAGTCTCTAACACCTTCTCTAGTTGTTCTAGTTTTTCATCATTAGGATCACCTAGTTCTTCATCGCCCATTGAACTTTGTGTATCAACATCAAATAAATTACTGAAGTTGTTACCAGATTGTCCTGTCCAACGCACACCTCTAATATCATGTAAGAATGCTTGGTTATCTTCTAGCATCTGCATAGGCTTTTCTGATTTAAAAAAGTCTTCAACAAATGAATTAAAGTAAAGAACATTTCTAGGACACCAATCACTAAATTCAACTGACGTTTCCTTTTGTTTTGCTTTTCTCCAGTGTCTGTAATCTGGCTTATGTATAGATGATTCTATATCAGTAATTTGATTAGCTTTTTGCACAATCTTAATATGTTGATTAACATTATGACCCATCATTAATGCATAAGCAAATGAATCCCAAGATGTTTTTCCTTCTTTGCCTACCTTGTTTAAATCACCAGGCCCATACCAACAAATATCACCAATAGTAAGCCTTCTGCCAATCTCCGACTCCCATGGAAACGGTATAGTAGAAAGTTTTAATGCTTTACTATCAGTTGCTTTGTCCATAATATATGACCATCGCTTGTTAGTATGAACCGGCGAAGTATAAACCAAACCATGTGCTGTTGCCACAAATGCACTAGCACTATCATAGGATACTGTGAGGTTTGGATTTACATGCTCTCTCAATTGTCTTTGGATCGATGTTAAGAAACAAGCCCAATCTAATTTACTTGTACCAAGAAAGTGTATCCAATCTCTGTTGTCAAGTAATTTAGAATCACGCAATATGATTAGGCGTCGGAGGGCCATTGTCATATCGCACATATTGTTTCCACCAAATGCCCAACCTTCAAATGGAAAATGCTTAACAGCATCATACCATACATCACCAGTTGGGATATCGAATCCTTGGAGCACGTTTAAAAACTTGGTTTGTCCAAGTCTATTCTTTAAAAAATATTCATTGTTATGCACTGTTCCTGCAATACAATCACCATATGATTTCAATCCTGTCTTTGGACTATGTGTGGCATCACTGGCCCAACTAGGAATATCTAACACCATTGACCAATCTGCTGTAAGTTCTAACCAATGTAGAATCTTATCACGCATTGTGTTTGCAGATTTACCTTTGAAGTTTTGCCAATCAAACTTTAGTACACCTTTACCAATTTGATATCCACCACTGTCACCTACAACTATTGTTTCTTTTTTATCTCTTGTGTGAAACATTGATTCTTGAACCATTGATTTCTCAACATCAAGATGGGCGTGTCCTGCCGAATACAAACCATATTTGTAATTGAAGTAACCTTTTTCTTTATTAAAATAATTTAAGCCTTCAATACCATTTTCAAATCCTTTTGGAATTCTATCATTTGGTACAAATTGTTTGTCAGTGCCTATAGTTTGTTGTTGCTTACTAACGTAAGTCTGATAAAAACCACTAACCGCTGGTAAAAATACCGCATAGTCTTTGTGGCTGGCTGTTAGATCTTCTCCGTATGGTTTTGTCACTATTGGCTCCTAGCAGGAAGTATATATTCATATTTGCCAATGCCAGAATCAATTGCAATTTGCATTGCTCCTTGATCACTAAATGACATTGTCGCTTGTGAAGTATCACTTAATTTAAGAATACCTAATACTTGTGCTAACGGCCAAGCCCAACCTTTTGTAAGTTTGCCTTGCACATTTTGAGCAAATGGCATTTCAGTTCTATCATTAGCACCATCACCAATATAAAACTTTAATGTATCACCATCTGTCTTTGCAACAAATGTTGGCTCAAAGCCACCCATGATACTATTAAAATATGCCAAGTCTTTTAAATTTTGTGCTGTAGGTTGTACTGTAATATCCCATTCAACACCTTTAAATTTAATTGTTTTTAATTGTTCTTCAATTAAAGAACTAACCATAAATCTATAGCTCGAACTATAACCACTTGGAGTAGTAAACTTTAATTCTTCTGCAACATCTTTACCATCTCTAGTTGATGTAACAACTTCAATGTTTGCTCCATCTTTACCATAACCTTCATAGTCTAAATAACCTTTCAATACAGAAAGTCTACCCATTCCAATTAAGCCAGGAACTTCTTCTAACTTGTTGTTCAATTTGCCTTTTAGAACAACTGTTCTTTCTTCATCCATTGCTTCAACCATAGTGCCACCATCTGTGTTTTCAAGTTTTACTGCTTGAATGAACCCCAATGAATGTGTATGTTTTACAATGTCTAATAATACATCTCTTAACATAATATTTTCGCCTCCGACGTTTGTTTTATTTCTACTATATTAGCATTACTGCTTGTCATTGTCAATATCTTTTTTAGACTTTATCCACGCCCTATGATGGTGAAAATCAATTGACTGCATTGCCACTGATTTCCATATAGTATTGGCCTCTTCTTTAGTTTCAAAAGGTCCGTGAATTTTTCTTGTTTTTAAATTCATAGTTGTATAGTCACTCGGATCTGTATGCATTCCTTCTACTACGTAATACATATTATTTTGTTCCGGCTATTGAATTTGTGTAATCTACAGCAAATTGAATGTCTAACCATTCTTTTGGAGATAGTGTTGTTTTCCAACCTAATTTTTTTAATTCAGAATTGTCTGCTGTATTATCATCTGCTTCTGCATCTTGGCCTTCTTGTATAGGAACATCATATCCTGCGTGTTTTACAATGTCACTAACTTTGTTACCTTGGCCAGTTCCTACTTCATATGTTGCATTTTTATTTTGTGTGCCTGTATTAATGAATATCAGTACTGCTGATACAACATCTTCTACATAAATTAAGTCTCTAATATGTTCTGTAGCAAATTTAACTGTACCATTTCTTATTCTAGACATAAGCATTGTATCTCTAGCACCTTTACCAAATACAGTTGTAAATCTTAATCCAATTTGTCCTGGATGTGCTACTGCCTCCATTGCTTTTTTACTTGTACCATATGGTGACTTCC
>NHLU01000027.1 GCA_002169255.1 Candidatus Pelagibacter sp. TMED275
ATTTTACTATCTTCTTCTTTTTTTAGCCTTTTTCTTTTTAGCTTTTTTCTTAGCTTTTTTAGCTTTTTTTCTTCTTTTAGCCATCTTTAGCTCCCTTTTTGTTTACGAATCAAATTGATTCGTTATTTACTAATTATTATTTTTTTTAGTAAGTAGTGTCAAATACTTAATTTAATTAAAAAAATTCTATAAGAAGATTTTTTTTGAAATTAAAAAAAATTAAAAAAAAGTTAAGTAATATGCCAATAATAAACAGTTTTTTTTTAATTAGATTAGTAAAGTTTTTGAAAGTCATTTATATATTTCTGAATAATTTTATATCTTTTTAATTTCAAAGTAGGAGTCATCATTCCATTTTCAATTGTAAATTTTTCATTTGCTACAAAAAATTTCTTAATTTTTTCAATTTTTGAAAGATTTCTATTAATTTTTTCAATTTCATCTTTAATTTGATCAATAGTTAACGAAAAATTTTCATTTAATACTAATAATGCAGACAAGTAAGGTTTATTATCTCCATATACTATTGCTTGATCAATTTTATCAGAATTAATTATCTCATTTTCTATTTTTACTGGAGAAATATTATCCCCACCTGGAGTAATTATTATATCTTTCTTTCTATCTGTTATTTTAAGATATCCATCTGAAAAATAACCAATATCTCCGGTATGAAGCCATTTGTTCTTTATAACTTCCTCAGTTTCTTCCTTTTTATTCCAATAGCCAAGCATCACATTTTCACCCTTAACTAAGATTTCTCCATCATCAGCAATTTTTACCTCTACTCCTTTAAATGGAATTCCAACAGTTTCTATTCTAATAGCGTCAATAGGATTGCAGCTTATAACGGGTGATGCTTCGGTTAGACCATAACCTTGCAATGTGGGTAGTCCGATCGCATTTAAAAATTCACCTACATCTTTATCCAGCGCCCCACCACCTGAGACAAAAGTTTTTAAATTACCACCAAACTGATTTTTAATTTTTTTTCTAACTAAATATTCTAAAAATATGTCCATAATTTTTTCTACAAAACTTAACTTAATACCTCTTATTTTTTTAATTCCTAAACCTAGCATTTTATTAATTAAAAATTTTTTAAGTCCTTTTGCCTTAAGAAAACTTGCATTTATTTTTTGATACAAATTTTGATAAAATCTTGGTACAGCGGTCATAACTTGTGGTTTACATTCATTCATATTTTTTATTAATTTATCAATACTCTCAGCGTAATAAATCTTAGCAGCAATACTAACTTGTACAAATTGGACTGTATGTTCATAAGAATGTGATAATGGAAGCCAGGTTAAAAATCTTGTTTGGCCAACTGTTATTGGTTTAAGTAAATTAAATGCTCCTTCACAATTATTTAATATGCCACCATGACTTAATATTACTCCTTTTGGATTTCCTTGAGTTCCAGAAGTATAGATAATACATGCAGGATCACTTCTTTTAATATTTATTTTTGGTATTGCTTTATCGACCTTATCTAAATCAAAAAAAAGATTATTAATATTTGTATAATCTTTGATATTTATATTTAATTTTTCAAAAGAAAAAATTTTTATATTACTTCTTTTGAGTTTAGTAATATCTTTAATCTTGTCATACTGCATTTGATTGGACACAACTATGATAGAGGGTTCACAATCATTAATTATGTACTCATAATCCTTTTCAGAATAAGTGGTATAGGTTGGTACAGTTATCAGTTCTGATAACATTATTGAGAGATCTGCAATAAACCATTCAGGTCTATTTTCTGAGATTAACAAGCATCTTTGTCCTTTATCGCTGTTTTTTTTTATCAACTCAGAAAATATTTTTATGGAATGAAAAGTTTCTTCCCAAGAAAAAGAATTTTTTTTATCAAATAAAGACTGTAAAAATATATTTTTTTTATCTTGAGATTGATATTTAAAAAGAAATAATTCTATTAAATTTTCAAAATTGTTAAAATTCATCTATCTTGGTGGGCAAAGAGAGACTCGAACTCTCACAGCATTTCTACTATTGGATTTTGAGTCCAACGCGTCTACCAGTTCCGCCATTCGCCCTTTAAATCATTCATTTATTTTTAATATAGTATAAGAAGAGTAATTATAATAAAAGAAAATATGCTAAGAAAGCTTTATGATAAATCATTAAATATTGCTTCAAGTAAAAAATCAATTTCTTTTTTAGGATTTATATCTTTTATTGAAAGTTTTATTTTTCCAATTCCACCTGATGTAATGATTATTCCAATGACAATAGCAAATAAAAAAAATTGGTTAAGAATTGCTACAGTGGCCACAATAGGTTCTGTGTGTGGTGCAATAGTAGGATATGTAATTGGGTATATTTTTTTTAATGAAGTAGGACTTAAAATTTTTGAACTTTATGGGGTAGACAATGTGACCTTTTTAAAAGATAAAGTATCATCCGATGGAGGTACTATCGCATGGGTTACTTTATTAGCTATAGCTGGTTTTACTCCAGTGCCATTTAAACTTCTAACTATCACTAGTGGATTTGTTCATTTTAATATATTTTATTTCATAATTATTTCAGCTCTTACTAGAGGGTCAAGATTTTTTATAGTTGCATTATTAATAAGGTATTTTGGCCCAGCTATAAAAAAAGCAATTGAAAAGAGATTGCTTTTAACATCAATAATTCTTTCTTTTATTTTAATTGCTGTTGCTTTGATCCTTTATAATTATCTAAAAAACTTTTAATTATGTTTAAAAATTTAGATATTAAATATTACTTTTTACTTATATTTTTTTTTTCATTATTAATTTTAATTGGGGCATTAATAATTGAATATATTTATGGCGCAGACCCTTGTAAATTATGTATATATGAAAGAATACCCTATCTACTATCTGTATTAGTATGCTTCTGTGGATATTTTTTTAATAATAAAAAAATCTTTCTAATTTTTTTAATAATAATTTTTATTGGGAGTGGTATTCTATCTGGTTACCATTTTGGAATTGAAAAAGAGATTTTTGCAGAATTTTCTGGTTGTATGAGTGAAGAGATTAAAAGTTTAGATAAAGATAAGATTTTAAACTCACTACAACAAACAAATTTTGGGTGTAAAAATGTTAATTTTACAATTTTTGGATTTTCTCTTGCGACGATAAATTTTATAATTTCAATTGTTATAACCACTCTAAGTATCTATATATATAAAAATGAAAAAAACTGATAAAAATAAAGTCGAAGAATTTATAAGAGTAGATCATGCAGGAGAAAGAGGAGCTATTAAAATATATGAAGGTCAACTGTTGGCATTAAATACAATTAAAAAAGACGAAAATTTAAAAATAATTATTGAAAAAATGAAATCCCATGAGATAGAACACAGTGATTTCTTTGATCAAGAAATAAAAAAAAGAAATATAAAACCTACCAAACTTTTACCTCTATGGGATTTATTTGGTGTTGGATTAGGTTTTGGCACTACTTTACTAGGAAAAAGGGCTGCTATGCTTTGTACAGCCTCAGTCGAAGAAGTTATACAAGAACATTATGCTAATCAATTAACTCAGTTAGAAGAGGATGAAAATAACCTAAAGAAAAAAATTAAAAAATTTAGAGAAGACGAAATTATGCATAAAGATATTGCTTATGATGAAGGGGCAACAAAACGTGGTCCATATATATTATTAGATAAAATAATTAAAACAGGCTCTAGAATAGCAATTAAAATTTCAGAAAAAATTTAATTAAGGTTCTAACTCTACATCCCAATACAAATAGTCCATCCAGCTCTTATGTAAAAAATTTGGAGGAAAGTTTTTACCATTTTTATGTAGATCTTCAGTTGTAGGGCGATAAGGCATATTAAAAATTTCCATACCTGAATTTTTTAAGAGTCTTCCTCCCTTTTTTACATTGCAACTCGAACAAGCAGTTACAACATTATCCCAATTTGTTGTTCCACCTTTTGACCTTGGGAGTAGATGATCAAATGTTAATTCTTTGCTGCTACCACAATATTGACAAGAAAACTTATCTCTTAAGAATACGTTAAATCTTGTAAAATTTGGATCAGATTGTGGTCTAATATAATTCTTTAAAGCTATAACACTTGGTAGCTTCATACTAAATGAAGGGCTTCTTATAACACGATCATAATTATTTATTATTACTACTCTATCTAAGAAAACAGACTTTATTGAGTCTTGCCAGCTCCAAAGTGACAAAGGATAATAGCTTAACGGCCTATAATCTGCATTTAATACTAAAGCAGGACATTTTTCTAATGATAATTTTTGATCAGTAAAATTCATACAATTTTTTAACGTAAATAAATTATATAATCAATATGTAACATTTGCTATATTTTAAATTTATAAAATAATTAAATTTCGATTTAAGAAACTTATAGTAGAACTAACGGCCTCAACTGGTATTGAATGTTCACAATTCTTTAACAAATTTGTCTCAACTTCAATTTTTTTTCTTTGTAAAAAATCTTTTGCAGCTAACAGATTGCTTGGATGTACGACTGTGTCTAATTCTCCGTGAAAAAGTAGAACTTTTGTTTTAGAGCTTATTCTTTTTGATAGATTTTCTTGATCTAGTATCTTGCCAGAATATCCAACTATAGAATTAAATTTTTCATTACTTGTCAATCCAACGCTCAAAGACATCATGCAACCCTGGCTAAACCCAGATATACATATTTTTGCTAAAGGTACTTTGTAGTGTGATGAAATCTCAGAAATATATTTTTTAATTAGTAATTCTGATTTGATAGACTCATCTAAGATATAATCTTTATCATCTACCGTTAGGTCGAACCATTGAAACCCCGAGGGATTTATAGAACACTTCTGATTGGCATCTGGACATAAAAAAATGGTTTTTTTGACATGTCTCCTCATGTTTAAAGCTAAAGAGCTTATGTCTTTGCCATCTCCACCATATCCATGCAGCAAAATCAATATATTTTGAATTTTACTATTTTCTTCAGGTTCAATTATTGTAGTATTTAAACTAAATGACATATTTTGATTATTTCATTATAAATAATTCTTAAGTATTAATTAAACTTTTTTATCATGGCAAAAAATAAAAACAACAAAGCATTTTGGGGAACAAGAATAAAAAAAACTTCATCCCTATTTCAAAAAATAGGAAATTCTATTGATGTGGATAAAAGACTTTTTAATGAAGATATCAAGGGCTCTGAGGCTCATGTCAAAATGCTTTCCAAACAAAAAATAATATCTAAAAGGATTGAAAAAAAGATTTTAAGAGGATTAAAAAAAATCCAAAATGAAATCTCTAAAAAAAAATTCAAATTTGATAGAAAATACGAAGATATTCATATGAATATAGAAAACAGACTTGGTCAACTTATAGGTGATGATGCTGGATATATTCACACTGGAAGATCTAGAAACGATCAAGTCATTACTGATTTTAAATTATGGATTAAGTCCTCAAGTCAAGATTTAGATTTAAAACTATCTAAGTTAATTAAAACTATATTAAATTTAGCGAATAAAAATATTTATACAATCATGCCTGGTTTCACTCATCTAAAAAATGCTCAACCAGTTTCACTTGCTCATTATCTTTTAGCTTATATAGAAATGTTTCAAAGAGATAAAAAAAGATTTGAAAAAAATCTTGAGAGTCTTAATGAAAATCCATTAGGGGTTGCTGCTTTAACAGGAACATCTTTTAATATAGATAGAAATTATACATCAAAAAAATTAGGTTTTAAAAAACCAACAAGAAATTCCATAGATACAGTATCTGATCGTGATTTTGTGCTAGATTTTTTATATACATCTTCTGTCTGCTCTCTTCATATATCAAGAATCTCTGAGGAATTAATAATTTGGAATTCTGAAGGTTTTAATATGATTGAAATGTCTGATAAAATAGTCACTGGATCTTCAATAATGCCTCAAAAGAAAAATCCAGATCCACTAGAATTTTTAAGAGGCAAGACAGGCAACTCGTATGGAAACTTATTCTCTATGTTGACTATACTTAAAGGACTGCCTCTTTCTTATTTTAAGGATTTACAGGACGATAAAGAAATAGTGTTTAGATCTTACGATAGTTTAAGTATTTGTATTCAATTACTTGATGAAGTTTTAAAAAATATAAAACCTAAAAAAGATAAAATGATTTCTTTAGCAAAAAAAGGTTTTATTACATCAACTGATCTTGCAGATTATTTAGTAAAAAATTATAAATTAAATTTTAGAATTGCCTATAAAATTACTGCAAAAATAGTCAATTATGCCGAAAAAAATAATAAAAAACTAGATCAATTAAGTTTAGGTGAATTAAAAAAGTTTTACCCAAAAGTAAACAATAAAATTTTTAAAATTTTAACTCTCGAAAATTCAATTAATTCCAAGAAATCTTTTGGAGGAACATCGTTTAACAATGTAAAAAGAATGATAAAAAAATATTATAGGATCTATAGATGATAAAAAAAATACTGATTTTGTTGTCAATTTTGTTTATTTTTGTATCTTGTGGAAAAAAAGGTGATCCGCAATATACACCTAAAAATGAAGACAAAACATTAAGTAATTAAAAAAATTTAAAATGAAATACATAAATAAAAAACTAACTATTGACGGAATTTCATTAAATGTACTTGCAAAAAAATATGGAACTCCATTGTATTGCTATTCTTACAATGAATTAAAAAGAAATATTATTAATTTTAAAAATAATTTTAAAGGAATAAATCCATTAATTTGTTTTTCAGTAAAATCTAATTCAAACAAAAAGATATTAAACGAGATTAGAAAATTTAATATCGGTGCTGATGTAGTGTCAAAAGGAGAATTAATAAAAGCTTTAAAGTCGGGAATTAAATCAGATAAAATTGTTTTTTCAGGTGTTGGAAAAACTTTTGCAGAACTTAAGTATGCAATAGAAAAAAAAATATTATTAATTAATGTTGAGTCTGAAAGTGAACTTATTTTAATTGATAAGATTGCAAAATTAAAAAAAAAGGTTGTTAATGTTGGAATTAGATTAAATCCAGATACAGATGCCAAAACAATAAAAAAAATATCAACTGGTAATATTGAGAATAAATTTGGTGTAAATGAGAGAGAGTTTTTAAGATTAATTAAATTTTCTAAGTTATCAAAAAATTTGAATGTTAAATGTTTAAGTGTGCATATCGGAAGCCAGATACTAGACTATAGACCATACAAAAAAATGTTAAGTGTTGTAAGTCAAGTAATCAAAAAAAGTAATTATAAATTTGATTTTATAGATTTAGGTGGTGGAATGGGAATACAATATGAAAAAAAAAGTAAAAAACTAAATTATAAAATTTATAATAATTTAATTAAGAAATTTTTAAAAACACACAGTTCAAAAATAATCTTTGAGCCAGGAAGATCGATAATTGGAAGTACAGGAGTTTTAATTAGTAAAATTACATATATAAAAAAAACAAAAAATAAGATTTTTGTAATCCTAGACAGTGCAATGAATGATTTTTTAAGACCAGCTTTATATGGGGCTAAACATGAAATTTTAGCGACTATAAAAAATAAAAAAAAAATAATCAAAACCACAGAGTTCGTTGGACCTATATGCGAAACAACAGATACATTTTTAAAATTGGATAATTTTCAAACAGTCAAAGAAGGTGACAATATTGTAATACTTAATACAGGGGCATATGGTATGTCATTGAGTTCAAATTATAATGTAAGACCTATGCCAACGGAAATACTTATTAAAAACAAAAAAATTTCTGTAATCCTAAAGAGGCAAAAACTAAGTGAAATTATTTAATTTTAATATTAATGATAAGAAGCTTCTTATTTAAAATTTTTTTTTTCCTAGGAATTGTTATTATATCAATAATATACTTACCTTCGTTGTTTCTAAAAGATAAAGTCGCTATTTCTGGAGGAAAACTTATGGGTTATTGGTGTAGTTTCTGCTTAAAATTTTTTCTTTCAACAAATATCAAAATTGAAGGTGTGCAAAATATCATAGTTAAAGGAAAATTTTTTATTGCATGCTCTCATCAATCGATGTTTGAAACTTTTTTTCTTCAGACGATTTTTAATGGACCAGTTTTTATATTAAAAAAAGAACTAATTAAAATACCAATATTTGGAAATTATTTAAAAAAAATAGGAGCTATCTCGATAGATAGAAATAAAATAACCAAAGAAAACATTGGGTTTACCGAAAAAATTTCTCGAGTTATTAATGATACTTCTAGACCTGTATTAATTTTTCCCCAAGGAACTAGAACTAAGCCAAAAGAGTACGTTGAATTCAAAAAAGGTGTTAGTAGGATTTACAATGATCTGAATATAAAATGTCAACCTATTGCTATAAATTCAGGAAATGTTTGGCCAAAAAATAACAAATTAGAAACTAATAGAACAATTACAGTATCTATACTTCCTGCAATTAATGAGGGTATCGATAAAAATACTTTTTTAAATCTTCTAGAAAAACAAATTTATGAAGAACTTGAAAAATTAAATTAGCCTTTCATTGGCATCACAACGTAGATACTATCAAAATCTCCTGGATCTTTAATCAATGCGGGTGACCCCATATCATTTAGAAAAATTTCAATTTTTTCACCATCAATTTGTGAAGCTACATCAATAAGATATCTTGAATTAAAACTTATATCTAATTCATGATCAAAACTAACATTTAATGTCTCTGTGCCATCTCCACTATTTGCATTAATAACTGATAAATTTAATTTATCTTTTAACAAACTAAATTTTACACCATCTTTTTTATCTAAAGATACAGAAGCTACACGATCAACTGAATTTAAAAATAATTTTAAGTCTATTTCAAGTTTTTTTTGGTTATTTTTTGGTACAACTTGAATGTAGTTAGGAAATTTGCCATCTATTAATTTTGAAATTAATATACTATCATCTAATTCAAATTTTATTTTTGATTTTAGATTTGACACAATTACATCTGAGTCATAATCCTCTAATAATGAGCATAGTTGAAAAATGGTTTTTTTTGGTAAAATTATTGGATCAAAATTAATTTGGTTTTCAAGTTGTACTTTGGAAATAGACATTCTATGACTGTCAGTAGCAGCAGCTGTTAAATAAAATTTATTATCTACTTGAGTTTGATGAATAAATATTCCACTTAAATAATGCCTTGTCTCATCATTTGAAACTGAAAACTTGCATTTATTTAAAAGTTTAAGAAGGGTTTTCGATTTAATTGTAAATTTATTTTCATTAAAATCCGCTTCAGCAATAGGAAATTCACTTGGATCAATTACATTTAAATTAAACTTAGATTTTTCACATTCTAATTGTAGTTTACTGTTATTCATTGAAAAATTTATTTTTTTTCCAGAAGATAATTTTCTAATAATGTCGTACATAATAGAAGAGGTTGTGGTTGTTTTTCCCTCCTCTTCAATTTGCACATTTTCAATCTTATGAATAAATATTAAATCTAGATCTGTTGCCGTAATCGTTAGACTTGAANNANNNNCATCNAATAANANATTAGATAANATTNGTANNGTACTTCTNTTTTCAATNACACCTTGGCAATAATTTANNGATTTTTGNANNTCTNGNTGATTNNNNCTAAATTTCATTTTCTTTATTATATAAAATTTTATTTTTTAGAGTATCAATATTTGAGTTTAACTCACTATCGTCTGATCTAAGCTTTTCTATCATTTTTACTGAGTGAATAACGGTAGTATGATCTCTATTTGAAAATTCTCGACCTATTTCTGGCAAAGATTTAGAAGTTAACAGTTTTGATAAGAATATTGCTACCTGTCTAGGTCTAACAAGATATCTNGATCTTCTAGCAGACAACATTTCATTTTTNCTAATTTTAAAAAATTTACATACTTCTGATTGGATTTGGTCGATGGTGATGGTATTTTCAGATACGTTTAATAGATCTTTTAAAATTATTTTAACTTCTGAAAGATTTGGAATTTTGTTATAAACTTTTATAAATGAATTTAGTCGATTAAGAGCACCTGTAAGTTCTCTAATGCTGGTTTTGATTTCTGTACTAACAAACTTTCTAATATTATCAGGTATCTTTAATTCACTTGGATGAAGTATTTCATATTCATCACATTTTGATCTTACTATTTTTAATCGTAAATCATAATCTGCTTTTTGTATATCAATCACTAATCCACCAGCAAATCTAGATTTTATTCTCTCTTGTATTCTTGATAATTTATTTGGTGGTCTATCAGCTGAAATTATTACTTGAGATCCTTTATCTATTAACGCGTTAAAAGTATGAAAAAACTCTTCTTGCATTGCTTCTTTGCCGTTCATAAATTGGATGTCATCGATAATAAATGCCTCAGTGTTTCTAAAACAATCTTTGAACTTTACCATCTCATTAAGTTTAATTGATCTCACAAATTGGTACATAAATCTTTCAGCACTAATAAACATTACTTTAAAGTTAGATTTTAAACTTAGTCCAATTGAATTTAGCAAGTGAGTTTTTCCCATCCCTACACCGCTATAAATATAAAGTGGATTATAATGTGCAAGATCTTCTGAAACTTTTTTTGAGGCTTCAAAAGCGATTTTATTACTATTTCCAATTATAAAATTTTCAAACTTCTTATTTGGATCCATTCTATTGTATTGCAAAAAAGAGTCTTCTATAAAAGTAATATTAGAATTATTTGAATTGTTATCTTCAGTTCTAACAGACTGATTATGTGTGTCTTCTACAATAAATTCTATTCTATTAAGCTTTTTTTTAAATGATTTAGCTATCTTTAATATTTGATCTAAATACCTTGAAGTAATCCAGTCTCTTATAAATCTTGTTGATACGGCTAATAATATGTAATCATTATACTCATTAATAAATTTTATTTTTTTAATCCAGCTCTCATAAATATCGCTACCAAACTTAATCTTCATCTCTGTTTGAACACTTTCCCAACTAAATGTATCTAAAACATTATTNGTTTCAGTGGATTCTGTATAATTTTTTTTCATGAAGAATTAATTTTCTTAAGGCTTAATTTTTTATTATGCAATAAAAATAATTTTTTTTTAAAAAAAATATTAAATCTACAAGTGAATTAACTAAATTTAAAATTGAATTATTGATAAAAGTTTTGAAATAAATTTGTAGTTAGAAAAATATTAAAGAAGTTAAAAAGAAAACTAGATGTTGTGCTTTAGGTAAAAAAAATAACATTTATTATTAAAGTTTTTAAATAATTTTTATTTAGCAACTGAGAGTAGAATAAAAACTAAATTACTTTAATTCAATTAAAGCGAGTTTATTTTTTTTGTAATTCTAGAAATATTTCTTGACGCATTTTGCTTTTTGACGATACCCGTCTTAGCAACCTTCATTAATGCTGAATTAAGCTTAGGTAAAAATGCTAAAGCTTCTTTTTTTTTCTTAGATTCTATTAATAAATTCATTTTTTTTATTGAGCTTCTAAACTTACTTTTCCTTGATTTATTAACTAGNGTTTGCCTTGAAATTCTTCTAATTCTTTTAATTGCNGATTTTGTATTTGCCATTTGAGATGGTTATATAGCTTTAGAAAATTAGATGGTCAATAAAATAATTCTCTATTTTTGGCATGTTTTACAATAATAAGTTGATCTGTTGTTAATATTAATTTTTGTAATTTTTGATTTACATCCTTTAGTTGGACATGGGTAATGTTCTCTTGCGTATACTTTAAATTCTTTTTGATAGTTTCCTTTTGATCCTATAATATTCTTAAAATCTCTAATAGACGAACCTCCCTTTTTAATTGCTTGTTTTAAAATCAACCTAGTTTTTATTACTATTTTTTTAATTTCTCCAATAGTCAGATCTTTAACTTTTTTTTTAGGATTTATTCTGCTCATAAATAAAATTTCACTAGCATATATATTGCCAATTCCAGATACTAAAGTTTGGTCTAGAAGGAAATTTTTTATATTTTTAATACTATCTTTAAATTTTTTTTTTAAATACACATGATTAAAAGATTTATAAAAAGGTTCTGGACCAAGTTTGCTAAAATAATTTAAAATATCTACCTTAGTTTTAAAAATTTTAACAAAGCCAAATCTCCTTGGATCATTATAAATTATTTCAAATTTGTTAAAAAAAAAACTTATATGATTGTGTTTTATAGGAAGATCTTTTTTTTGGTAAAAGCTTAAATTTGTATTTTTTTTTTTATTATTAATTGATAAATGAATGGTCCCTGACATCCCTAAATGAATAAGTAGATATTTCTCAAAAAAAAGTTCGAAAACTATATACTTTGATCTTCTTGAAATTTTTATTATTTTCTTCTTTTTTAGATAATTCTCAAAATTTTCTGGCACTTTAAATCTTAAATTTCTATTATTTACCAAAACATTGTGAATTATTTTAAATTTAACAATTTTATTTAAGGATTGCTTAACTATTTCAACTTCTGGTAATTCCGGCATTTCATACTATATTACATTAATTAATAATAAATAACATGCGCCAACAGCTACAAAATAAAAAAAATTTAGTGAAAGACGTATTTGAAAAAGTTTTTGACAAATATGACTTAATGAATGATGTTATGTCATTAGGTGCTCATAGAATTTGGAAAAGAAATTTAATTAATATGATGTCACCCTTATCAAATAAGAAGCTGATTGATGTAGCATGTGGAACTGGTGATATTGCACAACTTTATTTAAAAAAATCTAATATTAATAATTATATTCTATCAATTGATCCAAACAAGGGAATGTTAAAGATAGGTAAAGAGAAACTTTCGAAATATAAAAATATAGAATGGAAATTAGGTAGTGCTGAAAATTTGCCAGCTCCAAGTAATTTTTTTGATTTTTATACAATTAGTTTTGGTTTGCGTAATACAAAGAATTTAAAGAAAACATTAGATGAAGCTTACAGAGTTTTAAAACCAGGTGGAAAATTTCTATGCCTTGAGTTTTCAAAAGTTGAAAATGATAAATTAGATTTTGTATATGAAAATTATAGTAAACTAATACCAACATTGGGCAAAATTATTATTGGTGATGGTAAACCATATGAATATTTAGTAAAAAGTATAAAAAACTTTGTAACTCAGGATGAGTTATTAAATCTTATTAAAGAAAGTAATTTTCATAATTCAAACTATGTTAATATTAGTGCAGGAATAGTGGCTATTCATTATGGTTGGAAAATATAATGATTAAAAAAATCCTTACACTATTTAAAATTGGAAGAAAGTTAGCTAAATCAGATGCGTTAAAAGTTGTTTCAAAATTTCACAAGCCACCTAAAATATTAGAATTTTTTTTTTATTTAATGTCATTTTCATTAACTAATAAACATAAACATGATGGCTTAAATATTGTTAGTGAAGAAGAAAAGCTCTGTAACTCATTACAATCTATGGGGACCACATTTATTAAATTGGGTCAATTTTTATCAACTAGACCTGATATTGTTGGTGAAAAACTTTCTCAAAATTTAGAAAAACTTCAAGACAAAGTACCAGCCTTTGAAACAGAAAGAGCAAAAATAATTTTAAAAAATGAACTTGGAGAAAATAATTATAAACTATTAATTAATTTAAGTGATCCAATTGCAGCTGCTTCAATTGCGCAGGTTCATAAAGCTCAAATAAATGATGATGGCACAATTAAGGATGTAGCGGTAAAAATATTAAGGCCAGAGATTAAAAAAATTTTTAATGAAGAGATTGATGCTCTTTTATTGTTTGCTTTCATAATTGAAAGTTTAGTAAAAAAAACTAAAAGACTACGACTAGTTGAAGTTGTTTTTCTATTAAAGGAAATTACAAATCACGAAATGGACTTACGATTTGAAGCTGCTGCTGCAAATGAATATTCTGAAAATACTAAAAACGATAATGGTTTTAAAGTCCCTAAAATATATTGGAACTTTACTAGTGAAAATATGCTTACGCTAGATTGGGTTGATGGAATTTCAATTAGAGAAAAAAAAATATTAGAAGAAAAAAATATTAATACAAAATTATTAGCTACAGATATTATTCAACATTTTTTAAGACATGCTGTCAGGGATGGTTTCTTTCACGCAGATATGCACCAAGGTAATATTTTTGTTAATACTAATGGTGAAATTGTACCAATAGATTTTGGTATTATGGGAAGGTTAGACAGATTAAACAAAAGGTATTTAGCTGAAATATTATATGGTTTTGTTAAAAGGGATTATAAAAAAGTTGCTGAGGTACATATTTTGGCTGGGCTTGTAGCAAAGAATGTTTCAGTTGATGAATTAGCTCAAGCTTTAAGATCAATCGGTGAGCCAATTTTTGGACAATCAGTAAAAGATATTTCTGGAGGAAAATTATTAAAACAATTATTTGAAATTACAGAAAAATTTAATATGCAAACCCAACCTCAACTTTTATTACTTCAAAAAACAATGGTTGTTGTTGAAGGTGTTGCTAGAAAATTAAACCCTGAAACAAATATTTGGGAAACTTCAAGACCAGTTTTAGAAGATTGGCTAAAAAGGACTAAGGATCCTATTAATACAATTAGTGAAACAATTAAAACTACTTCTGAGGTAATAAAAAGAATTCCTGAATTTCCAGAAGTAATGGATAAAGCAAATCAAGCTTTATCATATTTAGCAAGTGGAAATATTCCTGAAAATACAAATTCTTATAGCTCACTAAAAGAAAAAAAAAATGAAATGATAAGTTTTAGAAATCAGTCTGTTGTTGGTTTATTATTACTTGTAATTTTTGGTTTAATAGTATTTTAATTCTTATATGAAAAATTTGACTGACAAAAAAATATTACTAATAATATGTGGAGGAATATCTGCATATAAAAGTTTGGAATTAATTAGATCCTTAAAAAAGAACGGAGCAATAGTAAAAACAATATTAACAAAAAGTGGGAAAGAATTTGTAACTCCTTTGTCAATAACGTCTTTATCACAAGAAAAAGTTTATGAAGATCTATTTAGTGTAGAAAATGAGTCAGAAATGGATCATATTTCATTATCTAGATGGTGTGATATAGTTTTAGTTGCACCAATTACTGCAAATACAATATCTAAATTAAGTAATGGTAATGCAGAGGATTTGGCATCTACAGTAATTTTGGCTTCTAATAAAAATATCATGATTTGTCCTGCAATGAATGTACGTATGTGGGAACACCCAACTACAAAAAATAATTTAGAAAAATTAAAACAATTTGGTTATAAGGTCATTGGCCCTGAGGTTGGGGATATGGCATGTGGTGAATATGGTGAGGGTAAAATGACTGAACCAAGTGTCATCCTGGAATATATATCAAAATATTTTGAAAAAATAAAAAAAGTAAAAAATAAAAGGTTTAAAGCATTGATAACTGCAGGTCCTACAAAAGAATTTATTGATCCAGTTAGATTTATAACAAATAGATCTAGCGGAAAACAAGGGTATGAAATTGCAAAATCTTTTTATAAAAAAGGTTTTGAGACAACTTTAATCTCTGGACCAACAAATATAAAAATCGAACCTGGTATAAATTTATTGAAAGTTGAGACTGCTGAAGAAATGTTAAGAGCTACACAAAATAGCTTGCCAGCAGACGTTGCTGTTTTTTCTGCAGCCGTTGCAGATTATAAAACAAAAAAAATAGAACATAATAAAATTAAGAAAAATGACAATTTAAATTTATCTTTGGAAAAAAATATTGATATTTTAAGTCTTGTCTCAAATCACAACTTATATAGACCGAGAATTGTTATTGGGTTTGCTGCAGAAACAGAAAATTTAGAAAAAAATTCGTTAAAAAAACTATCTGAAAAGAATTGTGATTGGGTTATTTCTAATGATGTATCAGATAATACTATTGGATTTGACTCGGATTACAATGAGGTGACAATCTATTACAAAGACAAGTCTAAAAATAAAGAATTTTTATCAAAAAGAAATAAAGCTCAAATCGCAGACATGATCACTGAAAAAGTGATTTACGATTTAAACTAATCTTTAAAATGAAAAGCTTATTAAGCGAAAATCAAATTGTTAGATTTGAGAAACAAATTCTATTAAAAGAAATAGGAGTAATTGGACAAAAAAAACTTCTAAAATCTAAGATATTAATAATTGGAGTTGGTGGTCTTGGATGTCCAATAGTAGACATCTTATCAAGAGCTGGAGTTGGTGAAATTGGAATTGTTGATAATGATGTGGTAAGTCTATCAAATATTCACAGGCAAACTTTATTTGACAATAATGATTTAGGAAAAAGTAAAGTTTCAGTAGTCAAAAATAAAGTAAAAAAAATAAATTCAGAGATAAAAGTTAAAATATTTAAAAAAAAGATAAACTTCAATAATGTAAATCTTATTGGTAAAAATTTTGATTATATTATTGATGGATCAGATAATTTCAAAACAAAACTTCTTTTGAATGATTATTGCAGGAATAAAAAAAAAAAATTTATTAGTGGTGCTGTAAGTAAATTTGACGGACATGTATTTTCTTTTAATTTTAAAAAAAAAAATTCTCCATGTTTAAGGGATTTTTTCCAAAATATAGAAATAGATGGAGATTTTTTTAATTGTGAAGAAGATGGTGTCGTAGGTACTCTTTCATCAATTATTGGCAATATTCAAGCAAATGAAGTTTTGAAAAGAATTCTTGATATTGGAACTTGTCTTGAAAATGAAGTTTTAATTGTAAATATTCTGAACCTAAATCTAAGAAAAGTAAAGATTAAAAGTTTAAAAAATTCTTAATGTCAAAAATAAAAATATTAACTTTTTGTTTATTTTTTTTAACTATAAATACTTATGTATTCAGTAAAGAAGAAAATTATTTTTTAACTTTAAAAAATAATAAAGTAAATGTGAGATATGGTCCTGGTTTTGATTACAAAATTAAGTATGTTTATAAAAAAAAAAATCTACCTATTTTGGTAATTGATAAAAAAGATAACTTTAGAAGAATTATTGATCTAAACAAAAATAGTGGCTGGATACACAGAACTCAACTTAAAAAAAGCAAATCTATTATTTTATTGAATAGTCAAATTTTATTTAGTAGTCCTAGTAAATTTTCTAAACCTCTTGTAAAATTGTTGAAAGGTAGACTTTTAATAGTTGATAAGTGTAAACTTAAGTGGTGCAAAATTAAAACTATAAATTACCAAGGCTGGATATATAACGAGGGAAATTGGGGAATAAAAGAGTAAGGTAAATTTATTTATTTAGCTGATATAGAATGTAAATATTTAAGCATAGTTTCAACATTACTAACTTCAAAAGGATCTTTATCATTACTTTCGTCATTTTTATTTTCTTCGATGAACATTTTTAGTATTTTTCCATTATCAATATATGCAGAGTATCTCCATGATCTTTTTCCAAAACCCTGTTTTGGTTTGTTTACCAACATCCCCATACCTTCAGTAAATACACCTTCTCCATCTCCAATTGGTTTTACTTTTTTAATATTTTGATCTCTAAACCATGCATTCATTACAAATGCGTCATTTACTGATAGACAATAAACTTCATCAACATATTTTTTTAAATCTTCATATTTTTCCTCATATCCAGGTAGTTGTTGAGATGAACAAGTTGGTGTATAAGCTCCGGGAAGAGAAAATAAAACTATCTTTTTATCCTTAAAAATCTCATTTGAAGTTAAATCTTTCCATTTTCCACCAATCGAGCATCCGCCACCTAAATTTTGATTGTCTCCTTCTCGAGCCTTAAATACTACATTTGGTATATTTTCGTTTTGAATCATGATTACATTATAATCATTCTAAAAAATATTTCAATAGATTAGAATAATTATAATATACTATCTAAATGTATGATTTTGTTAAATTATTCTTGATTTTGATTATCATTATCGACTTTTACTAGAACTTCAATCGATTTTATTTTCTTACCGGGTATCCCTTTTCTAATATTCACAGGATCTACATCCTTATCTTCTAAATCTATAAGTTCAGAAGTTTCTTCATCAAAAAAGTGATGGTGTGTTGAGGTATTAGTATCAAAATAGCTCTTATCTGAATTAATAGAAATCTCTTTTAAATAGCCCTTTTTAGTAAGTGAATGAATAGTATTATATACTGTTGCCAAGGCAATTTTTTCATTAGTCTTGTTTTTGATAATTTCTACTAAATCATTAATAGAAAAATGAAAAGTATGGTCTCTTTCAAATAGAACTTCACATATTTTAATTCTTTGTCTGGTAGGTCTTATCCCTGAACTTCTTAGTTTATTGGTATATTTACTGTTCACTTTAATGATAATTATAATTATTCTAAACAAAATGTATATAATAATGTCAATAAATCAAGTATGAAGTTGAAGCCATGAAAAAAAACTCTTTTTCATATGATGATCTAATAAGTTGCGGAAAAGGCGGTCTTTTTGGACCTGGAAATGCTAAACTTCCACTTCCTCCAATGTTAATGTTTGATAGAATAACACAAATAAACGAAAATGAGGGCTCCTTTAAAAAAGGATTTATAAAGGCCGAGCTAGACATAAAAGATGATTTGTGGTTTTTTGAATGTCATTTTAATGAGGATCCTGTAATGCCAGGTTGTTTAGGACTTGATGCAATGTGGCAATTAGTTGGTTTCTATTTAGGTTGGCTTGGAAACCCTGGTAAGGGTAGAGCTTTAGGTGTGAATGCTGTAAAATTCACTGGAGAAGTTCTTAAAAATGTTAAAATGGCATCATACGAAATTGATATGAAAAGAATACTTATTAAAGAGGGTACAACAGTTGGGCTTGCAAATGGAATTTTAAAAGCAGATGGCAAAAAAATTTATTCTGCAGAAAATTTGAAAGTAGGTTTATTTAAATCATGAGGAGAGTAGTAATCACTGGATTAGGTATAATTTCTTGCCTTGGAAATAATCAAAATGAAGTAAAGGAATCATTGCTTAATTCAAAATCAGGAATTTCTTTTTCTGAGGAGTATAAAGAACATAATCTTAGAAGTCATGTACACGGAAAACCAAAAATAAAACTTGAAGATCATATAGATAGAAAAACTATTAGATTTATGGGATCTGGATCTGCATATAATTATATTGCAATGAAAGAAGCTATAGAAGACTCAGGTTTAGAGGAAAAAGATGTAAGTAATTTTAAAACAGGAATTGTAATGGGCTCGGGTGGTCCTTCAATTGAAAATGTAATTTTAGCAGCAGACAAAACTAGAGCTAAAACTCCAAAGTTGATGGGTCCCTTTATTGTACCGAGAACGATGGCTAGCACAGCATCAGCAACTCTTGCTGTTCCATTTAAAATTAAAGGAACAAATTATACAATGAGCTCAGCTTGTGCAACTAGCGGTCACTGTATTGGTAATTCAATGGAACTTATTCAAATGGGTAAACAAGATGTTATTTTTGCTGGAGGAAGTGAAGAAATCCATTGGGCTATGACAGCAATGTTTGATGCTATGACAGCTTTATCCTCAAAATATAATGGTACCCCAGAAAAAGCATCTAGAGCTTATGATAAAACTAGAGATGGTTTTGTAATTGCTGGTGGTGCTGGTGTACTGGTGCTAGAGGAATATGAACACGCAAAAGCAAGAGGTGCAAATATTTATGCAGAATTAACTGGTTATGGAGCAACATCAGATGGATATGATATGGTCGCCCCCTCTGGTGAAGGAGCTGTTAGGTGTATGAAAATGGCACTTGCGACATCAAAAAATAAAATTGATTATATAAATACCCATGGAACTTCAACTCCAGTGGGAGATATTACAGAATTAAATGCTGTAGGTGATACTTTTGGAACAGAAATTCCAAAAATAAGTTCAACCAAATCCTTATCAGGACATCCACTAGGAGCAGCATCTGTTCATGAAGCTATTTATAGTTTAATTATGATGAAAAATAATTTCATTACTGCCTCAGCAAATATAAATGATATGGATGATGATGCTAAAAAATTTCCAATAATTATACAAACAGAAAAAAATGTGGAATTAAATTCTGTAATGTCTAATAGCTTTGGCTTTGGTGGAACAAATGCAACTTTAATTTTTGAGAAAGTTTAATCAATGAGTCTAATGAAGGGCAAAAAAGGTCTAATAATGGGTGTTGCTAATGAAAGATCTATTGCCTGGGGAATAGCACAAAAACTATCAGATGCAGGCGCTGAATTGGCATTTACTTATCTTGGAGATGCATTAAAAAAAAGAGTTGTGCCTTTAGCTGAAAAGCTCAAATCTAAAACAACTTTTAACTGCGATGTAGAAAATAAAGATGATGTAATAAAATTATTTGAAGATGTTAAAAATCAGTGGGGGCAAATTGATTTTGTTGTTCATGCAGTTGCATTTTCAGATAAATCAGAATTATCAGGTGAATATTTGAACACAACTAGAGAAAATTTTTTGAGAAGCATGTTAATTTCATGTTTTTCCTTTACAGAGGTTGCAAAAGAGTCTTCTAAAATAATGAAAGAAGGTGGAAGTATGATTACCTTAAGTTATGAAGCAAATAAGGCTATACCAAATTACAATGTTATGGGTGTATGTAAGGCCGCACTAGAGTCTAGTGTTAAATACTTAGCTAGAGATCTAGGAGCTAAAGGTGTCAGGGTAAATGCTATAAGCGCAGGACCAATCAAAACTCTAGCAGCATCTGCAATTGGTGACGCAAAGTTTTTGTATAAATGGAACGCTGATCACTCGTTTTTGAAAAGGAATGTCAATAACTTAGATGTTGGAAATTCTGCACTCTATTTATTAAGTGATATGGCAAGTGGTGTAACGGGTGAAATCCATTATGTTGATGCAGGTTATAATAAAATGGGAATGCCAGACCCAAAAAATATTACTTAAATTTGGGATAATACTAATTTTAATTTGGTTCGCTATTTGTATAATATTTCTAAAAAAATTATTGAACTAACTGATTTTTTTAAAAGAGAATCTTATAAAGAATTACTTAAAAAATCAAAAAAACTAGAAAAAGAAAATACAGAAATTGAAAATTTTCATTTTTACCATAATTTAATCGGATTAACACATCTTAAATTAAAAAATTGGCAAACAGCAATTTATTATTTTAATAATGCCATAAAATTAGACCCAAGCTATGAGGACTCTAATTTTAATTTAGGCCTTACTTATTATGAACTAGGAAATCTTGATGATGCTTATGATCAGTTTTTAAAAACTTTAGTAATAAATAAAAATCATAAAGCTGCTAAAGAATGCTTAATTCA
>NHLU01000028.1 GCA_002169255.1 Candidatus Pelagibacter sp. TMED275
AACCCATATCATTAATCATATATTACCTAACAAGGGATCGCCTACGCCTTGGGGCTTGGCTCTCCCTAATATGGGAACCCGTAAGGATTGCTCATTAACTCACTCCTCAAAACTAACTCACCAACACCCACTCAAAATCCCCAGATTACCCGCCACCAATTGACTTAGGGGTCTTGAACTGTGCTATGGGATAAGTGATACGGATTACTGTAGAAAATCTCTATTTTGAGCCTCTGAGAATACCGCTTAGTGTTTCATCCATTTTTAATCTTGATAAAGATTGATTGATAACTTCATTACGAATTTCGGATAATAGATCTCTCGCTTGATTTTGATATTGTGCTTCCCTCCTACAATGAGCTGAGATGGTTTGTATTACTTCAAGGGAAAGAGCGTGAGCTTTCATTTGCTCTTTCATATTTTGAGGTTGTTGCGTTAGCAAACTAGTAAGCAGATCCATCAGTTTCTGTACATCGATTGACTGCTGTGCCAACAGCGTATCTGTTTGATTGTTTGTTTGCTCTTTGAGGTCAGCAGAGTGTTGCCTTGTCATCGTAGTAAACAGATGCTCTAATTTTCCTATATCGACCGCCTGTTGGTTCAATAATACATTAGTTTGATCTTTTGTTTGCTCTCTGAAGTCAACAGAATTTTGCCTTGTAATATCAGTGAGCAGGCCCTCCAATCTCATTTTTTCTAGCGACTGCTGGGCCAACAGCGTATCTGTTTGATTGTTTGTGTGTTCTTTGAGGTCAGCGGAACATTGCGTTAACAAGGCAGTATTTTTATCGTTAATGCTTTCCATATGTTCAGAGTGTCGGGCTAACATAACAATAACCTTCTGATAGCCAAACAGTAATATAAATACGCTGATAGAACCGATTAAAACCAAAAGCCCAATAATAATATAATCGGATGGCTCGCCTGAAAATATATCGAATTCAAATCCCATTGTGGCTCACCTAAGAAATATGAAGATTTATGTATGTATTCAGCGTAACCACTCAGTTTATACTTCTACTTCCTATTGTCTAGTGATGATTAATTATGTAGATACATTAAAATTGGTTTCGAGTAATCAGATTTAAAAATCGTGTAATTATCGAACTGGTTGACTACCTCCATTGAACTAAATAAATAGTGACTCGTTCTGACTCACTCATATACCAGATCAATCCTAGCATGATTCAGTGAGTCTTATTTGGGCTCTCATACACAGTCTAGGTGTTGACGAGTTATTTTGAGTTAGTGCCAATAACCATATCTATATAACGTACTAGGGTGCCATGGCGACCGCATATGGGGGGTCAGATCAATCTAATTAATTGTATGAGTAAACTAGAATTGGTTCAGACAAAACTAGGGTACAAACTAGGGTACAAATCGTGCCACTTGATCAAACCAGTAGATTAGGTAAGCTATTGATATTGCATATACCAAGATGAATTTGGTGCTGTACTGAGGAACCAGTCTTCTCCTGGGCACCAACCTTTTTACTAACATATTGATATTACTGTATTTATTCGGATTAATTCGATTAGGGTAGTAATTTCGGGTGTTAAATCAGGTTCCTTATACATATAAAAAACGAGGTGTATTCTATTATAATCGGATGGTCCCAAGTGATCTAGATGATCATTACGAATCTAGGAGAGTTAATTTTTCTTTGAGAACTAAGTCTACCCCATTACAGGGTCTACCCAGTAAGCAGTACCCTCAAAATTGAAGCTAGGTAGGTTTTCAATTATACTGTCCTTCTCAGCTTCAGCTGCTGTATAGAAATGTGTGCCTGTTTGTGTATTGAAGAAACGATACAGAGGTATGGAGCCATCAACTTGTTCNGTGTANCCNTTATAAGCNTCNCCCTCAAAATTAAATTGAGGAATTGTATCGAGAATATTATCTCGTTCAACCGTTGATTGAGTGAAGAAATGTGTACCTGTCTGTGTATTAAAGAAGCGAAAGACTGTATCAGCTGCAGGGTCAGTTGGATCTGCTGCTTTGAATGTAGGCCCTTCAAAGTTGAATNCGTCTAGATTGTTTATGACTGAGTCACGTTCAACTGTACTGCCACTTAAGAAATGTGTTCCGGTATCTACATTGAAGAATCTGTAAATGCCACGATCTATGTCTTCTGGTCTGATAAGATCAGTCAGCTGTGCAACGCCATCAGAAAATTGTAGGGTCTCGATAGAGATAAGTGTGTCCGCTCCTCCATTNGTGGGATCTATCGGTGTAACAATTATGGATTTACCAATTTCTATTGCACTATAATTATCTACAGAAAGAGAGTAGATAATCGTATCAATACCATCCCCTGCATTAATTTCAGTGGNNTTGGGATTGGCATTCAGATCAAAAATAGTGTCATCACCAGCCCATGTTTTGATCATGGAACTTTCAATGCGATCATTTATGGTTATAGCACCAGAATAATCGTTCATANTTAAATGAGAGGTTCCTTGATAAAGAAGCCAATCTTGTTGTGAATGNTCAAGTTGAATGCCATTCATAGGACCAACTATTAAGTCGTGAATACCATCGTTATTATAATCAAAAAAATCACTACTTGCCGCATTGCCCCAATTCGTTGGTTCTTGCGGTAATTTTTGATCATCCAATCGCGCAAAGATTCCCGCGCCAGTATTTACATAAACGATTGGTGTTCCGCTATTGGAATATGGATATACTACGAGATCGATTAAATTATCATTTGTTAAATCTATACAGTCAAAAAAGTTTATATTCTGTTGCGTAGATTCGTTTAATATCTGAACGGCAAGTGGAGTAAGGGTCTGGTTTTCCGTAGAATAAAATTCTAATTTCGAAAAGGCCTGTCCGTCATCTTGATAATATGCACCATCACTTCTAGGGCTCTGAATAATTGAGCCATTAGCTTTAAATACTGCTACTGGAAAAGAATTTGGGAATAATTCCATCGTACTGGACGCAGAGTGGCCGTACGAAACTATTGGGCTCCCATCTATTTCTGTAAGCGTAGATAGCCCCTCATCCTTTGTATAGGACACATAGTTAACTGTAACTGTTGATTGAGGTAAATATGAGGAAACCATAGTCCATAAGGAATTATCGTTTTTCGAGAACAATCCCAACCCAGACCCAGTTTGAACACCATTAGAAAATGCATCCACTACAGAGACAACCTTTTCAGTTACTGATGAACTTTCCATATTCGGGATTGGGGTGAAGGTATTTGCGTGAGCGGGTACTTGGATTACCGGCGAAAAAGTGCCTGTAACATTACCGAAAGAGTAACCAAATCCACTTGCGACTTGTGTCGTCGCATCACGAAAAATAGTCCCGGAGCTTTGAAAATAACCACCCAACCAAATTTCTGGACCAGCATCACCATTCACTATACCGGCTGAATGATACCAATTCTCAACTCCTACTTTTAAATGAATATATTTCCCGTCCTCTTGTGATAATAAGACTGAAGAAAAAGCTGCGTTCGTCTCTGCTGGTTGACCTGATCTTCCGTCTTCTCTGTTAACTGCGTATAACACATCTAGAAAACCATCATTGTTAAGGTCTCCCGCTACAACTTTCCGTGATGAGCCCTCAAGCGAGATTGCGTTTTGAGAAGAAAAAACTAATTGGTTTCCATCAACAAAACCTCCATCACCATCTGAAAGAAAAACAACAAGTCTGTTCGGGGACGGTCCTACTTGGACTGTGGCAAAAGTTTCAGGGTTTTGGCCACTTTGGAAGTGCATTATAATATCATTAAATCCATCGTCATTGAGGTCGAGAAAGATATTGTTGACTGATGCAGCGCCTTGTTTGTCTCCCCAACCGGCCCATTGATAATAAGGAGCAAAACTTGGTAGAACATTAGTTGTCTTTTGGAAAAAGCTCGAACTGGTCATTTTATTCACTCAAAAATTATATTTTTTACTTAATAAAGAATATTCAGAATTTTGAAACCTACTATTTCTTAGTGTTCACAAGTGTATTACTTGGTTTTATTCAATGGAGACTAGATCACTTTTACACTGCGATTAAGTTTAAGCTAACAACAGAAACTAGTTAACACAAACCACACCCCATGTGTTGCACACCTCAACTATATATACCCCCATACCCCAGATGGACCATGCATGGGGGTAATCACCTTAAGTGTTCATCGTTAGATGGTCTTTAAGGTTTATTGTTCAGAGTATTTTGATAGAGCAGTTAAGGTGCTGTCACTGCAATCTTATATATCATTTTTAGAAAAAGTAGGAGTTACATTTTCCTCTTCTTTTGAAATAGAAGAAAATATTATTTTCGCATTCCGTGATTATGTAACTCTTATGCGAGAAACTAGTTTTGTACCACCACAAGATCAGCTTAATCCAATAGTTACAAAATTAGAAATTTTATATAAAAGCAGAGAAGAGTTATTTTTAAAAAGGCAACAGTTAACTAAAACGAGATAATTCTTTTTTTTTTATCCTCACAATAGATTAGCTATCCCCATCATATCAGTAATCATAATATTACCTAATAAGGGATCGCCTACGCCTTGTTGGCTTGGCTCTCCCTAATATAGGAAGTCATAAGGATTACTCATTAACCTACTCGTAAATAGCCTCAAAACTAACCTAATAACCATCCAACCATCATGATGACTCTAGGACTCATTTTAAGAATCACTGAGTCCATCTAGCCCTTCTGACTCACTCATATACCAGATCAATCCTACCATGATTCAGTGAGTCTTATTTGGACTCTCATACACAGTCTAGGTGTTGACGAGTTATTTTAGATAAGTGCCGATAACCATATCTATATAACGTACTAGGGTGCCATGGCGATCGCATACGGGGGGTCAGATCACTCTAATTAATTGTATGAGTAAGCTAGAATTGGTTCAGATATATTCAGATTAATAAGGGTAGTAAAAAGGGTAGTAATTATTGTGCCTGTTGACCATGAATTCATAACCTGAGATTCTAGTGTCTGTACGGTTTATTAGTATTGTTAGTGCCTACGTCAGGAACCAGTCTTCTCCTGGGCACCATTTATCTAATCACATCAACTGTAAGCTATTGATATGTAAGCATTTGTGCAACTATATCGCAGAAAGTGCATATCAAAGTGTCATACATAAAACAAGCATCCTATATCCATAAAAGAGGTGGAGTATATCAGTATATACGAAGAATACCTTGCGATATCAGGTCCCATTATAAGACTGATCAGCTTTATTTTAGTTTACGAACCGGTTCATTTGTCTCTGCAAATCGCTTATCTAGATCCATAACACAGAAACTCGATGATTATTGGTTGGGAATAAGACTGCAAAAAATTGATATTCCTAAAATTGCAATTATAAATGCTTCCGAACCTGTTCCTGAAAATGGTCCTCCTTTATCTCAAGCCACTCAGTTTTATCTCAACCTCAAAGGAACAGGAAAAAGTAAAACATTCAAACAAGCAGCCATCCGTAACTCTGGTTATTTGATAAACCTGCTTGGTGATCGCAGTATCGGGGAATATTCGACAGCTGATGCTGGCAAACTCAGAACATGGTTACTCGATAAAGAGTTAAGTATAGCGTCTATTCGTAGAGTGTTTGGAACCATTCGTTCTATTATTAATCTTACCATCAGTGAATATGGGTTATCTTGTAATAATGGATTCAGCAGAATTTATATGCCAGATGAAACCAGAGTTAAGTCTCGTAAGTCCATTCCAGTTCCAGATATATTAAAGGTTCAATCTATATGCCGGGAAATGGATGATGATTTACGTTGGCTTATAGGTTTAGTGAGTGACACTGGAGCACGTCTTGCTGAAATCGCTGGACTTGCAATGTCAGACATTAAGTTAGAAGCCCCTCTTCCATATATACAAATCAAACCTCATTCGTGGCGTCCATTAAAAACAAAAAGTAGCAGTAGAATGGTACCTTTAATTGGAGCTGCACTTTGGTCGGCCAAAAGGATTAAATCTTCACCAGATAGTGTGTTCGCGTTTCCAAGATATTCGAATGAAGAAAGATGTAATGCTAATTCAGCTAGTGCTGCCTTAAATAAATGGCTCAAGCCTTATGTACCAGAGCAGTGCGTAATCCATTCCTTTCGACATAGTTTGCGGGATAGACTCAGAGCAGTGGAATGCCCCTCTTCTCTCTGAAGCTGTAGAGTTTTACCTAGAGCTAAAAGGTCATGGTAGAAGTAAGACGTTCTTCAGAGGTGCACATAGAGCAAAGGAATATGTCATCAAGGTATTAGGTGATAGGCCCATAAGTGCATATAGCTCATCAGATGCAGGTAAGTTTCGTGATTGGCTGTTAGATAAAGGGCTCACTGTTGTCTCTAGCAAACGTGTGTTTGCAACAATCAAATCCATTATCAATCTGACGATCAGTGAGCAAGGACTGAACTGTACCAATAACTTCAGTCGCACCTTCATGCCTGATAGAGATGATGTTAAGCAGCGTAAACCCATACCAATAGATCAAATCAAAAAGGTGCAACAACGCTGTTATGACTTAGATGATGAACCTAGATGGTTGCTTGCACTTATAAGTGATACTGGTCTTAGACTTTCAGAGGCTGTCGGATTGGCCGTATCGGACATCAACCTAGATACTCCTACTCCACATATTATTGTACAGCCACAACCTTGGCGATCACTAAAGACTAAATCCAGTCATCGTAAGGTGCCACTGGTTGGTGCATCATTGTGGGCAGCTAAGAAAGTGATTCATAACTCAAACACCCCATTTGCTTTTCCTAGATACAATGATGGTGAACTGGCAAATGCTAACTCTGCAAGTGCGGCTCTAAATAAATGGTTAAAGCCATTAGTGAGTGAAGGATGTGTTGTGCATTCATTTAGACACTCCATGAGAGATAGATTGAGAGCAGTTGAATGTCCCAAAGAAATAATCGACCAGATTGGAGGCTGGTCATCTAGTGATGTTGGAGAAAGTTATGGTGAGGG
The DNA here is from genome assembly GCA_002169255.1 of Candidatus Pelagibacter sp. TMED275. The sequence continues at coordinate 6,958 of NHLU01000028.1, forward strand.
ATTTTCTCTGGATAATATCAACAAATGGCTTATTAAAATAATCAAATCTTAGTTATCTATTTCATTAACTTACTGTCGAGGATTGCTCATGGATCTAAAACTAATAGCGGATGTAGCGACTATCGTTGGATCTTTATCAATATTTCTTACGTTAATCTTCATCGTCATTGAATTGAAAAAAAGTGTAGACCAAACCAAATTGGTTAATAATGCTAACCGCGACCTTTTGCACAGCGAGTGGTTACATTTTTGGAGTGATACTAAAAATGCAGAATTAGTGGCTAAAGGTCGAGATAGTTATATCGAACTAAACACATCTGAAAAATTTCAATTTGAACAATTTATAGAACAACGAATACGTTTATTTGTTTTTGCACTCCCCACTGTGCAAAATGAGACGAACTTAAATTTTCACTATGCGAGAGCAAGAGATTTCTTCGGTCATTCGGGAGCAATGGATTGTTACCTTGCGCTGAAAGAGCGCCAACTCCTAGCTCCACCTTGGACAAATTTTGTAGATCGAGCGCTAGTAACATAATACCAGTCGTTTCAACCAAACATAAGAAGTATTCTATTATTAGAACTATCATACGATATTGGAGAGAGTTATGGTAGGGAACACTCGGTAGCAATCCAAACAAACTGATTGGCTCGAATGGAGCATTGTAAAATTTACCACGGTATATTTCATAAAATGTATTTGTATCGTGAATCAATGAAATATCTATCTTAAAAAAGAATTAGATTAATGCAAATATGATTGTAGAAGTTGCAAATTATTTCCATAATCTGTGCGATACCGGGAATACTTTTGAGTAGAGGGGAAGTTAATGCCTAAAGTAGAAGAATCGAACATTGTTCCACAAAAACGAGATAGATATCCCGGTCATCATAAAAAAGTGACAGAGGGTTATCAGAGAATAGCTGTTGGTGATGCGGTAGGCTTGGATCAATTTGGGGTGAATAAGGTGACCGTAAAACCAGGGGCAGCGACAGCATTAAAGCACTGGCACGAGAATGAAGATGAATTCGTAATTGTACTTTCAGGAGAGGTAGTTCTTGTGGAAGGTGATACCGAGAGTACTCTTAAAGCAGGAGATTGTGCCGGTTTTAAAGCCGGAGTTCCGATAGGTCACTACGTTGTTAACAAATCTTCCAAAATTGCCGTCATATTTGAAATAGGAACACGATGCGACAACGAAATAGGACATTATACTGGTTTAGATTTTACCTATAAAAAAGTTGATGGCGTAGTCACTTTTGTTAAGAAGGATGGCAGTATAGCATCTTAAAAACTGGGACTTTAGCCAATTTGTTCTACACTCCAAGTCCTATCAAACACAAAGTGCTTGTGAATCAATGACTTGTTGCATTTTAAATGGCATAAATGGTGCCCAGGAGAAGATGAAGTTCCTTATCCCTGCACCAACAGCAAGTCACTTACAAGCAATTACAATAGCTTGGCATATTCGTGACTCCTGTCAATAGGCACCAAATGTTCTACAGTT
>NHLU01000004.1 GCA_002169255.1 Candidatus Pelagibacter sp. TMED275
AAAGTTTCAAAATTGGCACAATGGAAACAGTGGGCGTTTAAATATTGCGGTCGGTATTTCTCTCCAGCCATCTGATGGTTGTGTTAATTTTATTTCAGAAATAAATAAAATTTTTCCAAATGTGTCACTGAATATTTCTTCAATGATAAAAGATACCAGTATACCTTTTTTAAGAAATGGAGACATTGATATATGGATTGGTGATATAAGTGATTTAAAAAATGATAATTCTTTTAAAAAAATATTTGTTAAAAAAATTCCACTTGTTATTTATGCAAATAAAAAAAACAAACTTTTTAAAGAAAAAAAAATATCTTTATCCTTATTAAAAAATCAAAAATGGTCCTTATTACGTGCTGGACCAATTACAAAATACACTTCAACAGCAGGTAGAAGAGTTGATAATATATTTAAAAAAAATAATGTTGATATACAAAAATACTTAACTACGTTTTCATCACCTGCTGCATTGTTTGCTTCAACTAAAAAAAGTGGTAATCTTGCTATAGCTGCAAGATCCCTAGATAATATTGCTAAAAATTTTGATGTAGTAGAATTAAATAGTGATCATATTCTTGATTTAGATATTGGAATAGTGGTTAGAAATAAAATAGCTGATTACAAAATAATAAATTATATTATAAGTTCAGTTACAAATCATTTAGGATAAATTAAAAATAAATTTTGAGGTAAAAATGAAGTATTTACATACAATGGTGCGAGTTGAAAATATTGAAAATTCATTAGATTTTTATTGCAATAAACTTGGCTTAAAAGAAGTAAGAAGAGTTGATAATGAAAAAGGTAGATTTACTCTAATTTTTTTAGGAGCAGAAAATAGTGATGAAAAAACTGGATTACTGGAATTAACATATAACTGGGATCCTGAAGAATACACTGGTGGCAGAAACTTTGGTCATTTAGCCTACAGTGTAAAAAATATTTATGATGTTTGTGACAAACTTATGAAAGCTGGAGTAACCATAAATAGACCTCCAAGAGATGGTCATATGGCATTTGTAAGATCACCAGATAATATTTCAATTGAGATACTTCAAGAAGGTGAGAGTTTGCCTCCTCAAGAACCTTGGCTATCTATGGAAAATTCTGGTAATTGGTAAAATCATTAAAATATTTTTTATAATAATTTTTCAATATTTAAGGTTAATCATTATCTGAAGAAAGTTTTACCTTGTAATAATTATTAGGATTTACAGCTAATGATATTACTGATGGAAGAACGTGTCTATAAAAGTCAAATAAACCATTAAAAGGTTTTGGGAGTTGATCATCAATTTCTTTTCTCAATTTTTTTAAATTATATGAAGGCACCATTGGATACATATGATGCTCAAGATGAAATTCCATATTCCAATATAAAAAACTTAAAAGAGGATTGATTCTCACAGAATAAGTACTTAGACGATGATCTTTTGTATCTATTTTTGCTGCTAAATGCTGGGTAACATTAACAGCAAACCAAATAGGCTTTCCAATATATGTGGGCAAAATAATATAAATAATTGGTAAGAAACTACTTATGTAAATTGAGTAAACAATTACTGACGACCAAATAAGTACATAAAATCTTGAGTTCCATAATATCTTCTTTTTTTCTTTTGATGGTGCAGTAATATCAATCACAGGTGAAAAGANACCTAATGAATGNTTGATNACTTCATATTTAATAAGTTTATGAGGATATAAAAGATCTGTNAGNGGNATANAATTTAAAAAAAAAGCAAAAAGNTCAATTGGCCGTGATACTTGTATCTCGTGATCATAATCATCTTCAGTTTGTAAAGTATTTGAATGATGAAACGTATGACTCCATCGCCANCTAAAACCCTCAAAGTCACACATAAAAGAACTAATGTGATAAAAAAATTCATTTATCCACCTCGTCTTAAAAGCAGTACGGTGAACTGTCTCATGCCAATTTGCAACGCTAAAAGCATATATAGTTCCGTATATAAAGAAAAATAAATAAGTCCACCAAGTACCAATAGTTACGTAAGCTAAATATCCTGAAACAAACAAAAGTGTGAAATATATTGCAAAATGTACTAAGCCCGGCGTATCTCTTCTTTTGCTTAATTGCTTTAATATTTTTTTATCAATAGAGGGTTTATACCAGTTTTCTAGATTAACATGCATTTTACTAAAATATTCAATTTTTTTATAATTTCAATAATAAATATTTTAGTTTTTATTTATTTTATTATTAAGTAAAATAATCGTTATGATTAAAGACTCAGATTATGGGAACCGTGATAAAAGAGGCAATTGGAAGCCATCAAATAAAATTACTCCAATGCCAAAATATATAATTCCATTTAAACCTATTAGTTTACTAAAATGGATATTTGGTTGGAACGGATATATTTTTCCTATGCAATTTATTTGGGCAATAATTGCTATATTTGTTTGGTTTTTTTTAACCCCATCCTTAGATCAATTTAAAGAGTTAAACTTTTATGTATTGTTATATATTTTTTTAAGAAACTCTTTTATTGTTTTTTTGTATGTAAGTTTTTTTCATTTTCATTTTTATATTAAAAAGAAACAAGAAAATAATTTTAAATATAATCCAAAATTTTTAGAAAAAAATTCTAAGTTTCTTTTTGGTGATCAAACTAAAGATAATTTAGTATGGGTTTTTTTTAGCGCTTTACCAATATGGTCTATATATGAATATTTCACTTTATGGGCATTTGCCAATAAATTAATATATTTTATTTCTTGGGAAGGTTATCCGATTTATTGTATAATATTATTTTTTTTAATACCTTTAATCAGAGATATTCACTTTTATTTAACTCACAGATTGCTTCATATTAAAATTTTTTATAAATTTGCACATAAAATTCATCATAATAATGTTAATCCTAGCCCTTGGTCGGGTTTAGCAATGCATCCTTTTGAGCATATTTTGTATTTTTCAGGCATCCTTATTCATTGGATAATACCATCACATCCCTTAATTGCTTTATGGCATATTTTTCATGCTGGAATTGCACCTCATGCAGGTCATAGTGGATTTGATAAAATAGTCTTCAAAAATGGTATGTACTTACATACTGGAACTTATTTTCATTATCTTCATCATAAATATTTCGAATGCAATTATAGTGGCGATACTACTAATTATTTAGATAAATTTTTTGGAACTTTTCATGATGGGACCAAAGAGTCCCATCAAGTTATGTTAAGTAGGATTAAAACTCTAAAATAGTGTAAATTTATTTATCCCAACGCTCTAACCATGTTCCATCCACAGATGAATCAAACTGATCTTTTTTGGATGTTCCTCTAAATTTATTATGTTGGTCATCATAACCTTTAAACCACTCCGTCCAGTCAGGAACATGCTTTGGATTATCAGATTTTCTCATTATAATTGGGTCAACTAAACCTGTATGGAAACCAGCTTCATCTTTAGGGTTTTGAAATCTTAGGTCAACACTCCATCTAACAGAATCAGAAAAGTTTTCTAAAGACCTATGTGGAACTAATTGATGAAGAAACAAAACAGAGCCAGCTTTCATTTCACAAGTTACCACTTTATCTTCTGGAATATCTTTTTCTTCTATAAATAAGTACCACGAGTCTTTTACTGAACCATCTTTTTTTTCTAGTTTATGATTTAGTACTCTTTCAGGTCTATGTCCTCCTGGTACAACTTGCATACATCCATTATTTTTGTTTACATCTAAAAAAGGTATCCATGCGGCTGGCTGAGTGGTCATTTCTGCTCCTTCTTTTAAATACGCAGAATCTTGGTGCCATGGCACAGTCATTCTTGCCGTTTGAGGGGTTTTAGATCTAATGTTCCAAACTGGATGACCTGAAATATCTTTACCTACCCAATTTTCTACCATATCCAAAAGTTTTTTTGAACCCCATAAATTTGCTAAAGCTGGTTTTAACTCACCTCTATGATGAATTAAGACAGATGATCCTTTAAAATCATTTTCTAAAGCTGCCAATCTTTTAAATACATCTTTATCAGAATGTTTGTCAGTAATTTTTCCAGCTTCAAAAGCTTTATTTGCATAATCATCTACAATTTCTTCAAACTCATTTAATATGGGATTAAGTTCATCTTGATTAAAAACATCTTCAACGATGGTGTATCCTTCATTAATATATTGATCTATTTGATCTTGACTTATCATACTTCCTCCATAATATTTATTATACTAATACAATTTGAAAAATGTAAAATAAAATAATCATTTTTTTCTATAATTTAATAATAAAAATGAAAAAAAAATTAACTGTAAAAGATTTAAAGGACTTTAAGGGTAATAAAAAATTAGTCAGTATTTTGGCAAAAAATGTGGAAGAAGCAAAAGCTGCACATAAAGTTGGATTTGAACTTTTAGCAACTGGCTCTCCAGGATTATACAGAAANCCTGATAATCATCCAAATTTTGAAGAAATTATTAAAATACGAGATGCTTGTCCATATGCATTTATGCATTGGGGTGTAGCGGATACTCTTTACAGCGGGCTTAATGGGGCAACAAAAATTGCATTTAAAGCACTAGAACATGGTATTGATATGTTTTACTGTCATAATAATACTGATCTTATCAAAGGTTTATACAAACAAGGCATACCTGGATTAGGACATGTAGGTTTAGTTCCTAGCAGACGCACGTGGACTGGAGGCTTTAAAGCTGTGGGTAAAAATTCAACTGAGGCTATGATGATTTATGAAGAATGTTTAATGATTCAAGATGCAGGCGGTGTTGCTATTGAGATGGAATGCGTGCCTTTNAAAATAGCTGAAGCAATAACAAAAAAAGTTGAACCAACTGTTGTATCTATGGGTAGTGGTTCTGGATGCGATGCAGAATTTTTGTTTGGCTGTGATATATTAGGAACAACAGAAGNGNATATTCCAAGACATGCAAAACAGTATAGAAACTTTAATGAAGAATATAAAAANCTACAAAAAGAGAGAGAGAATGCTTTTCAAGAATTTTATAATGATGTTCAGTCAGGNTCTTTCCCAGAACAAAAACATATTATTAGCATTGAAGAAAATGAACTGGATAAATTTCTCAATGAACTTGAGAAAAGATAAATAAAAAACTAATTTAAACAGGTATAATTTTTTTTATTTCATAACTAGAATCTTTAGATTGCTTTATAATTGCTGGTATAATTTCCTTATATGTATCAAATAATCCATAATTGGGTTTAGGAAGTTGTTCTTTAATCTTCTTATGAAATTTTGGCAAATTATAAAACGGTACTTGAGGACATGCATGATGCTCAATATGATATTGCATATTAGAGTAAAAAAAAGTTCCTAAGATAGGGCCAAGAATTACAGTTCTCGTTGTCTCTCTGTGATCGTTGCTATCAAATTTTAAAGCAGCATGCTGAGGAAAAGCTAAAATCCATAAAAGGGGGCCACCATAAATTTGAGGAGTGATAATTAATAGAAGTGGGATAAAGCTGGCCAATAATAAAGATGATATTATAGTTAATNTGATGATTAGTAAGAAAATTCTACTTGACCAAACCATTTTTTCTATCTCTTGTTGAGGAACTAAATCAGCTACAGTTATTTTAACCTCCTTATCACTAAATTGATTAACTGGTTTAAATATTCTAAAGCTATGTTTAGCGATTTTAATTAATTCAGCTTTTACCCTGTAGTAGCCAAAAAATTCTGTAAAAAAAAGAATTCGGAGATTGGTTGGTCTAGGATCTGCAATTTCTACATCAAGATCTAGGAATCTTGTTCTGCTGTGATGATTAGCATGACTCCATCGCCATGAAATTGGCTCAAAAAATGCAAGAAAAGAGCTAATATAATAAAAAAAATCATTAAGTTTTCTTGTCTTAAAAACTGTTCTATGACCATATTCATGCCATCTAGAATTACTGCATGCATAAACTGAACCATATAAAATAAAAGCAGGAACAGCGTAAAANGTTCCCCAAGATATAACAGCTAAATAACCTGTAAAAATAAGAACNCTAAAGTATAATATTGTATGAAACCAGGCTTTAGAGTTACTTCTTTTACAAATCTCTTTGTATTCTTTTCTATCTATCTTAGGTTGCCACCAATTTTTTTGGCTTAAATCAATTTGATCGATTTCTTCTACCTTAATTGAGCTCATTCTGAACAAATAGTATAATTTTAGTCATTTACAATCATTTTAGTTAGGTCTTCAATAGAAGTGTCTTTTTTTTGAACATCTGCTATCTTTTCACCACGAGCAAAAACAACGAGTCTATCACTCACTGGGTAAACGTGGTGCAAGTTATGTGTAATAAAAATACAAGTTGTTCCCTCAGCTTTAAGTTTCTCAATCCATCGCAAAACTTTTTCAGTTTCTTTTACAGATAAATGATTTGTTGGCTCATCCATGATTAGCACTTTAGTTCTGAAATAAAGAGCTCTTGCAATAACAACACCTTGGCGTTCTCCACCTGATAAATTTTCAACTACCTCATCACCAGATCTTAAATCCAACTCTACTCTTTTGATTGCATCTATTGATTCTTTAGCCATTTTTTTTCTATCAAGTAAACCAAATGAACCTAATTTAAATGTTAATGGCTCTCTACCAACAAATAAATTACGAGCTATACTCAAAGTAGGAGCTAACGCGCTATCTTGAAAAATTGTTTCTATTCCTAACTTCATAGAATCTTTTGCATTATTAATTTTAACTAGGTTTCCATCAAAGAATATTTTGCCAGTATCTGCTTTGTGAACACCAGATAAAATTTTTATGAAAGTAGATTTGCCAGCACCATTATCACCAACTAGTCCAACAGATTCACCTTTTTTGATATCAATTGAAACATCTTTTAGTGCTTGTATGCTTCCGTACCATTTATTTAATCCTTCACATTTAATAATTGACTCAGCCATGTAAATCTTCAATCCCTCATCTTATTTGCTATTTTTCGCAAATTAGTATTAGCTATAACAGCAAAAATTAAAAGTGTACCTACTGCAAATCTAAACCAGTTGACGTCTAATCTTGCCATAACAAGACCGTTATCTAAAAATTTAAGCAGAAAGGCACCAACACAGGCACCAAATACTGTTCCAATTCCCCCAAATAATGAGGCTCCTCCAATTACTGAAGCAGCTATTGCCTGAAGTTCATATCCAACTCCAACTGATGGAAAAGCAGCTCTTGTTCTTAAAACCATAAATATACCAGCTAAACCTGCAAGGAATGAGCAAAGGATAAAATTACGAATTTTAACATTATTTGAATTAACTCCCATAGCTTTCGCTGCTGCTTGATTTGCACCAGTGGAATAACTCCAGTTACCATAGTTTGACCTATGCAGATAAAAAATTAAAAGAATAGTAATTAAAACAAACCAAATAAAAGACATTCTAAAGATTGTTCCTGGAATTGGGTTAGCAAAAATAGCTCTTAACCAATACATCTCTTCCATAGGAAAAGTTGGAAAATCAGCTTTAACAATTACAATTGCTATGCTTCTAACCATAAACATTGTTCCCAGAGTGGCAATAAATGATGGGATTCCAAATCTAATAGTAATTGTGGCGTTTATGTAACCAATCACAATGCACATTAAGAGCGCTATGGTAAATGCTAAATGGGCATTAACTCCTTCATTTGTTAAAACGACCATTACAACCCCACTCAATGCAAAGACTGATCCAACAGATAAATCAAATTCTCCTGACACCATAAGAATGGTGGCACCCATAGCAATTAATGCAATTTCAGGGGAAATAGTTAAAAGCACACGAAGGTTTCTAAAATTTAAAAA
>NHLU01000005.1 GCA_002169255.1 Candidatus Pelagibacter sp. TMED275
TTTACACCTAACAAAGATACTGCTTTATTTCCAAAGTGGCATGCATCATCATGGAAAGAAAAACTAATTATGCTTGATAAATTTGAAGATAATAGACTTGTATCCTTTGGAAAAAAAATAATTTATCAAGAATCTCCCGAAACATTACCTAAAGATTTATATACTTCTATAAAAAGAGAAATAGCGAGTAGAATTTTGAGTGAACAAAAAGAGAAGTGGTGGACTTGTAAAGAATTTTATTTTGAGGTGGATAACTTAAGAGACAGATATACCAATGAAAAAGATGATGAAAAACTTAAATTTTTAGACGAAATTAATCAATTTGTAATGTCTATAGAAAAAAATTATGAAAATGCTTAAATCCTTGGTGTTTTTTTTCTTAAGTGACAGTTTTAAGCATTGATTAAAATATAGATCTAAATATAAGAGCGCTATGGCAACAGTAAGTGTTACAGATGAATCATTTGAAAAAGATGTTTTAAAGTCAGCTAAACCTATTGTGGTTGATTTCTGGGCTGAGTGGTGTGGACCTTGTAAGCAAATTGGACCAACTTTAGAGGAAATATCTAATGAAATGTCAAATGACGTTACTATTGCAAAGCATAACATTGACAACGATCCTAACACGCCAACCAAATATGGAATAAGGGGAATACCAACTATGCTTTTGTTTAAAAGTGGTGAGCTTAAAGCAACAAAAGTCGGAGCCACTACAAAATCAAATATAGTATCTTGGATAAAAGAAAATATTTAATTAATTTTTAAAGCCGATCCCACAAAATAAAGAGACCCAAACAAAACAATAGTTTTGCTTTCTTTAGAGGATAGTATTTTTATTGACTGCATTATGTTTTTTGCAGTTTCAACTTTATATCCTTCTTTTAGAGCAATATTTTTTAACGTCAAACTACTTAGAGCATTTTTTTCATTTGGAATTTTAACAGTAATTATTTTTTTAAATAATCCTTTAAATTTTTTCAAAAAATCCTTTGGCATTTTATTTTTTTGCATTCCCCAAATACCATAAATAGGAGTCTTAATTTTTTTGAGGTAATTATATAGATTAGTTGCAGAGGCTAAAGAGTGTGATCCATCTAAAAGTAGCTTTTCATTCTTTCTTAATAATTTTTTTAATTTTCCACTTTTTAAATATTGCAATCTTCCTTCAAATTTTATCTTAGGAATATTTTTTTCTATTATTGATTTTTTTATACCCAAATCCAAAGCAATTTTAATTGCTAAACCTAGGTTGTTTAATAATCCTTCGCTTTTAATATAGTTTGATTTAATTTTTAATTTGTAATTATTATCAATATAATAAAATTTATTTTTTTTATTTAATATAATCCAATTTTTTGAATAAGTAATTTTGCTTTTATTTTTAATTAAAATGTTTTCAATTATTTTTTGAACTTTATTCGATTGTTTGCCTATATAGATTTTTGTATTATTACTTAAATACCCAACTTTTTGCTTACATATTTCATTAATGTTTTTAGGATTAATCCATTCAAGATGTTGTTTATTAATATTTGTACAAATTTGTAAAAATGGGTTTTCCCATAATCTGGTGCTATCTCCCTTAAATAGCAATCCAGCCTCTACTAAATTGTAATTTACTCCTTTTTGTTTAGATGCCGCTAAAATATATATTAATGTTAAAACTTCAAAAAGACTTAGTCTAACATTTAATTTACCAATTATTTTCTCATATTTTTTAAATTCATTTAGGGAAATATATTTATTTATAAGTGATATTCTTGTTTCCAATTTATACAGATGGGGACTAATAAAACTAGTTGTTTTATTTCCAGCACCTTCCAAAAATGTTTTCAAGGACAAAAGTGTAGAATATTTTCCATCACTTCCTATTATGTTGATAGGATTATTCAGTTTTAAATGTGGATTATTAAGTTTTTTTAATGCTAGATTAATTCTAGAAAGTCCTAATGAAATTCTACGACTGTATTTTTTTTGAAGATAAATGTAGTAAATATCAGAGCTATTCATAAGGAGGTTTGGAAAAATATTATGATGCTTCTTTGTTGCTGAAGCTGTCATAGTCATCTTCATTATTTAAACTAGATTCATTATTTTTTTATGAATGTTTCTTAAGCAAAATAGATAAAATATTAGAAATAACTTTTTTAATGTCTTTTCGATCAACCACCATGTCTACAAAGCCATGTTTTTTTGTGAAATCTGCAGATTGAAAATCATCAGGAAGTTTTTCATTTACAGTACTCTCTATAACTCTTTTACCCGCAAAAATTATATTAGAACCTGTTTCTGCAATAGAAATATCACCGAGACTCCCAAAACTTGCAGTCACTCCTCCCGCTGTGTCAGAAGTAAAACAGACAATGTAAGGAAGATTATTATTTTTTAATTCATTAATTGCCAAAGTAGTTCTTGTCATTTGCATCAGCGCTAAAGGACTTTCATGCATCCTTTGGCCTCCAGAAGTTGTAAACATAATAAAAGGATTATTATTATCTATAGCATGTTGTATTCCATAAATTATTGCTTCACCCTCTGCGATTCCAATACTACCTCCAATGAAATTAAAATTAATTGCTCCAGCAGTAATATTGATATCATTAATCTTTCCTGCTGCAATCATTACAGCACAATCTTGCCCAGTTTTTTTTCTGGCTTCTTTGAGTCTGTCAATATATTTTTTTGAATCTTCCCATTTTAGAGGGTCATCCTGTGGGATTGGTGTTTTTAATATTTCATAATTATTTTTCCCAAAAAAAATATCAAATCTTTGTACAGAAGATACTTTGTGATGTTTTCCACATTTTTCACAAACCCAAAGATTAACATTTAAATCAGTTTTTAAAATTGGACCACAGCAAGATATCCACTTACTATTTTCAACATCTTCTTTAGTAGGTCTTTTTTTTAAAATTTTTTTTATTTTGTCACTTATTGTAAATACTTTTTTTATCCAATTCATATAATTTTATTTCTTAATTTTTTAACAACATTGGTTACATTTGTGACAGGATTTTGACGATTTTTTATTGATTTAGAGATTTCTTTACAAATTCTACTTCCAACTACTAATCCATCAGCCTTATTTAATGATTTAATTGTTTTTTCGGTAATACCAAAACCAATGACCACATTTTTAGATTTATTCAGATTTTTAACTCTTGAGTATTCTTTTAATATTTTTTTTGGAGAAACTTTTAATTTACCACCTGTTGTAGAAAGCATACTAATATAGTAAATCATATCATGTGAATCTTTAACAATTTTTTTTAATCTTATCCTAGATGTTGTTGGTGATACAAGTTGGATAAAATTAATTTTTTTCTTTTTACATTTTGAGGCAAAAATTCTATTTTCTGGATAAGGTAAATCTACAACAATTAACCCATCAACCTTTGACCTCTTACATTTAGCTATAAATCTATCCTCATTATATTGGTAAATCATATTGTAATAACCCATTAAAATAATTGGTTTATTTTGTTTAATCTTTTTAAATTTTCTAACAATTGAAAAAACATCATTAATTTTAATTCCATTTTTAATAGCACGGTAAGCACTTGTTTGAATTTGCCCACCATCAGCAATTGGAGTATTGTGAGGAAAACCTAATTCACATATATCTGCATATTTTGAAATTGACTTTAAAATTTCTAAAGATTTTTTTTTGGTGTTATCTCCTGCAACTGTATAAGTAAGAAGGGCAGGTCTATTTTCTTTTTTAGCTATTCTAAACGCAGCACTAATTAAAGAATTATTCATTAAATTTTCCCAGTCTTTGTTTTAATATATCCCTGTCTTTATGGGCGTCTCCACATGAATTAACGATTATTACAGTATCTTTACTTAATTTTGGTGCAATTTTTATAGCCTCAGCAAAAGCATGACTTGGCTCCAAGCTTGGATTTATTTTTTCAAACTGGGTAACAACCTTATAAGCTTTTAAAGCATCTTCATCTGTAGCATAAGTATATCTAGCTCTTTTTGTATCCTTTAGAAAACAATGAATAGGACTTACTGATGGATAGTCAAGTCCAGCTGATATAGATTCAGTTTCCTTAATTTGCCCTTCACTGTTTTGACAACAATAGGCAGCTGCCCCATGTAGGATTCCTAATTTTGCCCCCTTACTTAAAGGCGCAGCATGTAATTTTGAATTTTTAGGTCCTCCAGCTTCAACACCAATTAGCTCAATTTGTTTTTTATCAAAGTCTATAAACTCACTCCAGAAACCATAAGCTGAGCTTCCACCACCAACGCAGTTTATTAATTTAAGCTTATTTGGAATTTTTTTGAAGCTTTCCTTTAATTGTAATTTAAGTTCTCTTGAAATTTGAGAGGTACTCCATCCACAAATTTTAACAAAAATATTAGGTCCTACCGTTGAACCGACGCACATATGTGTATTATCACAGTTTGATACCCAATATCTCATACATTCACTTACTGCATCAACTAAAGTTTGACTTCCAGAATAAACTGGAACAATTTCTGCACCATTTTTTCTCATTGCATCACAATTAGGTTTCTGTCTTTTAATATCTTTTGCACCCATAAAAATTTTACATTTTAGTCCAAATTTTTTTGCTGCCATGCTTAACATTTTTCCAGCATATCCTGCACCAGTGTCCCCCACAATTGACTTTTTCCCCATAGCTTTACATATTAAAGCGTGAACAGTTGCATTATAAATTTTATGTGCACCACCATTAGCTTCAGAAACAATTTTGGCCCAAATTTGAGCACCACCCAGATGAGCTGTGAGATTTTCTAACTTTACAAATGATGTAGGTGATCCAACATAATTTTTAAAATAAAAATCTCGTTTTTTAATAAATTTTTTATCATTTCTCAATTTTTGGAATTCAAAAGTTAAGTCTTCTACTGGTTTTTTTAAAGTTTCAGGTATATAGCTACCTCCAAATTTACCACCCCAAAAACCGTATTTATCGTGTTGATCAATTAAAGGAATATTTTTTTTAAGTTTCATTATTTAGTAATTTTAATTTATTTAAAAAAATTTCAATTTTGGATATATCTTTTATCCCAGAAGTCTCTAAACCTCCAGATATATCAATAATATCTGCTATTTTATTATAATATTTAAGATTATCATTAATTTGAATGTTTCCAGCCAACATAAGATCTTTTTTAAGATTTAAATTTTTCAATAATGCATGGTCAAAAGAGTAGCTCTTTTCATAACCTTTTCCATCAAATAAAAAAATATCTGTTTCATTTTCATAATCTTTATATTTGCTTATATCTTTATCAGTTTTAACTGTTATGGCAGTTATGATTTTTTTTTGATATTTATTTTTAATATATTTTATTTCCTCTGGACTGCAGTCATAAATTTGATAGTAGTCAAAATTTAAATTTTTAATTTTTTCTAGAATTTCATCATCAGGTTTAACCAATACAGCAACAAAAAATACTTTTCTTTTATTAACATTTAGCAAATCATTGAGATATTTAAAGTTTATATATCTTATTGATTTTGGGTAATTTACTATGAACCCTATAAACTGGGGAGGATACTTATGATTTACAGTAAAACTTAAGGTTTTAGAGTCTGAAATTCCGCAAATCTTGCATCTAAGAGTCATTGATTTAAATTATCAATTAATCTTTTGGTATTTTTTTTAATATCACCTTGAGTTAAAGATCTTCCAATTACAATCCCGGAAACTTTTTTTTTTACTAATGCATCATGTGGTGAAACAACTCGTGATTGGTCATTCGTATTATCTCCAGGAAGTCTTATGCCTGGGGTTACAATAAATAAATTCTTGTATTTTTTAAGTAAAATTTTTGCCTCCTTTGCAGAACACACTACACCATCGCAACCACTTTTCTGAATTAAGCCCGCTTGTTTTAAAACAATTTCATCAACTTTTTTTGAGTATCCTATTTCTTTTAAAGATTTATTATTTAAGCTAGTTAAAACCGTAACACCAAGAATTTTAATATCTTTGTTTGTACTTTTAATTTTTTTTTTAATTGCTTTAAGCATTTCCAATCCACCATTTGCATGCACTGTAATATACTTACATCTTTTAAGATCTTTTAAACTCTCAATAGCAGATAAAGCAGTATTAGGAATATCAGAAATTTTTAAATCAAGCCAAAAATTCGTTTTGATTTTTTCCAAAAAGGCTCTTCCATTTTTTGAATAAAAAAATTGCATACCAAACTTTGGTATAATTTTAATTTTATTTGATTTTGTTTCGTTAATTATCTTATCAACTCGATTTAAATTTGAAGTATCACAGGCTACAAAAATTAAATATTTATTTTTTTTCATTTATTCTTTTAAATAGTTCTTTGCTAATTTTAAAATGAATAGTCTTTTTTTCTGGTGTGAAAACTTTTTCACCTGTCTTAGGATTTCTAGATAATCTTGGTTTCTGTCTATGTATTGACCAAGCTCCAAAACCTCTAATTTCTACTCTCTCACCACGTTTTAATGCTCTTCTTATCTCTTCAAGAAAACAGTTAAGAAATCTTTCAATATCTTTTTTTAAAAAATTTGGGTAGGTATCAGATAATTCTTTTAGTAGCTTAGATTTTACAATAGCCAATTTAATAATTTATTTTTTTTCTTTTTTTTCTAATTTATCTGATAAAGAAGAAAAAGGAAGATTTTTTCCAGAAAGAGGGCTTGAATGTTCCTTTATAGCTTTAGCATTACTCAGCTCTTCTAATAATTTAATACTTAATGAGACCTTTCTTTTTTGAAAGTCTAGCTCAGATATAGCAGCATCTATTCTTTCTGAACCAACAAATCTAGAAGGTCTTGCATCTGAGGAGTTAATTGCAATTTGTGATTTTTTAATTAAAAGCTCCATGTCGCATCCCTCTGGCTTAACAATTAAACCTTTATTATCTGATGATATTACCGTTATTGTAACAGTATCATTTATTTTTTTATCTTTAAAATAATCAAATGGGTCAGGTTGCATTTGTCTTAAGCCAACTCTTATTTTTTGTTGGTCTTTTTTGATTTCTAAAACTTTAACTTTTAATTTTTCACCTTTTTTATATTTTTGTAATTCATCTTCAGCATTTTTTGAATAAGTAAGATCATTACAATGTAAAAATGCGTCTATATCAAATTCATCTAATTTTAAATAAATTGCATAATCATTAATGCTGCTAATAGTTCCCTCTATAGAACTTTGCTCAGGGTATTTTTTTTCAATTGCCTCATAAGGGTTTTCAGTTGTTAACTTATGTGAAATTGCAACTCTTCTTTTATCTTTATCTATTTCAGTAATAACACAATCGATCTCATCACCAACTTTAAACATTTTCTTTGCAGATGGATTTTTTTTGGTCCAACTTAATTCACTAGAATGCAGCAATGTTGATAATCCAGGTTCTAATTCACAAAAAG
Organism: Candidatus Pelagibacter sp. TMED275; assembly: GCA_002169255.1. The sequence goes on from NHLU01000005.1 coordinate 7,400, forward strand.
CACCAAAGTCCATTAATTTAACAACCTTTGCCTTGTAGGGTTTGTTAAGCTCGTAATTAGAAATATGTTCAAAAGGATCTGGTGAAAGTTTTTTTATACTACAACCAACTTGTAATTTTTCTTTATCGACAGATATAACAAGCAAATCATGTTTTTCACCAATATTAAATATTTCGTCTGGGTGATTTACCCTTGAATAACTAATCTCTTGCAAGTGAACTAGACAGTCAAGCTCATTATTTACATTAAAGAAACATCCAAAATTTGAGTATCCTTTGACTATTGCATTTTTGATTATGTCTCCAACTTTATATTTTTCAATAATTTTTGCTTTATCTTCTTTTTTACCTGATGATATTATTTGTCTTCTCGAAACACATGCATTGCCTCGGATCTTATCTAATTTTATTAATGCAAATTTTTGCGGTTCGTACATTAAATGAGAAATATCTTTCATAGGAGTATCACTAATTTGAGAGCCAGGACAAAACATTAAAGAACCAGTATCTACGTGTTCAACAATTACTCCACCTTTACATTTACTTGTAATCTTTCCAATTATAGGAAGATTGTTTTCAAATGCCTTTTCTAACTCGTACCAACCTTTAATTTTTTGGGCTTTTACCGCTGAAACAATTACTTCACCATTTTTGTCTTCAATTTTTTCTAACAGAACTGAGATTTTTTTTCCAATCTCAATTGACTCCGACATTTTTAGAGTTTTTAGCTCATTAATATCTAAAACTGGTTCAGATTTAAGTCCATCAATGAAAAGGAATACGAATTTTTCTGTGATTTTTGTAACCACACCGTCTATAATTTTTCCTTCTTCTATTTTGTTTTTTGATAATTGACTATTGAGTAATTTTTCAAATTCTTGGGCCGCAGATGTGTTAAGTTCTTTATATATTTCCATTTAGTTTAAGTTTTTTATCAATAATTTTTTTTATTTTTAAAAAGCATGCTTTCTTACTTAATTTACTGGTGTTAATCAAGATTGAATCTTTAGTCTTTTTTAAAGGACCATATTTCCTTTGTCTGTCTGATTTATCCCTATTTTTGAGGCTTTTAAGTACATCAGAGTAAGAAATTTCTTTTCTTAATTTGATATATTCCTGATGTCTTCTTCTAGCTCTTATCTTTACGTCAGCTGTTATGTAAAATTTAAACATAGCATCTTTAACCTGAACAGTGATTATATCTCTACCATCTAAAACAGACCCTTTGTATTTTTTCGGAGGATTGTATGCACACATCTGTTGAAATTTATGTACCATTTTTCTAATTTTAAAATCTTTAGCAATAACTGAAGCTGAAATAGCTACTTTATCTGAAAGTAGGACTTTGTTGTTTAAATCTGAAAGTTTTAATTTATTAATTTTTTTTTCAATAAATTTGTAATGAAAATTTTTTTTCACTTTTAATCTTAAATATCCAATAAATCTATAAATTTTACCAGTATCAAGATGTAATAGATTATATTTTTTTGCAATCAACTTTGCTTGCGTTCCTGCTCCCGCTGCTGCAGGAGAGTCGATTGCCACTGTTATAATATTTTTCCTTTTCAATTAATTTTTGCTCCAAGATTTCTTTTTAAAATTTGAAAAAATGATGGAAATGAAGTATTAATTGACTCTGGATTATGAATTTCCCATTTTCCACCAATTGATAAAGCTGCTATTGTAGACATTGCCATTACCCTGTGGTCTCCTAAAAAATTTTTAATTATACATTTTTTTTTAATTTGCAGATTTGGATTGCCATAAATTTTGATTGATTTAGTAGTTAACTTCGTTTTAATCCCCATTTGGTTTAAAATTTTTGATCCTATATTAAGTCTTTTCGATTCTTTTTGATTTAGTTCCTCAATATTATTAAAAAATGAGATTCCTCTCGCTTTAGCGGCAACAAGGAAAATAATTAAAAACTCATCAATAGCACTACTATTTAAATTTGATGGACAATTTATAGCTTTTAAATATTTTGTACTTTTAACATGAATGTCTGCTATCTTTTCACCTTTATAAATTTTGACATTTTTATAAAAAATATTAGCTCCCATTTTTTTTAATATTTTTACAACACCATCTCTAGTTGGATTTATATTAACTTTTTTTATAATTAAATTTGAATTTTCAGACAATATAGTCAGAACAATAAAAAATGCACTAGAACTGATATCTCCTGGTATAATGTAATCCAAACTTGAAAAATTCTTTTGGCCCTGGATTTCTATGTAATCATAAATTTTATCTTTTCTAATTTTTATAGGAATTTTTAGAACTTTAAAAAAATTTTCTGTATGGTTTCTTGACCTTTTTGCTTTAATTTTGGTTAATCCAGGAGCATTAATAGACGCCAACATAACTGCACTTTTACACTGTGCCGAACCTTTATTTTCTATATAATTTATTGGTCTAATAAAGTTTGAACCTTTGATAGTAAGTGGAATTCTTTTTTTATATTTAGGGAAAAATTCTGCTCCAAAATTTTGCAAGGGATAAATTATTCTCGTAAAGTCTCTTTTTGATAAACTTTTATCTCCAATTAACTTAATTTTTTCTGGGGATTTGATTAGCAGTGGTAAAATTAATCTTCCTAGGGTTCCCGAATTGCCAGCATCCAACAGGATGTTTTTCCTGAAATTGAAGCCATTTATTCCATTACCATATATTTTACAGGTATTTTTTTTAAGTATAACTTTTATGCCAAGTTTTTTAATACATTTAATTGCACTAAGAACATCCTCTGACATCAAAAGATTGTAAGCAGTGGACTTACCAACTGCCTGAGATGAGATAAGCACCCATCTTATTGATATACTTTTATCTCCGTCAACAATAATTTTTTTGGAAAAATTTCCTATTTTATTTTCTATAGTAATTGGTTTCACAATTTTAATTAAATTTGAAAGATTCCCCAAAGTATGCTGATCTGGCGTTTGAATTATTAATTAATTCATTTGGAGTGCCCTTAGCAACAATTTTACAATTTGATAAAACAATCGCTACATCTACGCAGTTTAGTAGATCTCTTGCTTGATGATCACAAATACAAATACCAATATTATTATCTGCTTGCAAACTTACAATTACTTCTTGTAACATTTTTATAGTCATCACGTCTAATGCTGCAAATGGTTCATCCAACAAAAGTACTTTTGGATTTCCAAGTAATGCCAAAGCAATTACAAGCTTTCTTTTTTGCCCACCACTTAAATATTTCCCCTTAATATTTCTAACTGTATCTAATTCAAATCTTGATATTAACTGATTTATTTTAGAATCTCTGTCATATTTATTTTTTATTAAAATCTCACCAATTGCGTTAAGATTTTCAATTAAAGTTAAGTCGTGAAAATATCCTCCATTTTGAGGTATCATACCAATTTGAAATTTTGTGGTTCTCAGATATATAGGATAATCATTAACTTTAACATTTTCTAAATATATTGATCCATAGCTCGGCTTAACTAACCCTGTAATTAAATTAAAGATGGATGACTTTCCTACTCCATTTGATCCTAACATTCCAAGAATTTCACCTTTGTTAATATCAAAACTAATATTATCAAGAATTTGTCTTTTACCGTAAGAAAGAGAAATATTTTTAAGAGATACTATTGGATTCAGCTTTTTAAAAGATCGTATTCTAAATTTTTTTATTAATGCCATCTTAATATTTAACTACTTTAACTTTTTTTGAGTTATCATCCATATAAATTTTTGCATTTTTTGTTTTTATATCAAATAATAATTTATCTGCTAAAAGCTGAATATCATCATTAACATAAACTAAATTATTGTACATCAAAATAATATTTTTCATAAATAGTAAATCTAAATTTTGAGATTTAGCATTATGATCTAGGTACTTTAAATTAACATCTTCATTAAAGTTAGTATCATTATTGCTTTTGTTGTAGCTTGCGTATTTTGATTTAATTTCTATTGGTTCAGTATTTTTTAAATAAGCAAACGCTGTTACGTTTGTCATATTAATTATATCAGGTTGATCTATATCTATTTTTCCAAACTCTGCAAAAATTTTATAGCTGTTGTCGCTTTTATCTACAAACGAGTAGTCAATATTTTTAATAATACTTGCTGTCTCATTATCTAGAGAAGGTTTTAGCTTGTTTTCTTTGGTAATTTTTGGATTGAATTCAGTTTTTTTTTCACTTTCATTAAAGTAAAAATTAAAAATTGTTATCGAAATTACTATAATTAAAAGTAGCAAAAAAAATTCTAAAATTAACTTTTTGCTCATCAAGAGATATTACCCTCTAATATATTGTGGATATGTATAATACCAACAGTTTTTTGATCATTTTTTGACTTCCTAACACAAAGACAAGTTATTTTCTTAGTGTTCATTATTTCAAGTGCTTTTGCTGCGAGTATGTTCTTATCAACTACAATTGGCTTTAATGTCATAACATTTTTTACAAATAAATTCTTTAAATCGGGGCTTTTTTGTAAAGCTCTTCTTATCTGTCCATCTGTTATAATTCCAGTTGTTTTTTTATACTTATTAAGTGCAATTAGAACCCCTAATTTTTTTAAAGTTATAATTTTTAGAGCATCTTTCATCTTTGCGTTTTCTTTTATGAAAGGAATTTTATTACCAGTTAACATTAAATCTTCTACTGTTTTAAGTTTAGCACCAAGACTTCCTGAAGGATGAAATCTTTTAAAGTCTAGGTTTCCAAATTTTTTAAATTTCATTGTTGTGATTGCAATAGCATCTCCAATAGCTAATTGAGTAATAGTAGATGATGTAGGAACTATATTACCTGGCCCTGCTTCTTTTACTTCTGGTAACAATATCTTAATATCAGAGGATCTATAAAGTAATGAATTTTTTTTAGAAACTATACCAATAAGTTTTATCTTTTTATTTCTGTTCGCATATTGAATGATATTTTTTAATTCTGCTGTCTCTCCACTGTAACTTATTAATATTAATAAATCATTAGAACTAATCTGCCCCAAATCTCCATGAGAGCAAGAACTGGCATCTACATAAAATGAAGGTGTCCCGACGGATGCCAGGGTAGATGAGATTTTTTTTGCAATAATTCCAGATTTACCAACACCTGAAACTATTACCTTTCCATTTTTACAATTTACTATTTCTTTAACAGCTTCAAGAAAAGAGTTCTTAATATTCTTTTTTAATTTTTGAAGTGATTTTATTTCTGTATCTATTACATTTTTTGCTAAAGACTTAATATTTTTTCCATTCATTAGTGAGCCCAAATATCATCTTTAAAAAAAGCTAAATCTAAATCTACTCTTATTTTCATAAATTTTATTGCCTCATCATATAGATATTTTCTATCTTCTCTTATAAGTATCTTATTTAATGAATCGTGAATCTTATGAAGGTAAACAACATCATTTGCACAATACTGTAATTGTTTTTGACTTAGATCTCCACCAAAGTCAGAGCTTTGATATTGTTTACTTATTTCAATTCCAATAAATTCTCTAATAAGATCTTTAAGCGAATGTTTATCGCTATATCCTCTTGCTAATTTTGATTGAATTTTTGTGTCCTGGATATTTTCAACATCAGTTTTTAAATAGTGTTTAATAAAATTCAGGTCTGCTCTTAAAAAGTGACCAATTTTTTGAACACTTTTATCTGAAAGAATTTTAACTAATATTGGAGCTTTATATGTTTCTCGATCTAACTGAATAATATGAGCATCATTATTTCCAGTTGAAATTTGTATTAGACAAAGTTTGTCTTTTGAAGGATTTAATCCACCAAACTCTCCATCTATAGCAATCGATTTGCCTAAATTTAGATCTTCTGGTAGATCATGTTTATGAAGTTTAATTTTAATGTCCATTGTTTAAAGAATATATATAATCAACCTAAGAATATATGAAGTCAAAAATTGTTATTTTTGGGGCATCAGGTCAAATTGGTAAGAGTTTAATACGCAAATTAACTAAATTTAATTATAGGGTGGTTGCAATAACAAGAAATATACACCAAAAGGGTTATGTTTTAAAAACCCAATCTAACCCAGGTTATCTTGAAATACTTGAGACAAGTATTTTTGACGAAAAAAAAATTGAACAGGCAATTAAGGAATCGGATATTTGTATTAATCTCGTAGGTATTTTGTTTGAAAAAGGGAAGGTTAATACATTTAAGAATATTCATGAAAACTTTCCTTTAATGTTAGCCAAAATATGTAAAAGAAATAACATAAAGCAATTTATACACTTGTCAGCATTAGGAATTGATAGAGCTTTAGACTCAAATTATGCCTCAAGCAAATTAAAAGGTGAAAAAAATATTAAAAGTAATTTTGAAAATTATACTATATTAAGACCATCAATTGTTTATTCAAGAGAAGACTCTTTTACTACAAATTTCATGTCGCTTTTAAAATTACTTCCTTTTTTTCCACTATATTATGGGGGCAAAACTATTTTTAGCCCAATACACTGCTCTGATTTAACAAAAATAATTTTTAATGTAATTGATAAAGACATTAAAAATTTGACAATTGACTGTATAGGACCAAGAAAAATTTCGTTTAAAGAGATAATTAAAATACTACTAAAATCAATCAAAAAACAAAGAATATTAATTCCCTTACCAATTTCATTAGCTAAAATTTCTGCACTAGTTTTTGAAAAATTACCAAAACCTTTAATTACTATTGATCAATTAAAATTGTTAAAATATGATAATATAAGTAGGGGAAATTATAAAACTAATTTTGACTTAAATATGCCAAGTGAATTAGAATTTGAAAATGAAGTTAATAAATATAGCTTTATGTGGAGAGATGAAGGGCAATATTCAAAAGAGGAGTATAAAGTAGAAGATTAAAACAAAATAATTATGTTAACTTATATAATTTTTTTTATAATAGCGTGTATTTTGGTTTTTATAATTTATATTGGCGCAAAGGGTTTAAGTAGAGGGATTGATGCAAAAAGTAAATTAAAAGAAAGTAAATTAAAAAGAAAAAAAAACTTAAATATTTCAAATGAATTGATGAAACTTAATGATTTAAAAAATCAGAAAGTTATTAATGAAAAAGAATTTCAGACTGCTAAAAAAAAATTATTAGAATAAATTAAGCAGATTTAATTTTTTTTTCTATAAATGGAGGAACCTCTTCATCTTTATCCACTTTATCGTCTTTTTTTCCTTTTGGCTGGAATACTATCATTAAATGTAACGGACAATAGCTAAATTTTTCAACAGATTTTCTACCACAAAATCTTGAATCGACTTCGTTTGGATGTTTGTCATGATCCATATATTTACATGTTTCATCTGTTAATTCCTCTAAAGTAAGATTTTTTGAAGGTTCAAAATCCTTTGAAAGCAAAAGTGATTTAAACTTAGATTTTCGACTCTTTCTTGCAACTTGATTGTTTTCAGAGGATGTATTAATAAAATTATTATTTCTTTGAGAATTAATTTTTCCCCTTATTTTGGCTGATAAATTAAGTCTATGCGCCTTTCCGATTACTGCATTTCTAGTAATTCCACCTATAATCTCGGCTATTTGACTTGCAGTTTTGCCTTTCCCCCATAACTCTTTTAGCTTTAAAATTTTATCTTCTGTCCAGCTCATATTAATTTTTATCTATATATAGTGTTTAAAATTTATTATTAACTATATATAGTCAACATAAGATAGGTTTTTTTTCAAGTTATTTTTTACTTTTTTTCACATTTTGTTAAAAAAAAGCTAAACAGTATTTACTTATGGTTGAAATTAATAAAAAAAGATACGAGATTGGTGTTAGAAGATTTGGAGCTGTAAATTGGGTTGGTGCATTTAATCTGTATAAAAAAGAAACACTTCGATTTCTTATCGTTTTTGGACAAACATTATTTGGACCCATCGTAACGGCTTTATTATTTCTTTTAGTTATATCTTTAGCTATAGGAGACGAAAGAGCAAATGTTCTTGGAGTTACATATATTGAATTTTTAGCTCCTGGACTAATAGTAATGCAAGTAATACAACAGGCTTTTGCTCACTCATCTTCGTCTTTAATCATGGGAAAAATGATGGGTACAATTTCTGATGTAATTTCTAGCCCATTAAACTCCGCTGAAGTTACCTTAGCAATAATATTAGCCTCTGTAACAAGAGGAATCATTATATCTATAATATCAATTGTAGTTTTTTATTTTGCCATAGATCTAAAAATATATAGTTTTAGTTTATTATTCAGCTATCTCTTTTTAGGTTCATTTTTATTAGGATCTGCAGGTTTCATTGCCGGTTTACACTGTGAAAAATTTGATCATATGGCTACGATAACTAATTTTTTTATTGTCCCACTCTCATTTTTATCAGGAACATTTTATTCTATAGAAAAGTTACCAAACATATTACAAACTGTAAGTTTGTTTAATCCATTTTTTCATATAATTGATGGATTTAGGTATGCGTTTATAGGATCATCAGATGGATCAATATTATTTGGCTTGTTATACTTATTGTGTTTGAGCTTTTTTCTTTGGATAGTATCTTTTTATTTATATAAAAAAGGATACAAAATTAAATATTAAAAATGTCTTCTTTAGCTAATAATTATAATAGAAAAAATATTTCTTTTAGAAGAGGAAAGGGAAGTTTTCTATATTCTTCAACTGGAAAAAAATATTTGGATTTTATCCAAGGTATTGCTGTTAATTCTTTGGGTCACTCAAATATAAATCTTGTGAGAGCTTTAAATATTCAATCGAATAAATTATGGCATGTTTCAAATGCATTTAAAATACCAGAGGGTGAGAAACTTGCAAAAAGATTAACCCAAAAAACATTTGCAGAGTCTGTAATTTTCCAAAATAGTGGAGCAGAAGCTACCGAGGTAGCAATTAAAGTTGCGAGAAAGTATTTTCATACTATTGGTAAACCTGAAAAAAACAGAATTTTGTGTATAAAAAATTCTTTCCATGGCAGAACATTAGCTACAATTTTTGCAAGTGGATCAAAAAAAATGACAAATGGATTTGGACCTAAAGTTCCAGGATTTGATCATTTTAAATTTGGAGATCATAAATCTATTGAAAAAAAAATTAGTAAAAAAACTGCCGCTATACTTGTAGAGCCAATTCTAGGAGAAGGTGGGATAAAGGTAATACCAACTTTTTGTTTAAAAGGTTTAAGAAAATTATGTGATAAAAAAAAAATTTTGCTAATTTTAGACGAAGTTCAATGTGGGATTGGAAGAAGTGGAAAATTTTTTGCCTTTGAATACGCTAAAATAAAGCCAGATATTGTCCCAATAGCTAAAGGTATAGGAGGTGGTTTTCCAATCGGAGCAGTTCTTATGACAAAAAAAGTTTCAAAAGGCATGACTCCAGGCTCACACGGATCTACTTTTGGGGGTAACCCTCTTGCAATGAGTATTGGGAATGCCGTATTAGACCAGATTTTTAAAAAAGGTTTTTTGAAAAATGTAAATAAAAACTCTGGTTTCTTTATAAGAGGATTAAAAAAAATAAAAAAAGATTATCCAAAAATAATTAAAGAAATTAGAGGTGTAGGATTATTACTTGGTTTACAACTTTTTACCGATCAAACAGAATTTATAAAAAAACTCACGAAAAATAATTTATTAACAATAAGAGCTGGTGAAAATGTAATTAGAATACTACCTCCATTAAATGTAAAAAAACAAGAAATTAATTTGGCACTCAAAATAATAAGAAAAGTATGCAAAGAGATTAATTGAAATGAATAATTTTATAAATTTAAAAGATATTTCTTATATTGATTTAAGAAAAATAATTAAGGACTCAAAAGCAAGAAAAAAATACAGAAAATATTTGGGTTCTTTAGATTTAGATAAGGATGCACCTTTAAAAGGAAAACTTCTTATTCAAATGTTTGAAAAATCCAGCTTGAGAACAAGATTGAGTTTTTACCTAGCAATGAGACAGTTAGGAGGAGGCGTACACAATCTTCGAAAAGAAGAATTACATCTAGGGCAAGGAGGAGAAACAATCAAAGACACAGCAAAAATTATTTCAATTCATGGGGATATTTTTATGTTAAGAACTGACTCAGAGCAAAAAATTAGAGAATTTAAAAATAATTTAGATATTCCACTAATCAACGGTTTAAGTCCAGAGTCACACCCAGCGCAAGTTTTGTCTGATATTTTTACAATAGAGGAAATTAAAAAGAAAAAAATCTCTAACCTAAAAGTATGTTGGATAGGAGATTGTAACAATGTTTTAAATAGTCTTATTGAGGCTTCAATTAAATTTGCATTTAAACTAAGCATCGCATCACCAAAAAAATATCAACCTAAAAATAGTATTATAAAACTTATCAATTCCAACAAAAAGTTAATTAGTATTTTTATAAATCCAAATAAAGCAATTTTAAATGCAGATGTTGTTATGACTGATAAATTTGTAAGTTTAAATGATAAAGTCAATCAGAAAAAAAAAAAAAAAGACTTTAAGGGTTATCAAGTTAATAAAGAATTAATTAAAAGCGCAAAAAAAGATTTTATTTTTCTTCATTGTCTGCCAGCAAATAGAGGAGAAGAAGTCTCAAGAGAAGTTATTGATGGAAAGAATTCAGTAGTTTGGCAACAGGCTGCAAATAGATTCCATGTTCAAAAATCTATATTGCTCTATTGTTTTAAAAAATTAAGGTAAATTTATCGGTTCATCACCGTTTGCATTTAGGTAAAGAATTACAGAAGCTCGATCTTCCTCTTTTTTTAATCCTGCAAAGCCCATTTTATTTCCTTTTATCCATTTTGCTGGCTTTAAAAGAAAACCATTCAGTTCTTCAACATTCCATTGTTTTCCATATGCTTCCAGAGCTTTAGAATATTTGTAGTCCGAAACACCTGCTATATTTCTGCCAACCACAGAGTATAATGCTGGACCGATATTATTTTTACCACCTTTTTTGATGCTATGACAGGCTGCACATTTTTTAAAAACGGACTTGCCTTGATCAACAGTAGCTGATGCAAAAAAGGCCTGAAGATCTAGTTGAGAAGCTCCATCTGATGCGCTTGCAGAAAGAGTAGTATCTAAATCTACCTTGTAACCTACTATGCTAGGTTGATCTACTTTGAAAACAACGTCTGAAATCTTATCAAGACCTAATACTACTACTACTGTAAGGATAATTGCTGCAATTATTTTATTAAATTCGAACGAATCCATTTTATTTTATTTTCAAGATATAACATGATAATTATAAAAAAATATAAGTTTAGTAAAATAATTTGCGTCTGTTGGACGCACGATATAATAAGAAAAAAATGTCCAAAACACTAATAATAATACCTTCAAGATTATCTGCTTCCAGGCTTCCTGGAAAACCACTATTAAAAATAAATGGTATACCTTTAATTTTACACGTTGTTAACAAAGCTGTCTCAACAGAAATTGGAAGAGTAGTAGTTGCAACTGAAGACTCTGAAATTTTTGATGTAATTAAAAAAAGTGGCAATGAAGCTGTGATGACAGGCTCATATCACAAAACTGGCACAGACAGAATATACGAGGCTTACAAGAAACTAAAATTAGATAAAACTAAATATATTATTAATCTACAAGGGGACGAACCATTAATAGATCCTAATGATATAATAAATTTAAATAATTTAATTATAAAAAACAACTTAGACATAGGAACGATGGCAATAAAATTTAAAAAAAAAATTTTCATTGAAAATGAGAATGTTGTGAAAGTTATAACAAACGAAGGATTAAAAAAAAATAAAATATCAATTGCTAACAATTTTTTAAGACATGTTTATAGTAAAAATACAAAAAATCTTTACCAACACATGGGTATCTACCAATTCAAAGTTTCGACTTTAGAAAAGTTTGTAAAACTACCTCAAAGTGTAAATGAGAAAAAAAATAAACTAGAACAATTGAGAGCACTTGATAATAATATAAATATTAACGTTGCATTAGCTGAAACTAATAGTATGGGAGTTGATACTAAAGAAGATTTTCTGGCCATAAAAAAAATTATGGAATATAATAAATTATGAAAATTCTTTACCAAGGTTTTCCTGGCGCTTACTCACATTTGGCAGCACAGGAAGTATTTCCCAGATCAAAAGTATTATCATGTAGTACCTTTGAGGATTGTTTTAAACTATGTTCTGAAAATAAAGAATTGAAATGTATTATTCCTGTTGAAAATTCAATAGCTGGCAGGGTTGCTGATATCCAATACCTTATGAATAAGTATAAGCTACAAATATCTGCTGAACACTTCCAGTTAGTATCTCATAATTTGATTTCTAACAAGAATACAAATTTAAAAAAAATAAAAAGTGTGCGTTCCCATTCCCAAGCCATCTCTCAATGTAACAAAATTATTAGTAAGTATAAATTTTCAACCATAGTCGCAGCAGATACTGCAGGAAGCGCTAAATTTATTAGTGAAAATAAAAGTAAAAACGAGGCAGCTATTGCATCTTCTTTAGCAGCCAAAATTTATAATCTAAAAATTCTTAAAAAAAATATTGAGGACGAATCTGGAAATGTAACGAGATTTTTAATTATGAGTAAAAATAAATCTCAGCCTAATTTTGGTAAAAAAAAATACATTACTAGTTGTATTTTTAAAGTAAAAAATAAGCCTGCTGCTCTATATAAATGCCTAGGGGGTTTTGCAACCAATAATGTAAATTTAAGCAAATTAGAAAGTTTTTCAGATAAAAATTCCTTTGAGCAATATTTATTTTTGTGTGATATATATGGACATATTGAGGATATTAAAGTTCAAAAATCACTTGAAGAGCTAGGCTTTCATACAGTTAGTTTGGATATACTGGGAGTTTATGAGGCAAGTAAATTTAGAAAAATAAAATAATTTTTTTTATTTTTATTGTAGAATTAAACACATTTCAGTTTAAGATATATATGGAGGCCAGTCAGGTGGAGGTAACATGAACTCCCCTAGAATCGAAAGATAGCAAGGGTAATGATTATTTTTCAGGTTGGTTGGTCTCCTTAATTAAATGATGAACAAAAAAACAAAAGTTTTAGCACTTAAATATAGACCTCAGGTTTTTGAGGATCTCATTGGTCAAGATATAGTATCGGAAACTATAACAAAGGCAATTAAACAGAATAAAATTTCTAATGCATATCTGTTTACAGGTATTAGAGGAATTGGCAAAACTACAACTGCACGTATTGTTGCAAAATCACTAAATTGTTTAAAAGGAATTGAAAATTTATGTAAAGATGAAATGTGTAAAAATTGTGAGGCAATTACTAGTTCAAATCATATAGATGTCTTAGAAATAGATGCAGCAAGCAAAACTGGAGTTGATGATGTGAGAGAATTAATTGAATTTTCACGATATGGACCAACTTCTTCTAATTATAAAATTTTTATTATAGATGAGGTACATATGCTAAGCAAACAAGCATTTAATGCTCTACTTAAAACTTTAGAGGAGCCTCCACAATATCTTAAGTTTATTTTTGCAACTACAGAGGTAAAAAAAATACCTATTACAGTCTTATCTAGATGTACAAGATTTGATCTTTCTAGAGTAAGCACACTTGATTTATTTAAATTCATTAAAAATATATCTATCAAGGAAAAAGGCAATATATCCGACGATGTTATTAAGCTTATAACTAAAATATCTGAAGGATCTGTCAGAGATGCACTGTCATTACTTGATAGGGCTCTAATTTCGTCAGATGAAAAAAATAAGTTAGAAATTTCTGAAGCTCAAAAAATATTTGGCTACTTTGATAAATCTAATTTAATAATATTATTTGAACATTTATTTTCAGGAAATGAGAATAAGGTGATTGAAATGTACAAACATATTTACAATCAGGGCATAGAGCCAAAAATTTTTCTAAATGACTTTTTAGAAATTCTTTATTATCTAAAAAACATATCTTATATTAAGATTGATGGAAATAATTTTAATTTAAATGATGATGATTATAAAAAAATTGAAAATATTTCTAACTCCCTAGACAACTCTACATTGTTGCTATTCTGGCAATTTACAATTAAGACATTAAATGAAGTTGATATTGTATCAGATCCAAATATTGCAGTTGAAATGTTTTTAATAAGACTTCTTTATTTGATNGATAACAAAGGCTCATCTGACAAGATATCTTCAGAAATTAATACCATTGCTCAAAACAATGTTGAAAAAAAAGTTAATATTACTAAAAATAAATTTAAAGAGAGAGAAGCAGATGAAACAAAAAATGTAACAATTGGGCAAATAAAAAATATAACTCAAGAAAAAAAAATTAATGAAGATTTTTTCAAAATTGAAACATTCAACGATTTGTTGCAAATATGCACCATTAAAAAAGAGTTAAAACTAAAATATGAATTAGAAAATAACGTAAATCTTGTAAATTTTGAAAATCTAAGAATTGAAATTTCATTTAATGAAAGCCTTGATAAGAGCTTTGTTAAAGATTTATCATTAAAACTTTATGATTGGACTAAACAAAGATGGATTATATCATTTTCTAAACTAAAAGGTGAAATTCCTATTAAAGAAAAAAAGTTTTATGAGAAAGATAAAGCTTTAAAAGAAGCAAAAACTACCAAATTTTATAAAGGGTTTTTAAAAAGCTTTCCAGACGCCGATTTAATATCTACAAGCAAAAAAGATAAAAATGACTGATTTTTCAAAAATAATTAGTAAAGCCAAAGAGATGGAGAGTCAAATGAGAGAAAGTCAGGAAAAAATTAAAAATATTACAGCTACAGGAGTATCAGGATCTAGTTCTGTTAAAGTTACAATAAATGGTGATTGGGAAATGATAAAATTAGAAGTCACTGATGAGACGCTTAAAGAGGATAAGATGATTATAGAAGATTTAATTGTTGCGGCTTACAATAATGCAAGAATAGAATTAAAGTCAAAGACTAAAGAAGAAATTTCAAAAGCCACTGGTGGATTTGATTTATCTAATATTAAATGGCCATTATAAAATATGGATAACATTAACGAATTAGATAGTTTAATAAAATTGATATCTAAATTACCAGGTTTGGGTCCAAAATCAGCAAAAAGAATAATACTTAAATTAATAAATAACAGGGAAGAGATAATGTTGCCAATGAGCGAAACATTATCAAAAATTTATAAAAATGTTTCTAGATGTAAGAATTGTGGAACACTTAAATCAAACTTAGAAGGTTGCCAGAATTGTGAAAATCCAAATAATTCTTTCAATAAGATTTGCGTTGTAGAAAATATATCAGATCAATGGAGTATAGAAAACTCAAGCATTTTTAAAGGCTATTTTCATATTTTAGGTGGTACGATTTCTTCTTCTACAAATCAAAGGAACGAAGATTTGCTGATACCATCATTAGTTGATAGGGTAAAAAAAGATTCAATTGAAGAAGTAATTATTGCAACTAGTGCTACTATTGAGGGTCAAACAACTGCCTATTATATTAAAGATAGTTTAAAAAATACTAAAGTTAAAATATCAAAATTAGCACAAGGACTGCCTGTTGGTGGTGAAATAGAAAACTTAGATGACGGAACTTTATTTTCAGCTTTTAAAAATAGAAAAGAAATCAATAATTAAATTTTTTAAGCTTTTTTAATCAACCTATTTAAGTGTAGTATTGGCTCTGTATAACCATTTGGACTTATCTCAGCATGAAAAATTAAATCACAAGCTGCTTTAAAAGCAATTGATTTTTCATAATCTGGTGACATATTTATATATTTAGGATCATTTTTATTTTGTCTATCAACTATTTTAGCCATTTTTTTTAAAATTTCTAAAACTCTTTTTTTACTGCAAATCCCATGCTTAATCCAATTACCAATATGTTGTGAAGAAATTCTAAGAGTTGCTCTATCTTCCATTAACTCAATATCATTAATATCTGGAACTTTTGAACAACCAACAGACTGATCTATCCATCGAACAACGTAACCTAAAATACTTTGTGCAGAGTTAGAAATCTCAGTATTAATTTCTTCTATAGACCAATCAGGTTTTTTAGCAGTTGGTATTGTAAGTAAGTCTTTTAAATTTGATTTACTATTTTTTTCAAGGATTTTTTTATGAACTTTAAAAACATCAACTTCATGATAATGTAAGGAATGAAGCGCAGCAGCTGTAGGACTTGGAACCCATGCACAGTTTGCACCAGCTAACGGATGCGAAATTTTTTGTTCCATCATTTCAGCCATTAAATCAGGCATAGCAAACATACCTTTTCCTATTTGAGCAATACCTGAAAAACCACATTTTAATCCCACTTCCACATTATTATTTTCATAAGCTTTTATCCATTTAGTCTCTTTCATTTCTCCTTTTTTAATCATAGGTCCAGCATTATTACTTGTGTGTATTTCATCTCCAGTCCTGTCAAGAAAACCTGTATTTTGAAAAGCTATCCTATCTTTTAGAATTCTCACACATTCTTTAAGGTTCACAGATGTACGCCTTTCCTCGTCCATGAGTCCAATTTTTACAGTATTTTTTTCAAGCTTTAATAATTTTTCTACATGCTCAAAAATCTCGTTTGTAAATTGACATTCATCTGGACCATGCATCTTAGGTTTTACAATATAAATCGAACCATTCTTTGAGTTTTTGCTTTTCTTTAAATCATGCAATGCGCAAGCAACAGTTATAAATGAGTCCATTATACCTTCTGGAATTTCAGAACCATCTTTTAAAAGAATTGCGGAATTTGTCATCAGATGACCAACATTTCTACATAATAATAATGATCTACCTTTTAGTCTAAATTCTTTACCATCAGGAGAATTATATTTTCTATCGGGATTTAATTTTCTTATATAAATTTTACCAGATTTAACAAAGCTAGTTTGCAAGTTACCTTTCATTAATCCAAGCCAATTTCTATAGCCTAAAACTTTGTCTTCGGCATCTACCGCTGCTACCGAGTCCTCATGATCGCAGATTGTAGTAACTGCAGACTCAACTATAATATCACTAATACCAGCGGGATCACTTTTAGCACTGAATGCATTTGGGTTAATTATTATTTCAATATGAAGATTATTATTTTTTAATATTACTGCTTCAGGCTGTTCTGGATTGCCTCTATATCCAACAAATTTTTCTTTTTCTTTTAATTCGATTTTCTTATTATAAGTGTGTAGGATCAGTTTCTTTTCAGTTATAGTAATTTTATTGACATTCTTCCATGATTCTGGCTCTATTGAAAAATAATTATCTAAGAATTTTTTAGTATATTTTATTACCTCTAATCCTCTCTCTGGATCATATCTTTCACTTCCATACTCTTCAGACTCAATGATATTACTTCCATATAAACTGTCATACAAACTTACCCATCTTGCATTTGCAGCATTCAAAATAAATCTTGCATTCGAAACAGGACAAACAAGCTGAGGAGCACATATTTTAGAAATTTCATAATCGACATTTTTTGTATTAATTTTAAAATCTTTTCCCTCTTTTTTTAAGTAATCAATCTTGTAGAGAAATTTTTCATATTCCGAGGGAACAAACTTTTCCTTCTGTCTGCTCTTATGCCAGTCATCTATTTGCTGTTGTAATTTTTCTCTTTTTTCTATTAAGATTTTATTTTTAGGCGCTAAAAAATGAACTGAATCATTAAAACCATCCCAAAATTCGTTTATTCCTATATCTGTAGCTGGTAAAACTTCTGTATTAATAAAATCAAATAGCTTTTCTGATATTGTTAAATTTTTGATTTTTACGTATTCTTCTCTCATAATTAAAATTATTATAACATTTTATTGCCTTTATTTTAAAATATTACAATAAATTATTATGAATAAATATTTAGAATTTGAAAAAAATATCGAAAAACTTGAAGATGAGTTAAAAAACCTTAAGGATCCATTTAATAATGAGGGTTTGACTAAAGTTGAGACTGAAAAAATTACAATTCTAGAAAATGAAATTGATGAAAAACTTAAAAAAATTTATCAAAATTTAAATCCATGGGAGAAAACACAAGTAGCAAGACACGAAGATAGACCAAAGGCTAATTTTTTTATAAATCAATTGTTTGAGGACTTTGTTCCCTTGGAGGGAGATAGATTTTATTCAGAGGATAAATCAATAACCACTGGTTTCGCAAAGTTTAATAATATCTCAGTCCTAGTTCTTGGTCAGGAAAAAGGTGAGGATCTAAATACTAGAATTGAGAAAAATTTTGGAATGATGAGGCCAGAAGGTTATAGAAAATCTGTAAGATTAATGAAATTAGCTGATAAATTTAATATTCCAATTATAATTTTTATCGACACACCTGGAGCTTACCCTGGTGCAGGAGCGGAGGAAAGAGGCCAAGCAGAGGCAATTGCAAAATCTATACAGTGTAGTATGGAAATTAAAGTTCCAACAATTTCAGTTATTATTGGTGAAGGAGGTTCAGGAGGAGCAATCGCTTTAGCATCTTCAAATAAAGTTTTGATGCTTGAGAATGCAATATATTCTGTGATATCTCCAGAAGGATGTGCAACAATTTTATGGAGAGATCCGAGTAAAACATTACAAGCTGCCACTGCAATGAAGTTATCGGCAAATGATTTGTTAAAATTAGGTATTATTGATGAAATAATATTAGAGCCTTCTGGCGGAGCCCATAGAAATAAATATGAAATATGTAAAAATATTAAAATATCACTAGAAAAAAATCTGCTTGAAATGTTACAAAAAACTAGGGAAGAAAATTTTCTGCATAGAAAAAATAAATTTTTGTCAATTGGTAGACAAAAGGGTTTTCAAGGAAAATTACAGGACAATACTTTAATAATTAAACAAAAATTTTATGATAATTATTTTATTATATTAAAAAAATATAAATATTACATAATTTTGTTTCTTTTATGTTTTTTGATAGTATCACTCTTATAATGCTCCATGACAAAATTTAAATTTTTTTCCTGACCCACAATAACATTTTTCATTTCTTCCCAACTTTTTAACTGAACTATTACTTTCTATTTTTGATTTATTTTCTTCTACGCTTTTTTCGATTAAGGTTAAATTAATTAGTAATTTTACTAAATCTGTTTTGATTTTCTCTAAAAGATTTGTAAATAAACTAAAAGCCTCTTTCTTGTATTCCACAAGAGGATCACGCTGACCATAGGATCTTAGACCAATTACCTGTCTTAGCTGTTCTAAGTATTGAATATGTGACTTCCAATTACTATCAATAACTTGTAAAAAAATTCTTTTTTCAATTTCTTCAGCGCTATTTTTGCCTAAAAATTCTATTCTTTCATCTCTTTTTTTGTTGAATTTTTTTAAGACTAGATTTTCAAAATCATTATCGCTACTCCTCATTAATTCTTTTTGTTCTTCTTCACTGAAACTTTTACCAAAAATAGTTTTAATACTATTTTCAAAATTATTTTCTTTAATTTTAGATAATTGATTTTGTTTAGTAATTAGTAGGTCTTTATTAATTTCATTTAAAAATTTATTAGAATAATCAAATATACTTCTATTAGTAATAATTTCTGATCTTTGTCCAAAAATTACTTGTCGCTGATCATTTAAAACATTATCAAATTTAAGAAGTGATTTTCTAATATCAAAATTTCTAGACTCAACTTTTTGTTGTGCTCTTTCCAGAGCCTTGTTTATCCATGGATGATCTATACTTTCCCCATCTTTTAGTCCCAACTTCTCTAACATTTTATTCATAGAATCCGAGCCAAAAATTCTCATTAAATCATCTTCCAGACTTACATAAAAAATGGAACTTCCTTCATCACCCTGTCTTCCTGATCTACCTCTAGCCTGATTGTCAACTCTCCTAGACTCCATTCTTTCTGTGCCCAAAACAAATAAACCACCAAGTGATTTTATTTTGTTTTTGTCCTGTATTATGTTCATATTTTCTGAATCATTTTTTTTGCCTCCAAGCTGAATATCTACCCCTCTACCAGATATACTAGTAGTAATTATAACTGAATGCTCTTTACCAGCATTTGCTATAATCTCAGCTTCCTTTTCATGGTTCTTTGCATTTAAAACTATGTGATTAACCTTTTTATCATTTAAAAGTTTAGAGTAAATTTCTGATTTATTTATACTTGATGTAAAAATTAATATTGGTTGGCCTTTCTCATTAATATTTTTAACTTTTTCAATAATCGCATAATTTTTTTCTTTTTCTGTTCTAAAAATTTGATCATTAAAATCTTCTCTAATCATTTTTTTGTTTGTTGGAATGCTTACAACATTTAAATTATAAATTTCAAAAAATTCCTCAGACTCTGTTAACGCAGTTCCAGTACATCCAGTTAATTTTTTATACATCTTAAAATAGTTTTGGTAAGTTGTTGATGCAAGTGTTTGGTTTTCAATTTGTATAGCAATATTTTCTTTTGCTTCAAGTGCTTGGTGCAATCCATCGCCATATCGTCTGCCTTCTAAAATTCTCCCAGTAAGTTCATCTATTATTTTAAGATTATCGTCCTGAATTATATAATCTTTACCCTTCTTAAATAAATGGATAGCTCTTAAAGATTGGTTTACTAAATGAACCAAACTCAGGTTTTCAGGATCATAAAAGTTATTATTTTTAAGAGCCCCACTCATCGAAAGTAAATTTTCAATTTTATCAATACCTCTGTTTGTCAAAAGCGTATTTTTTTCTTTTTCATCAACTTCGTAGTCTTCCACACTGAGACTTTTTACAAC
The DNA here is from genome assembly GCA_002169255.1 of Candidatus Pelagibacter sp. TMED275. Next base: position 28,100 of record NHLU01000005.1, read on the forward strand.
TTTATCTATAGCTCTATATTGGTCTGATCTATTTTCAGCAGCTCCTGAGATTATTAGTGGTGTTCTGGCTTCGTCAATTAAACAGGAGTCTATTTCGTCTACAATTGCGAATTCATGACCTCTTTGCACCATTTCAGATGTTGCGTATTTCATATTATCTCTTAAATAATCAAAACCCAATTCACTATTGGTAGCGTATGTTATATCGCAATTATAATTAATTTTCCTTTCAGCATCACTCTGATCGTTATTTATAAAGCCAGCACTTAAACCTAAAAAATTATAAACTTTACTCATATTAAAGCAGTCTCTTTTAGCAAGGTAATCATTGACTGTTACTACGTGCACACCTTTATTTCTTAGTGCATTTAAATATGCAGCCAATGTGATAGTAAGGGTCTTTCCTTCTCCTGTTTTCATCTCTGCAATTTTGCCTTCGTGTAGCACAATTCCCCCCATTAATTGAACATCAAAAGGTCTTTCTCCCAAAACTCTTCTTGAAGCTTCTCTCGCTAAAGCAAAGGCCTCAGGAAGAATAAGATCAATTCTCTTACTTTTGTTTAGACTTTCTTTTAATTCGTTCGTTTTTTGAGAAAATTCTTCATCTTTTGTATTTTTTAAACCTTGCTCTAAATTATTTATTTTTTGGACTGTTTTTTTTAAACGATCAATTTCCCTTTGGTTAGGAGATTTAATAATTCTAGATATTAGATTTAAGGGGTTCAACATTTATATATTTCTTTTATAATATTAAAATATTAGATACATATAAGTATATTTTTTTTTTTTTAAACAATATGGCAATAAACATAAAAAATTTCCTTGTTTCTCATTCTAAAAACTCAAAAATTAGAGATTTTCAAGATTTAGACCATATTGATGGTCTGGCAATATCAGCTGTTTCTGCAAAATTATATAAATATGAGAGAGACGATGTGGTAATTTTTTATTTTAGAGATGGTGCAAATTTTGCCTCTGTTTATACCCAGTCAAAAATTTTTTCTGAAAATATTAAGTGGAATTTAAAGATAAAAGGAAATTCTATAAAAGTTTTATTTGTTAATACCAGAAATGCGTGTGCATTTTTGGGTAAAGAAGGTTTTGATGCTCTAGCAATAATAGCAAAAGATTTATCTGAAAAATTAACTTCTAAAATGATTATTGATGATGAAAAGCCTGGCAAAGTTGATGTAAAAGAGATTCTTTTTGGTTGTACAGGAACGATAGGAGAAAAGTATCCACTTAAAAAAATTAGAGACTCTATTCCNAGTTTATTAAGTAAAATCAAATATACACAGAACAAATATTTATGGATGAAAGCTGCGTTAGGAATAATGACAACTGACACTGTTCCAAAAGTATCAATGCAAGAGTGTAAAATTGGAGGAAAAGTAATTAAAATTTATGGTATAGCCAAAGGGTCTGGTATGATTTTTCCAAATATGGCTACTACACTTGGATATATTTTTACTGACGCAAATATCTCATCTTTAATATTAAAAAAATTATTAAAAAAAAATATTCAAACAACTTTTAACGCAATTAGTGTTGATTCTGACACAAGCACAAATGATATGGTTTCAATATTTGCCACAAAAAAAGCAAATCATATTAAGGTAAAAAATATTAATGACAAAAACTTAATTAGTTTTGACAAATCACTTAATTCTGTATTGTTAGATTTGGCAAAAAAAGTTGCATTTGATGGAGAAGGTGCATCTAAATTTATAAAAATTGATGTTGTAAATACCAAAAATGAACAAGATGCAAAAAAAATTGCTTTATCTATTGCAAATTCTCCACTTGTTAAAACAGCTATAGCTGGTGAGGATCCTAATTGGGGAAGAATCGTTATGGCAATAGGAAAATCTTATGTAAATCTAGATATTAACAAGTTAGTTATCAAATTTGGAAAATTAAAAGTAGTAGAAAAAGGAGTGGTTGCAAAAAATTATAATGAGGAAATGACAAAAGATTATATGAGGAATAAAGATATAAATATTGTTGTTGAGATTAATACAGGCAATAAAAATTTTACGACTTATACAGTGGATTTAACTAAAAAGTATATTGAAATTAATGCTGATTACAGAACTTAGTGGTTTAATCAAATTATAAAAATATAAAATATATTTATATGATAAAATACAATATTATATGTAAAAGTTGTAATAAAAAATTTGATAGTTGGTTCTCTTCTTCAAAAGAATACGAAAAACTAAAAAAATATAAACACTTGAATTGCCTTTATTGTAATTCTATTAGAGTTGAAAAATCTATTATGTCCCCAAGTATAAAAAGTTTTAAGAACAAAGAGGATTTTATAATAGATAATAAAAAAATTATAAATATTAAAAAGAAAATTAAAGCTTATCAAAAGTTTATAAAAGAAAATTTTGAATATGTAGGCGATAATTTTTCTTATAAAGCCAGATCATTACATTATAAAAAAGTGAAAAATCAAAAAGGAATTTATGGCAAAGCATCCAAGAAAGATATATTAGATTTACAAGATGAAGGAATAAATACAGACGTTATTCCATGGTTTTCAGATAAAGAGAATTAATTTTTTTCAAAAATGGAGATATAATTGACAGATAAATCTTTTGAAATTTTCCACTGATTATTTAACATGTCAAATTTAAGACCATCTATTTTTTTTTCTTTAAGCTTATTCTTTTTTGATAAATTAATTAAATTTTCTGGGGTAACAAATTTATCCCATTCATGAGTTCCAATCGGAAGCCATTGTAATACATATTCAGCACCTATTATTGCAAATACATAGGATTTTAAAGTTTTATTAAGAGTTGCAACAAACATAATTCCATTTTTTTTTANAAGATTTGAACTTTTTTTAATGAATAAATCTAAATTATCTACATGTTCAACTATTTCCATATTTAAAATAACGTCAAATTTTTTTTTACTATTTAAATTGTCTGGAGAGGAACATAAATAATTAATTTTTAGATTTTGTTTCTTTGAATGAAACTTTGCTACTTTAATATTATTAAAGGAAGCATCAATACCTGTAACTTTCGCCCCTAATCTAGACATTGGCTCTGATAATAGACCACCACCACAGCCAATATCTAAAATTCTAACACCTTCTAATGGTTTATATTTTTTTTTTATTTTAATATTAAAATGTTTAATAATGTTATTTTTCAAATAATTAATCCTTATAGGGTTAAATTTATGTAAAGGTTTAAATTTTCCTTCAGGATTCCACCATTCATTTGCTATTTTGGAGAATTTATCTATTTCTTTTTTATTTATTGTGCTCATAATTATGTTAATTATACTAAAAATTTAAAATTATTTTATCAAATTGAAATTAAAGATAATATAAATATTAATCAATGAAAATTGTAGTATTAAAATTTGGTGGAACATCAGTAGGTTCCATAGAAAGAATTAAAAAAGTTTGTAAAATTATCACTAGTTTTATAAAAAAAAGATATAAAGTAATAGTAGTTTCCTCAGCTATGAGTGGAATTACTAACGATTTAATTAAAAAATCTAAATTAATTAGTAATTATTTTGACAAATCAGAATACGACGTATTAGTCTCCTCAGGCGAACAAATGTCTTGTTCATTAATAGCAGGAAGATTGAATCACCTAGGATACAATTCTAAATCAATAATGGGCTGGCAAATTCCAATTTTAACAGAGGGAAATCATAGTTCTTCGAGAATTGTTAATTTAAAAAAAAATAAGATTCAAAGTTTTTTAAAACGTGGTGGTATTCCAATTGTTGCAGGTTTTCAAGGCATTAATGCTGATAATAGAATCACCACACTTGGCAGAGGAGGTTCAGATGCTAGCGCTATAATGATAGCAAAATTTTTTAAAGCTAAAAAATGTATAATATTTACTGACGTGGAAGGAGTTTATTCAACGGATCCAAATATTTATAAAAATGCTAAAAAAATTAAAATTATTTCTTATGAAGAAATGTTGGAAATGGCTTCACTTGGTGCAAAAGTAATGCAACCAATATCAATTCAAGATGCAAGACTAAATAGAGTAAATATTAATGTTAAATCCTCATTTGTTAATAGTAGTGGTACTTTAATAACTAAAAGAAAAAATGATAAATCTAACAAAATTATTAAAGGGATTACTTTCACTAAAAATGATGCAAAAATTACCCTTGTTGGGGTTAGGGATAAGCCAGGAGTAGCTGCCTCTATTTTTAAACCTTTATCAAATAATTCTGTTAATGTTGACATGGTTGTTCAAAATATTTCATCAAACAAAAAAGAAACAGATTTAACATTTACCATTAAATCTGAGGATTTTTTAAAAACTGAAAAATTAATTAAAAGTAATTTAAATATTAAATATAGGAATTTGATATTTGACAGAAATGTGTCTAAAGTTTCAATAGTTGGTGTTGGGATGATCACAACACCAGGGGTGACATATAGAATGTTCCAAGCATTAGCTAGAAAAAAAATAAATATTTTGGTAATTTCTACCTCAGAAATTAAAATATCTGTTTTAATTAATAAAAAAAACATTAAAAAAGCAATCGCGACATTACATAAAGAATTTAACTTAGATAAATAAGATGAGCTTGAGACCCTTTAGAGATATTAAAAGAAAAAAAACCAAAGTGATTAATGTTGGACATGTAAAAGTAGGTGGTCAGAATCCTATATCTGTCCAATCAATGACAAATACGCTGACTACTAATGTGGAAGCAACTATTAAGCAAATTAAATTAATCCATAATGAGGGAGCTGATATAGTAAGAGTTTCATGCCCGGATGAAGACTCAACAAAAGCTCTTAAGGATATTATCAAAAATGTACAAGTTCCAATAGTTGCTGATATACATTTTCATTATAAAAGAGCTATAGAAGCTGCTGAAATGGGATCTAGTTGCTTAAGAATAAACCCAGGTAATATTGGGTCTAAAGATAGAATTTTAGAGGTAGTGAAGGCTGCTAAAGACAATAATTGTTCTATTAGAATTGGTGTAAACGCTG
>NHLU01000006.1 GCA_002169255.1 Candidatus Pelagibacter sp. TMED275
ACGTATCCTGTTAGTTTTAGTCTTAGTATCTCGCACAGGTCCATGCACTCGACTTCGCCCAACAAAGATATATGTTCCATCACTTGCTTTGTGACGGGAACTAATTGATACAATCCTTCGTTCAGGATAATAAGTTCCATTTGCAAACTCCTTTATAAGTTTATACCAAAGATCTTTGTATTGTGGATCTTTAGTTTTATTCCACTGTTTAGCTGCATCTTCAATCTTCTTTAAAATTGGTTCTTGTCCCATGTGCTATCACTTTCTTTAAACCTGGTGCATGTAAACTTAACGTTGCATACGGTGCCCAAGATTTTTTTATCAGATTAAGTTCTAATATAAGATTAGACCATTGTTTCTGACTTATGTTTTTACTTGTTATTGTTAGTTTTTTTTCTTTCATACCTACAATGTAGGATTTTTTAGGACGTTTGTCAACGCCCTTGTCCACGGTATTTTTTATACGAACGCCTACGGGATTTGTTCATTTTGCACAAGCTAGGGTTGCGTCCTATCGAAGTTTTGTGAAATATAGGCTCGTGAGCTACTTTTGCGTATAGACCTTTAGCTTTAGCCATTATTCAGTAGTCCATTCTTTTACAAAAGGCACGCCACCATCATCACGTGAAGTCATAATAGGTAGATAAGTTATTTTACCATTGATGTGTTGTTGTAAATCTCCGCCACAATTCATGCATCTATATAATTCAGGAGTAAGACCAACTAACATTGTTAGCTCACTACATGTTGGACATCTTCCATTAACTATTTCTGCTTGTATCTTTACCATATTTCTTCCTATCGTATGCTTTCTTAGACTTTACCACACGTTGATGATAACGTCTATCTTTTAATTCTTTAGCTATTTTGTTTGATTTTTTACTCAATGATTTTTATAATTCTTTTTCTATCCTGGTAGACCTCTGTTTCTGCTTTTACCTTTTTACATTTGAATACTACTCGTTCTGGGTTTACTTCTTTTTTAGCCACGCGCTTTGATTTAAGGCAAGCGTTTAATGAATCTTTATGCACGTGCTCTATCATTGTTCCGTTTAATTCTAGTATTAATGCAAATACAATCTCTATCATTGATGCCCGTTCCCGTTTCTAATTAATTTTTCTACATCTTCTGTAAGCTTTTTTGTTCTTTCTTGTAAAAACTCTATGTTAACAGCGTTGTTTCTCATACTCTTAACTTCTACTTCTAGCTCATCTAATAATCCTGCGATATGTTCCACCAACATAAAAAGCTCCGCTTCTCCACTTGATTGACCTAATTCTCCACGTGGATATTTAATTCTAAACTCTGTGTTGTGTTGTAAATCTTTTTCAAACAACTCTAATTTTGTGCTGTGTTGATTTAGCTTCTCATTAATACCAAAATACGCCCACGTTCCAATTGCAACAAGCGCAATCAAAGACGCAACCGTCTTCATCGGCATTTGCACTTTAGCTTCGTCAGATATTGTTAATGGTTTCTTACTCATTTTTAGGTTTTGGTAGCGGCAGTATATAATCTTTTGGTGGCATTTTCAATGTTGAGTTATTGTTGTCCATGCTCTTAGAATCTGGATTAGACTTGATATAATCATCTTTTAACTCATCCCAAAGACTACCTGTAGGCATAGTTTCTACTTCATCTGCTTCTGGCACTACACCTCTACATTTTGATACTAACAATGCAAAGTTTTCATTTTGTGCAAGGCTTGGGTTTCTATTTACCTTGTTGCACATTTTCATAAGTTCTAATTGTTGTTTAATTTGTGCATTTTCTTTTGATGTTTTACAGTCTGTGCCTAGATATTTTCTAAATGTTAATCTTAATTCTTGAGAGTTACTTTCGTTCCAACTACGATCATAGTTATCATATTCGTAATCACGATTAGATACAGATACATCTACTTCACCACATCTAGTACTACCGTCGTTAAGATATTCGTTTCTAGGATATGCNGGATCCATAAACAGAGCCATAAAACATANNAANGCTATNAGTATNGCTGTAAATTTGTAATTCATCCTGGCAGTCTCCATAGTTCATCCTAATAATTTATTTCTCTGTTTAAATCTTTGATGTCGTATTCCATCTGTCTAACTTTATCAGCTAAAACTTCGTATAAGTTTTCAGCCATTTCCCATGTGCCTTCAGCTCTTTCTAATTTTGCAATAACAGTATTTACATTGTTAGTTAATACTTTCATATCTCTATTGATATTCTCTATACTCATAGTTTGTAATTTTTGTATTTCTGCTTTGTTAGCATTAATTGTGTCTGTAAGATTTACAATATACTTAACACCGGTAAAAGTTCCGACCAAAACCGAGGCTACGACCGGAACCATTACTATATTTTTTTTTAATAAAGCTGCTAAATCCATTAGTCTTTTATTCCAAAAAACCAACCTTTGATTTTTTTCCAAAGTTTTTTAATCATGTTTCCTCCCATATAATCTTCATATGTTTTTATCACAATATTGTTACATATGTAACAACTACATTGATCGCATTTACGACCACAATGACAATCGTGTTTGCATTCAAAACAATACGTTTTCATTATTCTATTATTAATTTTTTTATTGAGTAAGATCCATCAATATTTGTTTCTAATTCTGCCATAGATTTTATACATTGGTATTTTATGTTACCACCAATTTTTAAACCACGTTTAGCAACGCGTGCCCCTGCTAAACATTCAGACATAGATTTTTGTATACGAGCTTCCTTAATTTCTCCTCCTATTATCATAAGTAAAGCTACCACCATTTCTGTCATTGGTGACTTCCGTTTGCTCTAACTTTATCTTTTAATGCTTCTACATCAGACAATAGTTTTTCTAATTGTTTTTGAGTAAATTCTATGTTGACTTTGTTTGTCATATTCTGTTCTTGATTTTTTTGTAATTTTTCTACGTCAGAAAAAAGTGCTTCTAAGAGCATGTACTGCTCCTGATCCGTGGGCAATTGTTCACTTTTCTTAAGAAGATCAGCTTGAAATAATTCTCTTGACGTTTCTAACGAGGTGAGTCTAGCTGTAATCTCTGTGTACGCGAACACGCCAGCCACAACGCCCGCGATTATCATGAGCATGTTCTTGACGGGCATACTTACAGAAGTATTCTCGCTTATTTTCATCTAGGCCCTTGCCAGTCCTCTGGTTTAATAAAATTTTCTTCTTTATATTTTTCTGCAGCTTCCTTCTCTGCTTTTAATTTTGCTAACTCTTCGTCAATTTTTTCTCTATCTTTCATACGTTTAACATACACGTCATAGTCTGGTCTTTCATGATCATACTTAGACCATAAAGCTTGTGCCTCTTTACCAATTTTACCATCTATTGGACATGGTGTTCCTGCTTGTATCATAGACTCAAATACTCTTTCATCCTGACATAGTATAGCAACCGCAGCCACTTTCATACCAAAATCATTTAATATTCTTGCTAACTTTAATCTTTCACAATTTTTATCTATTGTGTGTTTACCACCACTAACACCTAAACCAAATGTTTGAACTCCAAGAGACACGCCCACAGCACAAACATCTTGTGTCATAGAATTGTATGATGGTGCACTAGAACTTGGTGGTGCAGACTTTACGTTAGAGTTTGTTGTACTGTTTGTCGTGCTATTAGAACTTGACCCAGACTGGTACGTTGTTGTAGCAGTTGATGTATAACCGCCTTCAATAGCTGTATTAGATCCTGATGTGTTTGTTTGTGTAGATCCACTATACGCAGGTCCACCACAAAAAGCTAAAAGAGTTAATAAAAGTATTAGAACTCCTGTAAAATAATAATTATTTTCTACAGTTTTAGTTCTCATTTTTTTTCTCAATCTTCGAATCTTTACATTTACAGCCTTCACAAGTACACACTCCGTATTCATCTGCATGTAGTTCATTATCTTCGCCACAATGGCAAGGATGATGACACTCATTACAGAATTGTCCTAATGTCATTTTAGGTAAAGTATTATTATTGATGCAACTATTGCGCATCTGTAAATTAGAATTATTCTATTATTAGGTAATTCTATTGTTTTTAAAATATTTTTAATCATGTTTTTTCTCCTCAATTTCGTAAAAGAAGTCGTCAGTATCGGCAGTTTGCCACTTGCCTGTGTCTTCTACGTTCCATTCTGATGTTTGCACTTTCCACTTAGGAGTCTCGTCTTTGACCGTAAATGACGGTAAATTCCATATTATCCTGTTATTTGGCTGTGCTGCATAGTTGCCATCATCTAAGGCAAGTATGTGNGCGCACTTATGTTCGTGCGGTATTTCCGAGTGTTCGGTATCTAATATATTAGACTCTGGGTGTGCAAAGTCAACAGTAAATAAGTATTTACCGTGATGCCATTGTTTGTCTTTACCTATATATTTTCCAGATGTGCCTTGTATTATATCCCAACTAGTAACAGCAGGATAATAACTAAAACAATTCCAAAGCTGAAGTTCATCAAGTCTACGTTTAGGAACATCTTCTTGTCTAAAACCCCTCTGTATGAAGGCAGATATCGGGAGACGATAAAAGATAGCCCCGTTCTCCATAATCGCATGAAATAAAATAGCACTTCCAGCAATAGATGATATGCCGAATACAATGCAGTCTTCGACTTCTCCATGATGTTTTTTAAGATCATATAAATACTCCCTTCTTATTTGTGCATATGTTGCGGGTATATTTGCATTTAAGTAAGCCATAGTCAATCCTCATTTTATATCTCCCCAGTTCTTACCAAATTCATAATCCACTTTGTTTGGTATTTCTAATTCAACTGCGGATTCCATAATCTCTTTTATACGTTTAGCTTTTATATCATCTTCCACAGATATATCTAGTTCATCATGCACTTGTATGTGTGCAACAATGCCCTCCTTATATAGTTCTAACATAGATTTTTTTGTCATATCTGCAGCACTACCTTGAATTAATTTGTTCAAAGCTTTGTAGGTATAAGCACGCTTGATACTTGCTCCATGTTCCTGTCTAGCCTGATCAAAAGGTAACGCCTTGTGCATACCAAACTTACTGGGTTCCCATAAGTGAAACCTGCATAGTCTACCAAGTAAAGTTCTTATTTGTCCACGTTGTTGCGCTCTATTTGATACAGAGTTCATTAATGATTTTACAAACGGAACTCTCTCATGATAAATTGTAAATAGTTCATCTGCTTTTTCTTTAGATACTCCTAACTCTGCTTGTAGTTTTGCTTTACCCATACCATAAAATAATCCAAGATTAATTGTTTTAGCTTGACTTCTTGGTATGTCTGCCATCTTTGCAACGACAGTATGAAAGTCTGCATCATCATGCATGTAAGAATCTTTAACACTAAAGACACTTGTATCTTGATCAAGGGATGCGTAGTGAACTACTAGTCTTGGTTCTTGTTGACTATAGTCAAAGCATCCCCACTCGCAACCAGACTCAGGTATAAAGAGGGATCTGATCAATGGACCCAAGTCTTTGTTGCGAGCAGGAATTTGTTGTAAGTTAGGATTAGAGTAACTAAATCTACCAGTTACTGTTCCTCCTGTGTCCGATCTAATTTGATTTATATCGGCATGTATTCTACCATTATGTTCGTGTTTTATAATAGTATCTATGAATGTTGTATGTGCCTTGTTTATTTCTCTAGCTTTTGATATACATTGCACTAAAGGATGTTCATGTGTAGAGAGAAAGTTTTTAGTAAAAGAAGGTGCTTGTGTTTTTAAAGTTCTCTCGTATTCTAAATTTAATTTATCAAACACTTTCGCAATCGATCTTGCAGCCCATATTTGAACGTCTACTTGTGTCTCTTTATGTACTTGTTGTAGCAATTGTTTTTCTTGTTCAGCTAACTGCTGTTTTAATGTGTGAGCTTTTTGAACGTCTACTCTTACTCCTAAAAAACGCATATCAACCAAACAAGGAAAAAGATCGGTTTCCAAATCAAAAATAGATTTTAAGTCTTGATCTTTTATTTCTTTTTGCATAGCTTTCCACAAACCTAAAGTCAACTCTGCATCACGTTCAGCATAATTACCAACATACATTGCAGGCATCTTCCACATGTCAGCTTTAGGATCCACACCCCATTCTTTTGCAGCGTTGTTTAATTCTGTTTCGTTTTTACCTTGACTTAAATAATCCCAACCCAGTGATCCAAGATCGTATCTAAATCTATTTTCATTTACGAGTGATGCTGCAATCATCGTATCAACTATTCGACCATTAATTTTTATACCCATGGCTCTGATCCATGACACATCATACATGGCATTGTGAAATATTTTTGTAGAAGTAGTTTTACAAATGTCTGTAAACCATTGAATTACTTTACTTTTTTCTAGATTACCACCACCCTCATGATCGAATGGAAAGTATCCAGAGTAGCCATCTGTTGCAACTGCAATACCTACGACCTTACCCTTACCAATCACAGAACCAGATCCCATAGTTTTTAAATCTGGGTCATGTGTTTCTAGGTCGATTGCAATCTCTTCACAAAATCTTAGATCCGGAAACTCTTTGGGTTTAACCCACTCCGTTTGTGCTTTAAATATCATTTATAATCTCGTTCAATTATCATTTCTAAATAATGTATGGCTTTCAATATGTCATCCTTTTTCCCCTTGTGCGGGTGTCTGCATATGTACTTTATAGCGTTACCCTCTGCAAAAAGCAACTTATTATCATTTATAAACTTAGAGGGCTGTATTTTAAACCCAATGTAATGTGCACCAGAAATTTGTTTATCGTAAGAACTCATATTTTAAACTCCTTAGATTTGTTTTGTGATTTTATTAAATATAAATTTTTCATAGTTCGTGTAATACCCACATACCAAACTCTGTATTCTTCATCTTGTTTAGCTGCAGATTTTTTTGCTCCTTTAATTGTGTTTGCTGTTTCATTTAAAAATAATACTACGTTTGTGGCCTCACCACCTTTTGCTCCATGTATTGTTGACACTTTTATTCTTGCATCCTCTGTAGGATTTTCACCATTTAATAGTAATAACTTCATGTAAGTTATTTGACTGTCTGTTAGTTTGTTAAATACNTCATACCATTTTAAAGATAAGTTCATNGAACCCTCTATTCTCTCTNTAATTCTTTGTACTTGTATCTCTGGTAGCTCTATCTTTTTTTGTAACTTAGACCAGTTCTGTATGTCTTCNTATAAACTCTTACCTATACTATTACCCTGTGCAGTATTAAAAAAGAAACCTTTCTTTTTTAAAAAAGTAATAACAGGTTTTAATAATGATTTAGTTCTTGTTAAAATTAACCAGTCACCTTTCGACATATCTATGTCAGATAGTTTATATCTTTCAAAAATTTCTCCAGATTCAGCCTTTGGAAAATACTCTTTGTCAATCCTATTTTCTTGTATTCTATCAATGACATCTAATGCTTTTTTCTGTATAATAGTTGGCACTCTTTCTGATTGTTTTAGAGGTATTTCCTCAGCCTTCCAGTTTATAAAAGAATCTACATCTGCACCAGCCCAACCAAAGATAGCTTGGTCATCATCTCCTGCAACCCATACATCACAATCTGTATCTTTCTCAATCTTTTTTATCATAGACCATTGTATTAAAGATAGATCCTGCGCCTCATCTACAAAGATAACATCAAACTTAGGTGAAANACCTTTATCTAAAAACTTTTGTATCATGTCAGTAAAATCAATCAGACCAAATACTTTCTTATAGCTATTTATCTCTTGTTCTATGGCATCTAGTTTATCTCGTTCTATNCTTGATAGNTGTTCGTTTCTATCTAATTGATCCATAACAGATATCTCTCTGACTCTTGCAAGGTTTATCATGCTTAAATATTCACTGTCAGATGAAAANATACCNTTCCAGTTGTTGGTTTCATANGATGCATACTTTATTTGTATGCCACAAGTCTCACCTATTACTTTATAGTTTAGTTCTTGCATGACGTTTTCTTCTTTGAGGCCAAGAGTATTAAATGCCAAAGAGTGTAGTGTTTGAAAGTATCTTATATCTTTCTTTGTAAGTTCTGTTTTTACTTTTAAGAATCTATCTCTTGCCTCACCTGCAGCTTTACGAGTGAATGCAAAGTAACCTATTTTATTTAAAGGCACACCTATATCAGAATATCTTTGTACATTATTTAACAGTCTTCTAGTTTTACCTGTGCCCGGTGGACCTACAACTTTATATCTCATTAGTAGTTGTCTCCTTTTCTCTCCACTGGTTTGTATTCTATTTTATCTATATGCATCTGTTCTAATCTACACACTTTGACAGTTTTATTATCTATGTTTAAAGAGTGACTAAACTCTACACCACACTTATCTTTTAATTTTTGTGCTATTCTATCTTGTGGTATTTTCCAACTTGTACCTAGATGATCTATAAAAGAATTAAATCTAAAGTAATGATAGCCCTCTTCTGTTAGACATGACCCACTATTTATCTGTATTCTTTGTTTAGCTCTCGGCCCGTTAACACAGTATTGATATAACTCTTCTCTTAATCTATCTTCTATCTGTGTGCCTGCAGGTGGTGATATCTTAACAGAGTTCTTTCTAATCTCTGTCAGTTTTGCTCTAAAGTCTTTTGCTTTTAGTGGTTCATGATAGATACCAGTTTGCTCCCATATCAAATCTAATAGTTCTGTCTGCTTTGTTATCAGTCGCCTGTTACCTGCTATCACTCCAGCCTTTGTACCATCTGGTAATGCCACATTAAACCTGTACTCAGGTTCTGCATACATGATAATCTCAAAGTCTGTAATATCAGGAAACATGGTGATGCTATCTGATTTGACACCGAATGGCCTAGAGTAACATAGACTACGCATACATTTACTTTGTATTGGATCTTCGTAACACGTATGACCTGCTGTATCTTTCTTCCATGCAGTTAGCTTGGTATCTAACTTAGCTTTATCCCATGGATCTTCTAAATAATTATAGTTTGCTTTTGCAACATGATCTGGCCATTTATCTTTGTATTTCTTTTTAGCAAAGACCATGTAATTATACATGAACCTATCTCTACCATCATCTAACTTTCTCTTTGAACATAGTGCTAGACATGGTGGACCATCTTCAAACTCTTCGCTAGTTCCAACTAATATATTCTTGTATGTCTCTGTTACTAATTTTTCTAAATCGTCTTTGCCTATTTTGTTTTGATTTGCAAACTCTACAAATTTTGGTAGGTCTAATTTGTTATTGTCTTTATCTACAGCGTATCGGTGCGTATGTCCGTTGTTATAGTATGGTAGGTTTATAAAGTTACCTGGTTTTATGTCGCCTTTGTCATCTTCCTTTAGTTCTTTCTGTTTAGGAAAAACCTCTGTCGTGGGATCTAGTCCAAGAGGCAGTAGAAAAGATTTCAATGCGGATATTAAATCTATCGCTGGTATTGGTTCTTTTAAAAATAAATAACAATGCAAACCACCACTCTTTGATAGCAAAGGTATCAAAGGTAGTTTGTATTGTTGAAATAGTGCTAAGTAGTTTTCTATTTTAAATTTAGAATAGTTTTTAGGATCAATATC
>NHLU01000007.1 GCA_002169255.1 Candidatus Pelagibacter sp. TMED275
ATTATTTCCTATCCAATAAAGTTTTTAACATATCTTTAATTTCATGCATTTCACATTTTAAAGTATTTATCTCTCTTGTTGCATTACGAATTTCATCTCATTGTTTTCTTGCTTCTGCAGCTCTTGCTCTTGCATTTTCAAATGCATTTCTATTACGATTAATTATTGCTTTAGATTTATTATCTCTAAGTAAGTCTGTGTATCCCTCTACTTGTACTAAATCTGACATCTTAATCATCCAACGCTATAACACGAAGCGATTTTAGTTTTGGTACTTGTGCAGCGTCTGTTCCTTGTAAAACAATCTTAATTGCAAACTGAATAAATTCTGGAAGTGGGTCATTTGTAAAACCATCATCTTTCACACCAGCAGTAAATTCGTATTCTTGGAAATCACTATCAGTTAATGATATAGAAACTGGATTATCTGGAGAGCCAACATCATTAAAATATACATAACCTAGATCATCAAAATCGTCAGAAGATGCAGAGGGTAATATTTTATGCATAACTTTTATATCAGCAGTTGCTGGTCTCATGGCATCAAATATAACTTTCAATGCAGTAGCAGGATTTTGTAATGCAACTTTCTTTGTAATATAAATTGCAGAGTTGTTATCTCCTAGTGGTTCTATTGAATCTACATAATCAGTTGTTGGATAAATATCAGAACTACTATTAATTTTATCAATAATATTTGCTGTTGTAATTATTGACATTCTATCAATATCAAGAACTGGTGATAAGTTATCACTTATAGTATTAAATGTCAAATCTAATAAAAATGATTTAGCACCAGCAAGTTCGTTTGTTTCATTTACGTCTGAAGCAACCATTCTAGTATTATCAAATGCAAAGTTTTCATTCAGTTGAATAGTACTTGCAGTAGTTTCCGTAGTAAAAGAAGTTTCAGAACCACTCGGACTTGTTGCAGAAGTAGTTTTTAATACTGCATTTATTGAAGTGGTAGGTAATTCTAAAACACTTACTAGAGGTTTGATATTTTCAAATCTATAGTTTTCAGTTGCATAAACATTGTTTAATCCAATTTGAGATTTTGGAGTTCCATCAGCACCAGTAATTGTTGGTGCAGTTGTTAAACTTACAGTATAAGAATTAGTATCTACATTTGCAATTGCAGTATGTGTTTTATTTACTTGATCTAATGGAACACCATGTATTTGATAAAGTTCTACTGTGGAGTCATCTGCGTGTGCAGCTGTAGCACCACTAGTATCAATTGAATCTCCTCTAACCAAACCTGAAATAGTTGTACCAGATAATGTTCCATATATAATTTCATTATTAATCTTGACATAACAACGAGAAGAAAGATTACTTGCAGCAAATCCAGTTGCAGAAGTTAATGTCAATGAAGTAGATGTAGTAGTAATCGCACCATTTAATGTAGTTGATATTAGACCTTTAACTCCAGTAATTTTTACATTATTAGAAGTAGCATACATACCATGATCTATATGTTTGACTTGTAATACTGTACTACTATGTTCCATAATTAATGGATTAGGAATAAGTTTCTTACCATAGACTGTAGTAGTACCATCTTCTGCTGTAATCGGACTTTCTAAATTAGTTTGTTTATTTGATAAAGCCAAAGTTCCTTGAATATTCTTAAATCTAGCTCTATTAATAGTTAACTTTAAGTCTTGCATTTGAATAGCATTCCAAGTTCTATTATTTTGTGATTTAAATAAAACACCTAATGTTGGTTGTTTAGAAATNACTCTATCAGAACCACTTACATCAGTTTCNCCCATCTGTGCAATCCNNACACGATAATCAAGACTNTCTGTTTGTAGAACAACACAATACTCTACNCCTNNTTGTAAAAACACAGGAGAGTCAAAAGTAAATTTNGTTGGTGTNGTNCCAGTAGTATCATTAAGATTAACTTGATCTGGTGTGATTACTTTTCTACCAAAAGGTAATACTTTAGGGCCAGGATAACCATTCACTACATTTCTTATTTCACACCATACTGGTAGATTATTATCTTTTGCAGAAAAGAAAAAGTCAATTGAAGTAATAAAAGAACCAATATCATCAGTAAGCATAAATGTTTGTGCAAGTGGATCACCACCACCATCATCACCACCATCATCTTGTGGTGGTCGTGGTCTAATAACTTGTACAATTCTATTATTGACAGTTGTATTGTTTGTAACATTTGTAACATTATTTGTTATATTAGTGATGTTTGTAATTTCTTCTGTGATCTCATTTGTAACATTTGTAATGTTAACTGCAGCTTGAATTTCATCAGTTCGTCTACTAATGGTTCTCATTTGACCAATATTTGTTCTCATTGTTTCTTGGTCAACTGAATTTTGAACTAGAATAGGTTCTCTTGTTGCAATGATGGTTTCTTGTAATGTGTCTAAAACACCCTTTGCAGAATATGTTGCTGTTGCAGCACTGAAAGGTGCCTTTGATGCAGAGTTCGGGCCACTTCTTGCATTTGTTTCACTTGTTGTTACTCTGAACTCAACATCTCCAGTTCTAAAGATTGGAACTGTTACATTCTGTGTACCACCTCTTGCTGTTAGTTGAGGTCTGAAATCTGGAATTTGATAAGTACCCTCTACCTTACCAGAAGCATCACAAATTAGAGGACTACCAGCAACTGGAGTTGCATCACTAGTAAATCCTGCTAGTGGTGTAACAAAGTTAGAAACTGCAACTCTGTCAAAAAATACATATAGTCTTGCGTTTGGAGCAAAACACTCTCCTTTAAAAGATATAACTCTAGGTCTAATAAAAGGAACAATACCTCTATTAACAACTCTACTTCCTTGAGATTCTTCATTCAATCTAGAACCGACAGTTGTTTGAGTACCAACTCGTCTTAGAGTAGTATTAGTAACATCTATTGCTCTTGTTACCACAGTTGCTTGAGTAGCATTATTATTAATACCCTCAACTGATGTTCCAAGATTAACAGTTGTCACACCAGACCATTGTGTTTCCCATGAGTTCCAAACAGTACCGATTGCGTTTGCGTTTTGAGCTGCAAAGGTATCAAAGTCACCATCTCTGTTTATAACAAGAGCAGGAGCCACTTCTGTTTCAAACCACTCATCACCAGTTGGTGTTATAGTAATTTTTCCAGTAAAACCAGCAACCAAGTATGGTTGAATATTTTCAACTCTTGTTGCAAACGGCTGTGTAAACATAACAGTTTCATCATAATCTAAAGTAATTAGATCACCAGTTTTTGCAAGACCAGAACCTATTAATGTTTTAACACCAACAGCAGAAGTTAAATTATCTGGAAGTTGTAGTTGAACATTTTTTGATACTGATTTAGGTCGTAATTGTTGGTTGTCTTGGTCAACTGCAATTTTGTAATCTTGATTAAGTGCATCTCCAACTCTGTGTCCAGAAAAATTATCCACTACAAATCCAGACTTAAAACGATTAAAACCAGTTTGATTATTTCTAACTTCAAATGAAGCTGTATCTTTTTCTAATAAACTAAGTGCAGTATAATACTCTACATTCTCAATACGTTCTTGTAGTCTACCAATGTCTTTCATGGTAAATCTTTGAGTTTTAAATCTCTCAATCTGAACTTCTTTAGGACTAAAGGTAAATGCTGGTATAAACAGTGATGCAAGTTTTAAAGCACTATCTAAATCTTTTGGTAGTTGTGGTAATTCAGCTGAAACACCCTCAACAACTTTAAACTGACCTTCTTTTGTCAAGAATAGTGTTGCTCTCTTTGGAAGATAAAATTCAAAATCTGATTGAACAACACTACCAGGCTGTGGCATATCAACTGTAGTTGCACCACCACCATCAAATTGTCTATTCTCAAAGTTAAATGAATTACCTGTAATTTGATCTACATCTGCTAAAGTTGATGATGTACCAGCAATGTCTTCTGCTCTTGGTCTAAAGTCATACGAATCTCTTAATTCAAAAACACCAGTTGGTTCTGGATCATCTGGGTCAACTCTTGTGGATGCATATACTGGAATATCTTTATATTCCATTTGACCATTAAGTGTAGTATAAGAGTCAACTGTAAATACATCTCCAGCACCATGTTCTAGATAATCATAAATAACCAGTAATCTACCTAATGGAACTGGTGCTCCAGTTTTTCTTACAATTCTTGAAATATCATAAAAGTTATCTCGTTGTCCAGTATCTAAGGTAAATAAATTTGTGATATTTTTACTTCCTTGAGTTTTAGCAGAAATAACAGCTGTTGCACCAGAGTGGGCTCCAGTAATTGTTTCCCCTATAACAAAATCATCTGCTGAAACTCCACCAATAAGAGTATATTGTAATGGTGTTACTGTGGAAACAGTTCTACCTAAAGCACCTGTAGTTGAACCTGTAATTCTTTCTCCTCTTACAAAAGTTCCAGTTGTAGTAGTTAATGTAAGAGTAGGGGCTGCAGCATCTGAACTTGTATCTTCTGAGTCAAATACTGCTTGAAGTCTATACGCATCTGCACGACCAAGTGAAACGTCTACATCTGTTGCTCTTGTTCCATATGCACCATCAGCGTCTGTTGCTAAAACTTTAAGTTGTTTTGAAAGTTGTGTAGTTTTTGCTTTTGCAATAACACTTGTCTTTAATATTGTTGCAGTAAGTTTTACTTTTGCACCACTTCCAAGAATTGTGCCGTCAGTAATAGTTAAACTAGGTGTTCCCTCACCAGTTAACTTTGAGTCGGTAAGTAATACGATATCACCTTGAATACCAGTTCCACCACCAGCAGTTGTAATAGATAATGTATAATCCTTACTTGCAAACGAAACAAAAGTTTCATTACTTCCAGCAGAGAAAGTAACTGCACCATTACTATCGGTTGTTCCTACAAACTGTCTACGAACTGTATATTGAGTATCAGTTGCACCAGCATTAGTTTCAGTTAATAATGTTTTAATTACTCTTTTAGGTAATTTAAATATTGCAGCATTTTTTTCTGGATTAATTAATTTTGCAACTCTTTGTGTTTCAAGTGTAACTCTTGTTGAACCATCATCTTCAATAATTTTACCAAAGTTATCAGTTGCATTAGCATCAGTACCATCAAGAAGCATATTACCAGCATCATCAACAAGTGCAAGAACTAAGTCAGCAGTAAATTTATTTGCTGTACCATCAGATAATGAACGAGCTTCTCTAAATTCGTGTGTTACAATCGCATTGTGAGAACCTTCACTAATATCTGCAATTGTTAGGTCTTGATTATCAGAATCTTCTACTATTTTTCCAGTTTCAGTAGAGTCAGATGCAATTATCTTTTCACCTTTTTGAAAATTTCCTACAACATTTGTAAGTGCCATACGAGTTTGATTTCTAATAAATTCAAAATATCCACCAGCATAAATAAATCCAGTTGCACCAGAAGTTACACCTTTAACTTGAACTCCGCCATTTGGGTGTGATACAAGAAGATTAGGGGATACTGCACCAGATAGACAAATATATGTAAACATTCTTATATCAAATAGAAATAATTTATAGATTGCTTCTGTAGAACCTTGAGTACCAGAAAAATATTCTACTGTACGAGCCCTACATACACCAATCTGATAACCAGCAGATGTTCCTCTACTTGTATCAGTTCTATCTGTAAAAATTCCTATTTCTTTATATGGAGTTGTCTCACCAGATACAGAAGTAATATCTGGACTTCCGTATAAATTCGTAACAAATGCAAAGTTACCAATATCAAATGTAGTTATACCAGCATTAACTGTATTAAAATCTCTTGCCTTTTTTACGTCTACTAATGAAGTTGCTATTTTGTCAATTTCAAAACCTTGAACATATGCCTTGCCTGGTTTGATACTTAATGCCAATAAGTCACTAGATGCTGTCGCTTCATTATCTGTGACACTACCAGCAGTATATGCACCAATGCTAGTTGCACCTCTAAAAATTTGTGTAACNGATTCTTTTATTTCATAAAGAAAGTTTCTTACAGTATAATCACCAGATTCATCAAATGTTCTTCTTGCAAGATTTTCACCTAAAACTGAATAATCTGTATTTCTTGCACCTGTAACTTGAGTACCAGTATCTAGTCTTGTAAGTTCTACAAAGTTAGAATCAGCAACTGAGTCAGTATCTAGTTTTACAAGATTAAGTGTAATCTTCAATCTATGAGCACCCTTGGCTGCATAGTTATTTGAACCAGTTGCATTATCAGTAAGTGTTGCATCTGTTTCTGGAGTAACCAAAGTCTCCGTAATATTAAAACCAACACGACCACTTTGAAGTACATTATTAATACTTAAAACAAGTGTTTCTTTTTCACACCTAACAAAATGACCACGAATATAATAAACACCTTCTTCTACTGTTACGGCACTACCAATCTGTGAAGCAAAAGTATCATGTGTTGTTGCAGATGCTATATTTGCAGAATATGATGTGGTATGAGTAATCGTAGTATTTGCAGTAATATTTTCTGAATTGTTAAAAAATGGTGTAACATTATCTGTGCCCACAGATATGTATTGAAGATAAAGAATTGGTTGAGTTGTAGTTGTTGCTTCTGCAAAACCTATAACTTTTGCTTTAACACCAGATAAACTTCCAGTAATAATAACTGGATTTGTTGCATTGTAAAATGATGCAGCAACAATATCTTCATTTGCAAAAGTAGTTGCAAGTTGTAGTGTATTGAAATTAGTTGAATAAGAAACTTGGCCTGGTATAACAACTGATCCCTCTTTAAAGATATGCGAACCATGTCTTTCAACTTGATTTTGAAGAATAGATTGTAAAGATGTTAATTCTCTTGCTTGAATAGAAAAGCCAGGTCGAAACAATACTTTATGAAAATTATCTTTATCATCAAAATCATCATAGTATGGTGATACGTTTAGGTCTGTAAGTTGTGCCATATTTAAAACTCAATTATAATTTTAATGTCTTCTGTTTGGTCAGAAGATCGTTGAATAGGTTTTCTGTTTTCAAGATATATAATATCTCCACTATCTGCTTGTAACTCTGGATTTGCATAACCACTTGTAAGTGTAAGTGTATTACTATTTGCAAGTGTTACTGTTTCACTACTTGTACTAGATGGTGTTCCAGTTGCACTAGATGTTGCACCAGTAATAAGATTAGTTCCACTAAATGCAACTAATCCACCAGTTGTAGAATTAGTTCCAAATCCTTTGAAACTTTCTTGTTGATAATAAAGTATACTTAGGGTTGAATCCCATTCAACTACTTTACCTACTGCACCAGTTGATGCTTGTGTGATTACTTCGTCTGCTTCAAAAACTCCAGTTGAAGATGCAAATTTTACAGCAAAGGTTTGTCTTGCAGTTGTAGCTGTTGCAACTGTGGTTGTTCCATAGTTAGTAGGATCAACGACAATACCAACTGTTCTAAAATCATTTGCAGTTGAGAAGTCATCATTTTCTGCTTGTGATATTGTAGTTGCAGTCATAAGATAATGACCACCTAATTCTGTAACTGCATTACTACCATGTCCACCCTCTGGACTAATAATGACTTCGACTGCTCCACCAGAACCACCCATGTTTGATGCAGAAGATAATGATGAGTCAGAGAAAGTATAACCAGCACCAAGATTTACATAACCAAAAGTATATCCAGCACCAGTTGCATGAACAGTTGTGTCAGTACCAGCAGTCAAACCGAAAGCTGCAATTGCACCACTTGATACAGTAATTCTTACGATTGCACCAGAACTTGTTCCTTGACTTGTTCCATCTCCATAA
>NHLU01000008.1 GCA_002169255.1 Candidatus Pelagibacter sp. TMED275
TGGTAAAAATCTATAAATGAGTCAGGAGAAGCACCAATAGCAACATCTAAAGCTACAATTACAGTTCCATCATTATATTCAATAAGTTGGTCGGTTAAAGTTACACTTGCTGGTGGTTGAATAGTAAATGGATTAGGTAAATTAGTAGATGGTGTAGAACTAACTTGTGCTTTACTTGCCCAAGTATAATGACTAGCTTGATATTCAACAAGAGATAATCCTATTGTAAAATCTTCGTTAAATGTAATACCCATAACTCTAAATGCTTTTGCAGAAAAACCTAATGAACTATGTGTAATATTTACTATATCTCCTATTGCTAAATCATAAGCATCAAAGCTTACATTTAATCCAAGTGTCATCGCTTCTCTTGATCTTCTTAAAATTACTTCTGCCATCTCCTCTGCTTGATATGGCGAAGTTAATGTTTTAAAAGAAAATCTACCCTCAAGTAAAAATCCACCATCAGCAGTTTTCATTGTTGCGTGTTGATCTGCACTTGACAAACCACTATCATCTATTGGTGGGAATTGAACTTCATCTACTTGAAAGTTTCTATCAGGATTAACAAAGCCAACTATAACTCTGTTATATCTATCGTTCTTTTGTGGAATAGATAAATTATATCCACCTATAATATCATCTTCTGTAAGTGTTATTGATGCACTTCCTGTCGTTTCAATAATTAATTTATATTTTCCACCTGTATATGGAAGATAGCCTCTGCAACCTTTTAATAGTTCTCTTACATTATCTATAATTTTTTGTGATGTATCTAAAACTGTATTTGTATCAAATATATTTATATCACTTGCACCTGAATATGGTGTTACTTGTGTTACACAAACTTGTGACGCATCATAGAAAGATTGTAAATCTATTTCTGAAGTTGCAATACCTTTTCCATATCTTTCATTTCTCAAATAATCTAAAATACAAAAAGCTGGATTTGTAGAAAACGATGCAGTTTGTTCTGATAAGTTAGATGCTAATGTTACAACTTTTTTACCTTTTATTTTAGCTTGAACTTTTGGTATTCCTGTAAATGCGTCTTGATTCCATTTAAACCTTAAAGCTAAATAACATATTCCTCTTAATCTATGATTGCTTCCCCAAGATGATAATGTAGAAAGTAAATCTGATGTAGCTTGATTGTCTGTACCAAAGTGAGGTTCTATTCTAATCAAACTTTCACTATTTTTATAAAAATTACTATCTCCACTTCCTACTTCAACTTCTGTTCCATCTGATAATGAAGATGCAAATGTAACAGCTTTATCATCAACTCTTACTTCTTCTATTGAATTTATTTCTCCCTCTGAAATAACTATTGCCATATATAGATAGGTGTTATCTGTTCCTGAAGTTTCCATAAAGACTCTAGTTCCACCAACAAGTCTTTCTCCATAAATAATTGGTATATTCGCATCATTACTTTGTTTATTTACTAATATACCTCTTTCAAAATCATCAAATTCATTTGTGCCAAAATCTTCTATTTCAGGAACTTTTGGTCTTAATATCCATGCAAGAAATAATGAAACACCTAATGAAACTAAAGGATTTGCAAAAATCTTTGTTATTGGACTCGGTATAAATTTTGAGATAAATTTTCCTAGACCCATTATGCTCTACCCCACTTAATATCTTGAACAGTTTGTGAAGCAAAATCCATACCTACATCTCCACTAAAAAATCTTTGTTGAGATGTGTTGTTTGTTTTACGACCATTTTTTTTTGCAAAATCTGCCCAATTAGAAACTATTTGAAGTCCAACAATACTTTCTTTATCTGTTTCTGAAATATCAAAGCTATCTATTTTACCTCTGTATAATAAAAAAGGGTCAGATATAAGTGCATTAGAGTCATCTAAGAAACCTCTAAAAATATCAACACTATCATTGATAACATTTTCATTTAAAACTACAGATATAAATGTTTGATCTGCACCTGATAAACTAATGCTTACACTTGATTTAGTAATATCTGTTTCTTCTGTATGATTAGAAATACCTAATATAAAATCACTTGCACTATATGTAACTGACGAACCTGATACTGATGATGTTAAAGGAAATGAACAATCTGTAATATTAACAGGAGTACCAAAACCAATGGTAATAAGATGGACAGGTCTAATATCATTTGTCGCTAGTTCGTTTTTTACTGCTGTCGTTAGTGATCTCGTCATAATCTTCTATAGTTTTTCTTGTTACTTTCATTGAATCATAAATAATCCACTTTGCATTTTTACTAGGAAACTCGTTATTATTCAATTTTAAATTTTTAACATCTATATCTTCAGTATTAACTATTTCTTCTGCTAATACATCAACATTTATGTAATACTTAATTTTATAGAGTTTCTTCGACATCAAATTCAAATTGATACAATAATGCACCATCTTTATCTGCACCAACAACTCCAAATTCTTGTATGTCATTTGTTAGATGAACTGTAAAAGCAACATTATCATAAGTCACTACTGAATCATCTGCTAAAGCAGTAATCAATGGTGGTTCTATTGTAACAGTAGAAGCATTTGATGATGAAGTAGCATCTGCAACAACCATATAAACTTTATTATGTGATGCAAACTTTAGAAAATCTCCAGCTTTAAATCTTCCAGCACCATCTCCAGCAAAAG
The DNA here is from genome assembly GCA_002169255.1 of Candidatus Pelagibacter sp. TMED275. The sequence goes on from NHLU01000008.1 coordinate 2,649, forward strand.
CATCCATAGCAATCGTTGTGTCTCCTACTGCGTGGACACCATTTACTAATACTGTTCCTGTCTCAGTTCCTCTAGCATCTTCTATCTCAGGTGGGATGATTGTAAAATTTTCTTTGCTTGATCTTTGCTTCATAATAAAAGCCATAAGTTCTCCATAAACATCTGATCTTTTTGCTGTAATAACACGAACAGAAAATGCAAACCTTTGATTGTCAATTTGTCTTACAAGTTTTTTACCTGATTGAGATTTAGATATAATTGTATTTTGAATTGACTTTATTCCTAAAGATTGAAATTTAGCAGTTGATATTGGAAAAGCACCTGACATTAGATTAGATTTTTACTCCCTCTTTCATTAACTGCGTTATTAATTATTTGTGTTATAGTTCCTCTGTTTCTTACCAATAGATCGTCAAAACCACTTGCGTCTAAAGTATTAATATTAAAATTAACTGTTGTTTGTCCACCACCTGTACCTCTAGCTGATTGTGTTATTTGTCCTGTACTGTTTGGAACAAAAACCTCTGCTCCTTGTTCTCCAACTACAACAGGCTGACCTTTTGAAACTGCTCCACCCTTTGCAAATCCTAAAAATGATTTTGCTACACTAAATAAAGAACTACCAGCACTAGCACCACTTAAAGATGCTTGTTTTTGTTTTTCTTTTGTAATTAATTTTTCAATAGCAAGTTCTACACCTTTTCTNGCAACAATTTCTATTAATGCACTTAANACATTNACTAATAATGTTCTTGCCATATTTTTAAATGTATCTTTTAATTTTTCTCCAAATACAAATGCTCTTGCTAATCCTTGTGACATTTTTGGAATTGCATTGTTAATACCCTCTGCAATAGTCATTTTTATATCTTTAAATTTATCTTTTAAATTTGTTATTGCACCACTATTTAATTCTCTAAATTTAGCTATAGCTTTTTCTGTTGCACTTGGTACACCAACAGATAATTCGTGTTCAAAATCGTGTATAATTTGTAAAGCTGATTCTAAAGGTTCTACAAAACCCTCATTAGCATCTGCACCTTTTAGTATGTCTGATAATTTTTGTACTTCTTCTGTTGTTTCTTTTGTTGCACCTGTGAATTTTTTAATTCTTTCGACAAGATTGTTTATAATTACACCTGTTCCAACAAGCACTTTAACAGCGCTACCAAACGCAACTAATAATAAACCTAAAACATCTGTCAATTCTCTAAAGTTATCTGCTAATAATTTAATTCCTTTAGAGGCTGTAACTGTTGCTTGTGCTAAATTTGTTCCAATAGTAATTGCTATTCTTTCTAATTCATCTGCATTTTTTTCTAAAAATTTATCTAAATCTCCAAATTGATTTTTTAACTCTGTAAAGAAACCAGCATCNAGTAAATTTTTTTTAAATGCAAAGACTTTATCTCCAAGCATTGACATTGTTCCACCAAATGTTCTTGCTAAATCATCTGTTGCTTTTCCAAATCTACCATTTCTACCAAAAACATCTTCAAATGCTTGTACTGTTGATTGTATTGAAACTGTTGCACCAGCTTGAAAACCAAGCATATTTCTAACACCTTTTTCTCTAAATAAATCTGCCGCACCAATACCAGCACTAAATGATCTTTGTATTTGTTCTGCTGTTGTTCTAAANTCTAATCCTGTNACNGCCGCNACATTACCNGTTATCTCTAACATNTTTTGTANNTCNTTNGCNTTNTCTGTNACNGTTGCTAATATTCCTGAACCAGCNTGTATTTCTTCNANNGAAAANGGAACTNTNGATGCAAACTTAACCATNTTNTCAAAAGCTTTTGCACCCTCATTTGTATCTTTNANTAAAAATNTTAATCTAACTTGTAANTTTTCNANTTCTCTACCTGTATTAACTAAATTTCTTATAACTAATCCAGCACCTAGTCCGACAAATGCACTTTGTAAATTAAAAACTGCACCTTTTACTTTTGCTAAAGCACCTTGAACTCTCCCTAAAGCCTGTTTAGTCTTATCTCGTGCTACTATGTCTATATTTAATTTTTGTGTCATTACTTATAATTCTTTGCTTCAGATAGTTGTCTCTGCTTTTTATACTCATCTTGCTCTTTTTTCAAGTAAGCTATCCAAAGATTATAATGACTTAAAGGCATATCTAATACCTTTTGAATTGGTATTTTAAGTCTATCAGCAACCACCAACAAAGATTGTATGTCAGGGTCGCTATTTACTTTTTTACAGATTCTTCTAGTGATGTATCTACAAGTATTTTATTTGCTATTGATGCAATAATATTTGAGTCTGCTTTTTTTTGTAAAGCAAGTTTATCAAAAGGGTCAAAAGCTTTAACTAAATCGCCTTTATCATTTTTAACCATAAGCTTCATCATTAACAAATCAACAAGAACTGTTAAATCTTGAAAATTATTAGATTTTTTAAAAATAATATTTTTTTGCTCTAATGTTAATGGCTCTGAATAAAAAACAGATGGATTACCATGTTCGTCTTTCCATTCAGGAACTTCAATAGTAATAGTTTGCAGAGTCTCAAAATGAGTTTTTACTCTATCTATAACTGACATAAATTAATATTAAGCAGTTCCTCTAGTCAATGTTCCTGTGCCTTGAAAAGTAACCGATCTAGTAGTTATACCATCTAGTGTTACATTAACACTCATACCTGTTATAATTCCTGAACCTGAAAAAATTTCATCTCCTGTAGCATCTCCCTCTGCACCTAATACAAAAGAGATAGAAGTTCCAGCAGTTAATGTTTGTTGTGGAGAATCAGTTTCATCATAACTCATTTCTAAAGTACCTGAAAATGATGTTCTTCCAGCTAAAAATGACTTTGTTGAATCAGATAATTGAGTATCCTCTACAACATCAGCAGTAGTTTCAAGTGTAAAACCTGTAAGTTCGCCTATACCTGTTCCACCAGCTTTAACTACGCCCTCTTTACCAAAGTGTGTTGCCATCGTTATTCCTTATCTTTAATTTGTTTTTGTTTAAAAGAAGATTTTACCTCATTAGGTTTTTCTTCTTTTATTTGTTTCCAACCTAAATCTAAAAAATTATCAAGCTGAGTTTCGTTAATAATAACTTCATTTCCATCTTTATATAATTTAATGTCTTTAGCCATAAATCCTTTTATTCGTTTTCTTCTTCTTCGTCAATATCTTCATCATCATTATCTTCATCAAAATCTTCTTCTGAGTCATCTTCCCATTTCTCATCTTCATCATCTCTTAAATCAGCTAATAAATCTTTGACTTCTTCACACATAATAGATTCTTTATCGTGCAACTTTTCTATTGCATCTATCTTTTTTTCAATTTTATCTATAATTTTATCTTTACTTGCCATATCTTCTCCTTGTTTATGGNGTTCCAGCTTGGAACTCATAAGTACATCTTACAACCATTCTTATACCACCAATAGGAAACAATGTACCCTCGTCTGTTTCTACACTTGTTACTTCTGTATCTAGTGCGTTGCTACTTCTTGTAATATCAGATTCTAATGCAGTTTCAATAGCAGTAATCAATTCGTTTCTTTTTGTATCAATATTAACTTCTGCACCTTTTACAAAACCTAATATAACAAAATCAATAGTGCCTATTCTAGTTCTAGCACCATCTCCTAATTCTTGATCTTCTCTAGTTTCTTCAGATGTTTGAACTATTACTGCTGGATATTGTTTGTCAGATAATTCATCTAATTGAAATGGTTGTCTAGTTGCTTTTATAATATCAGGACTAGATATTGCAGATATAACTGACAATAAATTAGACGCTATGTTTTCTCTTACACTCATATTTTAAACTTTCTTAATTCTTTTTCTACAAATCTATTGAATTGCTTACTTATAATCTTTTCTGTTCTATCATTAAAGCCAAAAAATTCTCTTTTAGGCTCGTTCAATACTTGATTAAATAATGCTCTTTGTCTCATTTGTGCGTTTGTAAAATCTAAAGATACTTTATGTTTTCCTGTTTTTTTGCTTGATAAACTTCCCAACATTCTACCTGAATAAAATAAATCTACCTTTAATGGCTTACCCTCTTTTTGTAATTGTTTCAAATAACTATTAGAATATGTAGCAAATGGTCTATCTCTAAAATCAATTCCTTTAGCTGTTTTAGTTCTAACAATATCTAATAATTGAAAACCAGCTTGTTTAACACCTTTATCAATTATTCTTGGTAGTACAGATTCAAACTTTTTAAATTTTTTGCTTAACTGTTTTGTATTAGATTTGATCTTTAAATTGACAGCCATTATCTAGTCAATCGTCTATATCCATGTAAAGGCTCTCTTTCACTTACCTGAATAGTGCCATCTGCTGTTGCATCATATTCAACACCATCTTCTAATATTGATCTAAATTCTTTATTGTATTCTGACATATAATATTCTGCCATTCTTTCAAATCTGTCTTTTTCTGTCTCAGGTCTAAATTTAGTTAATGCTGGTAAATAGAATCTTCCTAAAAATAAATAAACACCAGCCCTTTCAAACTGATCTAAATTAACTTTTGTGTTATCCATCTCAGCAGTATTAAGAACTGTAATATCTGTATATACATTTTGTTTATATACAGACCACCATTCTACTCTTAACTGTCTTAGAATATCGTTTGTTGTTTGTAATAGAAAGTTTGTAGTTTCAGTAGCAGTTGTTGAAATACCAAAATCAAAAGCATCAGGCTGATATTTTAGAACATCAGATGTAGTGATAACATTTGCACCTGTGTAGTTTGCCATATTAGAATACCCAAGTTAAAATTACTGCAACAACTATAATAACTCCCATAGTCACCTTTTTATTGTCTTTAGCAAGTTTCCAATATTTTTTTAAATCTTTCATTTCTTTTTCCTTGTTTTTTTTTTCTTTGGTTTAAGTTCAACTACTTTATCAGATATGTCTTTAATAGTCGCTTTTTTAATTTCTTTTTTTACTGAATCAACAGGAGCAAAACCTCTTTTTTCAAAATGATTTAAGTTTGCTTCGTATTGATCTTTTGTTCTTGTTATAATTTTAACACCATTTGTTAATTTTATATTCATAAATTCTCCTATTGATTATCAGGGAGATTGCTCCCCCTGATAAAAGTACGATTATTGGATTGATGAATCTACATTCAATTCAACACCATAAGTATCGTTAAGTTCGCCAACTCCATATACAGCAGTTGCTACAACTTCGTCTGCTCTTAGAGACGCATCTCTTTGAGTTTCGATTTTAAGGTCTTGCATCATAGCCAATGCTAAAGCATCTCTATGGAAAATTGCACCTTTGTAGTCTCCTGTTGTTCCTGGATTGTTTCCTGAACTGTCAGCTAGATTTGATGTTTCAAAAATTGGAACACCAGCTACATTACCAACAAAACCTGTGTTTAAAGCTTCGTTAGATTTTTCAGTATCTCTACCAACAAATGTGTTTGTTAAACCACTCTTTAGGTCAAACGCATTTAAAGGATGAAATACACCAGCTAGGTCAGACATTGGAACTGCATTTTTTCTAAGAATTGCTACTGCATTAAATACATTAGCTGAACTTAGAACTGCTGTTCCATCTCCAACTTCTTGTGAGAAACCATCAAATAACGCAGTTAAATCTGTGTCAATTTTTTTAGCGATTGCTTCTCCAAATAATCTACCAATATCTCCAGCAACATTTCTTGGTGCTGAGTTTCTTGCTAAATCTGTAAGAGTTGTCATTATACCAACTTCACTTGCTGTGATAGTCACAGAAGATGGGTTGATAGCTGTGTTAGATAAATCAGATGCTTCCGATACTGCACCAGCCGAAACTGATGAGTAAATTGGAACTTCAACTGACTTTCCACCACCTGTTATTGCATAGTTTCGTACTAGAGGTCTCATAGTTGATTGCTCTGATGCTACGAATAATGCTTCTGCTACGATCTCAGTATATAATTCCGAGAGTGTAGAACTTGTGCTTTCGTTTGCCATTTTATTTTACCTTTATTATTTATTGTTTAAGTTAATTTGAACAGGCTGACTATCTCTTTGTTTGCGATATTCTGCATACTTTTTCCGATCTTCTGCCTTGCTCATATCTAAATCCTGAATATTAAATGGTTTTACAGTTTTACCCTCGATGCTACTCTGACTACCTGTGCCTGACAAAGACCCTTTTCGGAAATGTGGGTTAGCATCTAAAAATTCATTAACTCTATCTTCTATTGTTAATAATTCCCCTTTTGAGTTGTATCTTATGTTTTTATTATTATCAAGTATTTCTACTCTACCATCGTCATTGTAATTAACTTCGTTCTTTAGCAAAGATACTACTTGGTCAGGTGCAATAGCATTATTCTTAGAAGCTAAAGATAATATACTGTTATCTACATTTATCGTTTTAACTTTAGACTTCCAATCAGCTAACTCTTTGTCTTTATCAGCTATTCTTTGCTTCATAAGATTTTCAAGATCAGCTTTTGTCTTTGCTTCCTGTATTTCTTTTTCTTTAACAAGTTCTTCTTCTTGTTTTCTAGCTTCGTCTAACATTCTTTGATGTTTAGACTTCTCAGCTTCAAGTCTTTGCTTGACAATTCTATCTACATCTTCTTGATTAAATGTTGGTGTTGGTTTCTCGTCAGTTTGAGTTTGTTTAACTTCAGCTTCCTGAACATCATTTTTCGGTTGATTAACCTGTGTGTCGTCTGACATTGTTTCTCCTATTTGTTTATATTATAAGTTCGCCTTTACTATCATACCAATCAGGATTGACATAACTAAACTGATGTCTGCAATTATATCCACCTCTAACTACAAGTGGATTGCCTGATTTCTTACCTGACCATGATCTACTTTGCCATAAATCTCTGATCTCGTTGATGGTAAAAAGCCCACCTTTTCTCTTGTTATATACACCATTTACTAAATTTCTGCAAAGATCACGAGTTGTAGGTATTACATCTCCATAGTATTTAACAAAAGTAAGACCAGCATCATTTGATTTATTAAAATTAAGGGTTGCATCAAAATCTCTTAATGAGTCGTTTAATATCTGACCAGCATACCTTTTCATATTCTCACCAGCCCTATCTCTTGCAAATTTAGTCTGTAATGTTTGTATTGCTTTATCAACTTGTGATTGTCTTGATTTAACATATTTGTTTCTATTAATGTATTCTACTAATGTATTTGCTTCTGCATCATCTGAACTAGCATAAATACCATTAATTGTTTGTCTAAGTTCTTTTTCTAATTCTGTAAAATCGTTTCCAGCTAAAACATTTTGATAAGTAATTTCTGACAATCTTCTTGTAAATGTGTTTGATACATCTTTAAACTGAGTAAAATATTGTTGTTTTAGATTTTGCACTAATGCCAAATCACCTTTTGTTAATTCTGAAAATTTTGCTAAATCAGATGCAGATACTTTGTTTTCTTTTCTTGCTCGTTCTAAAATACCTTTAAATGTTTTTTGAACTCTTTTAGCTTGTTTATTAAAACCCTCTCTCACAACTGTATCTGACCAAGCTAAATACTCTCTATCAAGTATTGCTTTTATTTTAGGTCTAATTGCTATAGCCGCTTGAAGTTCTATAAGTTTTCCATCAGAGGTTCTTCTTAAATCTTTATTTGCTAAAGCGGTTATCTCTCGTTCTATTCTGTCTAATGAAGTTACAAGAGTTTTATAATATTTTGCTTCTGCTATCTCAATTTGTTTGATACGATATTCGGTTGATCTTTGTACTATATCTGACATTCATTAAATTTCTTCTTGCTCTACTTCTTGATCTTCTTGTTCTGCTTCGTCTTGTGTGAACTCACCTACTTCTGCTTTTTGATCTATCTCGTCAAATATTTGATTTAGTTTTTCGTCATCATCTACAACTGCTCTTGCAATCTCTTTATCTATTTCTT
>NHLU01000009.1 GCA_002169255.1 Candidatus Pelagibacter sp. TMED275
GAAAACGGTCTTAGCGAATTAAATATAGATAGATCCCTACTTGTCATATTTCCTCCTTTGTTAGCAAGGTTATTTTTGAAGCCCCATTAGGCGACTTCAATAGATATATAGTAACTCTTTTTTAATTTTCAATAGATAAAATTAAATAAGCTTTTCTGAAATTTTTAAAATAAAAGTGTAATCAAATGCTAGTTCTTCAATAGCACCATCTCTTCCAGATTTACCACCATGACCAGCATTCATTTCTGTTTTTAGAAATAGTAAATTTTTATCAGTTTTAAATTCTCTTAATTTAGCTGTAAACTTAGTTGGTTCATCAAATAAAACTCTGTTGTCGCTCAAACTAGTTGTAATAAGTATATTAGGATAATCCATTTTTTTTATATTATGGTATGGGGAATAGGAATAGATGTAATCAAAATGATCTTTATTATCTTTTGCATTACCAAACTCATCAAATTCTCCAATTGTTAAAGGTAGAGAGTGATCAAGATTAGTAGTTAAGGAGTCGACAAATGGTACTGCCATAATCATTCCTAAGAATAGATTTGGCTCTTCGTTGACAACAGCTCCCATTAATAATCCTCCAGCAGAGCCTCCCATTCCAATAATTTTCTTTTCAGATGTATATTTTTTTTCAATTAGAAACTTTGCTACTGAAATATAGTCTTTAAATGTATTTTTCTTATTTAACAATTTTCCATCTTTCCACCATTTCATGCCTCTCTCCATGCCACCCCTCACATGCGCTGTAACCCAAATTATATCTCTATCTATTAAACTAAATCTTGAGGATGAAAAATTTGGAGAAATTGAATGGCCGTATGATCCGTATCCATATAATAATAAATTTGAAGACCCATCTATTTTAGTTTTTTTATTTCTAGTTAGAGTTATTGGTATTTTTTTTCCATCATGAGCAACACATTCTAATCTTTCCACAATATAATTATCAGGATTGTGTCCAGAGGGTATTTCTTGTTCTTTAATTAGTTTTCTATCTTTATTTTTTAGATTATATAAATATGTTCTGCTTTGAGTTTTTGGAGAGGAATAACTTAAATAAATTAAATTAGTATCTCTATCTCTTTGCATGAGTGAGAGTCCAGGAGAAATTACTTTTTCATTTTCAAATTTTATCTCTTCTTCCTTATTATTTTTAACGTCTTTTACAAATATCTTATTTAAGGCATTTGATTGTTCACTTCTAAGTATCCAATCTTTTAAAAAAACTAAATCACCAATAAGCACTTCATTTTTAGGTGCAATATAAGTTTCCCATTTTTGTTCATTTAGATTTTCACATTTATCAATTTTAAAATCTTCAGCATTTTTATTTGTGTGATTATAGAAAATTTTATTCCAAGAATTAATAGAATATATAATACCCTTTTCTCTTTTAATTATTAATTTTGGTTTTGGATTTTCTTCATTAGCATCAAAATAATATTGTTCTGATGTATTATGGTCCGAAGAACTAATAAAATAATATTTTTCATCTGAGCTAAGGTACATACTTACAGTAAAAGCTTCAGTTTTTTCCTCAAAAATTAATTCATCTTTAGATACCGAAGTTCCAATTTTGTGTCTAAAAATTTTTCTTGGCCTATGATTTTCATCAAGTTTTGAATAAAAAATATATTTATCATCTAGACTGAAAGTAATAGAGCCAGAAGTGTCATGAATTTTTTCTGATATTAGATTATCATTATTAATATTTCGTAAATAAATAGTATAATATTCTGATCCTTTTATATCTAAAGAGTACCCAAGTATCTTATCATTGTAGCTTACTTCCAAGTCTCCCACTCCAAAGTATTCGGTTTTTAATTTCTCTTTTTCTTTATCTCCATTCCAAAACTCTTCCACCTTATCTGTGCCGATTTTTTTTCTTAATCTTATTGTGTAATTACCTTTTGATGTTGTTTTGCTCCAATAATCATAATTTTTGTCTTTTACAGGAAGAGATTCATCGTTCAATTTTATTCTTCCTTTTACCTCATGAAATATTTTTTTTTGAATTTCTTTAGTATCTTTAAAGAATTCTTCGGTATAGGCATTTTCATCTTCTAAATATTTCCTAACTTCTGGATTTAGCTTTGAGCTATCTTTTAAAACATCTAATATATCAGATTGATGGACCCAGCTGTAATTATCATCCCAAGAAATATTGTGACAAGATTTAATATCACTTTTTTTTTTAAGTTGTGGTACTTTCATGATAATTATGAGTTATATAACATTAATAATTATCATTTTACTAATAGCATTTTTGTTTATTATCAATTGGTTTCGTAGCACACCTAGCAAAAAAATTGTGACAGTATTAAGAAAGTTCTGGATTTTAATATTTGGTATTTTGGCACTTTTAATGGCTTTTGGAGGCAGATATATATTTTCGTTACCTTTCTTGATGATGATTTTGCCTTTGATAAAAACTAAGGCAGGTTTAACTTTATTTCAAATATTTAGAATATGGAATTTGCTTCAAATATTAAAACGTTCTGGAAGATTTAATTTTAATAGCAGTAACAATTCTTCAAACATTGAGAGAATGTCAAAAGCAGAAGCCCTTAAAATTTTAAATTTGAATCCTAATAAAACATATACAAAAAAAGATATTATTAATGCATATAAAAAAATTATGAAAAAAGTTCATCCAGATGTAAGCCCTGAGCTTACAAGATTGGCATCTATAGTAAATGAGGCTAAAGAAGTATTAACAAAAAATATTTCATAATTACTTTATTAAAGAAATTATTTTATTAAATACATCCTCCACTTTTATATTATTTGGGGAAATTGATTTATCATGTGTAATTTCATTAATATCGATGCCATTAGGAACAATTTGATATTGATTAACACTGTAATCTGTATATGCTCTAGGTGTATCAAGCAGCAAGATTATACTGGGTACACCACATTGGCTTGTAATATGATGTCCAAAAGAGTCATTACCAACATATAAATCACAATTAGCTATTATTGGAATTAAACTTTTGATATTTTTATTGCTTAATGTTTCACAATAATTTTCTCCTATCTCATTAATTATGCTTTCTGCAATATTTTTTTCATCAGGTCCACATTGTATATAAAAATAATATTTCCCATGTTTTTTAAGTTTTCTTAATAATTGAATATAATTTTTTTCCCCCCACTTTGTTGTAGGTCCTGAAGAACCAGCTCCAATAACCAAATTTTTAAAAGATTTATTCATTTGAGACTCTGATTTCATTTTTTCAACTGGATCTACGTAGAAAGTTGTTTCTGTTGGACATTTTTTTATATCTAAATTTTTTTCAACAAAATTTTTTGCCGCATTAACTAAATGTAAATTTTTTTTTTTAAAAATAGGATATGTTTTAACTTCACTAATCTTTGCTAGTTTGCCTGCCAAATATAATCTAACACTAGGATAAAAAATATAGATAGAGTCTAAATTATAAGATGCTAATTTTTTAGCCAATTTGAATACATCTGAAAATTTTTTAAAATATTTATCAATATATATCACTTCTTTAATACTTGGATCATTATCGACTGCTTCTTTAAAATTTTTACAAATTGTAATAACTGTTACTGGCCCATATTTCTTAGCAATTTCATGACAATAAGATAAATGCAAAATATTTGAACCTAAACCAATATAGCTTAAAAAAATACCTACTTTCATAATGAGTTAATCATTTTACGTACCAGCCTATCCCTATATATTTTAGGTTTCCAATTGAATTTTTTTAATTTCTTTATCGTTTGACTTATATCAGCAATCATAATTTTCTTATCTTCTTTTCTAAAGAAATCTTTATCAATTATAATAAATTTTTTATAATCTAGATGATAGTGAATAAATATTCTTTTGATTAAGTTTTTTATGGAAATTCCAACTCCAGAACCAAAAATTAAATCACAAGGCTTAATTTTGCTTGCGTGCTTTACCCCTTTCATAATTTCTGGAGCCCATGAAAAATCTCTCACAACATTTAGATTGCCCACTTTAATTTGTTTTTTTTTCTTTGCTCCTATACATGCTTTTAAAAAGATAAAGTTTTTATTTCTTAAAGGCGATTCCATATTAAACAGTATTATGTTGTAACAATTTATTTTATAATATTCCCTATAATATTTAATAATTTTAAAAGCTTTTATTTGTGAGTGAATATAGGGGTTTTTTGTTCTGATAAATTTACAGTTAAGATTAATTTTTTTCAAGTTATTCTTAAAAATATAGCCACTATTAGCTTTTAAAAATTTTATTTTCAATTTTTCTTGATGAATAATTTCTAAAAAATTTTTTGCACCTGTGAAATTCGATTCAATTGTATTTTTTTTATCGTGATAGCTTTTAACCAATGAGCTTTGACCAGCAAAATAATATATATAATTTGGTTTAAACTTTAAAATAATATTTTTAATTTTTGATTTATTTAATACATCTAATTTTATGAAATTTACTTTAGAATGAATGCCTAATTTTTGATAATTATGAAATTTTTTTTTTAAACTTCTTGAACTAACAAGAATCTTATTTTTATTATTTATTAATTCTTTGGCTAAATATGCCCCTAAAACACCCGATCCAACTATTAAAATTGTATCTTTTTTTTTAAGTTTCATTTTTTTAATTATTATATTATTTTTAACATATTAAAATTTAAGATGACTAAAGTTAATGGAATTTTTGCTGCTACAATGTCAATTTTAGACGAAAATCTCAGTCTAAATGTAAAAAAAACAATTAATCATGGGGAAAATTTAATTAAGCAGGGGTGCCATGGAGTAGCTCTTTTTGGAAGCACAGGACAGTCACAATTGATATCAATATCAGAAAAACTTAATTGTATTAATGAGCTTTCAAAAAGTATGTATAAAAATCAATTTATTATTGGAACTGGTATAAATTCATTAAATGAAACTATAAATTTAATGAAAATTTCAATTACTTTGGGATTTAAGAGATTTTTAATTATGCCACCCGCTTATTATAAATATGCAGACAAAGATGTAATTAAATTTTACTCAGAAATAATTAATAATGTTCCGAATTGTGAAATTATTCTTTACAATTTTGAAAAATTATCAGGGTATAAATTTAGTATTGAATGTGTAAAAAGGTTGGCAAAAAAGTTTCCAAATCAAATTATTGGAGTAAAAGATAGTAGTTACAATTTATATGAAAATTTAAAAATTGACAATTTTTCAATTTTGCCAGGATCGGAGATTAAACTTTTAAAAGGTCTTGAGCTAGGATGTTCGGGAATTATAACAGCTACATGCAATGTAACAGCTTCACTTTCAAGAAAAGTTTTTGATGATTTCATTGAAAAAAAGCAACAGACCCAAAATGAGAAATTATGTAGAGTAAGAAAAGTTTTTGACCAATTTAATTTAATATCTGGATTACATTCTATTTTTTCTAAAAAAGACAAAATATATAAAAACTTAATTCCTCCTTTAGATCTTCTAAATCAAACTGATGAAGATAAGTTATTAGGTGAGTTAAAAAATTTAAATTTTAATATGGATACAAAAGAAGCAGCATAAATGTTATTAGTAAATTTTTTAAACAAAATAATTAAAGAAAAAGGCTTTAACCTTGTGGATGCAACAGGCAAAACTCATAAAATTGGAAACGATAATATTGGTGAAAAATCATTAACAGTTAAATTATTAGATAAAAAATTACATTATAAACTCTTGTATTTTCCAGATCTATATTTTGGCGAGGGTTATACAGATGGAACTATCAAAATCGAAAATGGAACTCTTTCAGATGTCCTGGATATAGCTTTACTTAATATAGGGAGAGGTAACATAAATTTAACAAATAGTATTATTAAAAAAATAAAAGGCACATTGAGATATTTGACTAATTTTAATTTTGCAAAAAAATCAAAAGAAAATGTTGCACATCATTATGATATATCTGATGAATTATATGAATTATTTTTAGACTCAAAAAGACAATATTCATGCGCTTATTTTAAAAATCATACTGATACTTTAGAAGCAGCACAAAATAATAAAATTAACCATTTAATAAAAAAATTAAATCTAAAAGAAAATCAAACGGTATTAGATATTGGAAGCGGATGGGGTTATTTAGGAATGGAGATTGCAAAACAATCAAAATGTGAAGTAACAGGAATTACTTTATCAGAAAATCAGCACGAATTTAGCAATAAAAGAGCTAAAGAACTAAATTTAGAAAATCAGGTAAAATTTAAATTAGCAGATTATAGAGAATTAAACCAAAAATTTGATAGAATTGTAAGTGTAGGCATGTTTGAACACGTAGGGAGAAAATTTTATAATAAATTTTTTAATCAGGTTGCAAATCTTTTAAATGACGATGGCGTTGCTTTAATTCATACTATCGGATCAGTTAATTCACCGAGAGACCCACAACCGTGGATTACAAAGTATATATTTCCAGGAGGATACACACCTAGCTTAAGCGAGGTTATGGGTCCAATTGAGCAGTCTGGATTAATTGTTTCGGATATGGAAGTCTTGAGATTACATTACTCACACACATTAAGACATTGGAAAGAGAGATTTTTAGAAAATAAAGATAAAGTTTTAGAAATGTTTGATGAAAGATTTTTGAGAATGTGGGAATTTTACCTAGCATCATGCGAATATGGTTTCAAATGGGGAGATCTTGTCGTTTATCAATTTCAATTATCTAAAAAATTAACATCTACACCTAATACAAGAGACTATATTTATTAAATTATTATTGATACTAATAAATAGATACTTGTAATGAAAAAAAAGAAAAAAAAATATAAGCAAAATATTAAGAAAAAAAAACTTAAATTTAAGACTAAACCTAAAAGTAAAAAAGTAAAAAAAAAAAAGTATTCAGATAGTATTAAAAAAGGAAAAAATAAAAAATTCAAGAAAGTAAAGAAAAGGAGTAAAAAGTATAAAATAAAAAATATTTCTAAAAATAAAAGTTTAATTTCAAAAATTGCTCTTGCTCAAGAAAATTTTTCTCTAAGTTTTAAGATTAATATTAATTTTAGCTTAGAAAAGTTTATTCAAAAATTTTTCGACTCAATATCAAATAAAATACAAGAATATAAAGATACTAGACTTGAAGAGAAGAGGAGAATTAAGATTGAGAAAGCTATATTAAAACAAGAAAGCATAAAAATAGAAAGAGAAAAAAAACAAAAAGAGCAATTGATATTATTAGAATTAAAAAAAAAAGAATTAAAAGAAGAAGAAAGATTAGAAAGAGAAAGAACAAAAGATATAAAAATATTTTTAAAAAAAGAACAAGCCTTAATTAGGAAAGAGCAAGCAGAAAAGCAGAAAAAATTTNTNGAAGAATTAAAAATAGAAAAACAAATTGAAAAATTTAGAATAAGAGAAATTAAAGAAATCGAAAAACTAGAAAAAATTTCTTTAAAAGAAAAAAGAGATGATTANGGAAGNCTTCAACAGAGAATAGAAAAACTAAAAAATAAATATAGAGAAATAAGAGATCAGAAAATTAGAGAAAGGGTAGAGGCATTAGGAATAAAAGTTAAAGAAGGAGATAATAGAGAAGATCTACTTCAAAAAGAGAGAGAGTATAGAATTGAAAGACAAAAAGTAGAGTTTTGTTTAGAAAGTTTTTATAGAAGCGCAAATAGTTTGGTCTTTCAACTTAACAAACGGCACATCACCAGAAAAATGTCGATCTTCAGGTGTATAGATAGAAGGTTTGAAACAGGTGAAATTTTTATTAAATGGGATGAGTCAAAAGATGATCAATGGTTATTATTGATTTACATAAAAAATAATAACCCAGATGAAGGAATAATCATTGAAGATAAATCTAATTCAGAAAAAAATGTTACTCACGAATTCAAAAGTTCAGAAATATTTAAAGCATCAGATATTATGGTAGATTCTTTAACTAATTTGCTAGCTAAAGAGAGATCAAAGAGCAAAACTTGAAGCTCTTATTCGTTTACGTAAACCGATACACCTCTATTATTTATATCTACATCAAATTTCTTGTGTAGTGGTGGAAATGCTCTCTGTGAGCAGTCAAGTCTATCACATGTTCTACAAGAAACACCAATTGGGATTTCAGTTTTTTTATCAGATAAATCT
Organism: Candidatus Pelagibacter sp. TMED275; assembly: GCA_002169255.1. The sequence continues at coordinate 8,119 of NHLU01000009.1, forward strand.
ATATTTTCAGTATAAACAAAATCTTTTGCATGCTTAGCTTCACAACCAAGACCAATTGATAATATACTTTTAGATTTTCCAAATCTGCCTACTCCTTTTTCAACTGTTCTTGCAATACAAACATATTTTTCACCATTTGTCATTTTGCTTACTGCGGCCTGAATTACACCTGGTCTTGTAAAAGCTGAATAAACATTCCATCTAGGACAAGCACCCCCATATCTTGGTATTTCAATACCTGAAAGTGAGAATCTTTTTGAAATATTACCTGCCACATCAACTCTTAAAAAATGAAAAGGTATACCTGGTAAAGAAGGATCTTGTAAGCAAGTTACTCTATGCGCAACTTGTTCAAAAGAGGTTGCAAATGTATTTTGTAATAGCTCAAGATCATACTTTAATTACTTACATTCAGAATGAAAAAGTTTGTAAGGCATCAAAATTGCAGCTCCGCAATAATTTAATAAAGATACTTTTGTTAATTTTCT
>NHLU01000010.1 GCA_002169255.1 Candidatus Pelagibacter sp. TMED275
ATTGAACCAAAAACTAAAGTTCCACAAACTTTCGTGATAACCATTTCACCACCAGGGCCTATTGTTATTTTATACTAATAATTGTTAATTTTAAATTTATAAATGATTAAATAGCTAGCTTGCAGCCAGCATGAAAATGATGTCTGTGAGTTGATCTCAGGATATTTAATTTATTAATCATTGAGGCTTATTAGCACTTTTGTGCTCAAATACAAGAGTGAATTGTATAGGAATATTAGACATTATCTAAATGCTAAGTACTCCTATACAATTATGATGAATTAGAATTAAGAGGTTTTTTGCAGTTTCACTGCAGATGGACCTTTGTCTCCGTCTTCAACTTCAAATGTAAGTTCGTCGCCTTCGTTTAAAAATCTTAAACCAGCATCTCTTACAGCTGAAGCATGTACGAACACATCTTTTTCTTTATCTTCTCTCTCAATGAAACCATAACCTTTTTTTCCATTGAACCATTTTACTTTACCTTTTAGACTCATTGTTACTCTTTCTTTTATTATTTAACTTTAGCTATAAATAGCTAGACGCTTAACTATTAGATTTTATGTTTTATTGCAAGTTAAATGAATAGTATAAAACGTTGCTAAATGGTGCCTCGGGAAGGATTCGCACCTCCGACACAAGCCTTTTCAGGGCTCTGCTCTACTCCTGAGCTACCGAGGCAAAAAGATTAACCTCTGAAGATTATTCTTCCTTTTGTAAGATCATAAGGAGTCATCTCTACTCTAACTTTATCACCTTGCAATACTCTAATTCTATTCTTTCTTAATTTTCCTGCTGTATGTGCGGTTACTATATGACCGTTTTCTAGTTTTACCCTAAACATAGCGTTTGGTAGCAAGTCTGTAACCTTACCTTCGAATTCAAGTAAATCTTGTTTTGACAAATTTATTTTCTCCTAATTCTTAATTTAACGGATTCAGCATGCCCAACTAAACCCTCATACTTTGCAAGAGTTATAACTGAAGGACCAAGAGTTTCAATACCCTTTTTTGAAAGATTTATATAAGAAATTCTCTTATAAAAATCGTTTACAGACACTCCACTTGAAAATCTTGCAGAAGAATTGGTTGGCAAAATATGATTAGATCCAACATTATAATCAGTCATTGCCATAACTGAATACTTGCCCAGACAGATTGAGCCAGCATTTACAATTTTTTTTGAAATATTTTTATAATTCACAATATTTAATTCCAAATGTTCTGGAGCAATTTTATTCACAATTTCTATAATATCTTTATCTGTATTGATTTTTATAAATATTCCATTTCTAACAAGACTTTTTTTTGCAATTCTTAATCTGGGTAAATTTTTTAATTGAATATTAATGTACTTATTAACTTTTTCTAAAAAACTTCTGCTTTTCGTAATTAGTATACATTGAGCAAGTTCATCATGTTCTGCTTGTCCTATTAGATCACTTGCAACCCATTCGGCATTTGAATACTTATCTGCAACAACTGTTACCTCTGATGGTCCTGCAATCATTCCTTCAATTCCAACTTCTCCAAAAACTTCTTTTTTTGCAGATGAAACATAAATATTTCCAGGTCCTATAATTTTATCTACTTTTTTTATTCTTTTTGTTCCATAAGCTAGTCCAGCAATAGCAGCTGGTCCCCCAATAGAATAAATTTCAGAGATTTTACATTTTTTCGCTGCATATAATACTGCAGGATCTAAAATTCCATTTCTTCCAGGATTCACCATAACAACTCTTTTTACACCAGCAACTAACGCTGGTATTGCGTTCATTAGGACAGTTGAGGGATATGAAACAGATGATCCAGGAACATAAATACCAACTGAATTAATTGGAAGATATTTGTAATTCAGTTTATTTTTAAGTTTATCTTGGTATGAAATATCTTTAAATTTTTGCAATGAGTGAAATTTTAAGATTCTTTCATATGCAATATCAATTGCTTGTTTAACTTTCCTATCTAATTTTAAAATATTCTCACTATTTTTTTTTATATTTGGAGTGATAGATTTATTATTATTAAACTTTTTCTCGTATTTTAAAATAGACTTATCACCATTTTTTCTGACTTGCTGAATAATTTTTTTTACTGATGTATCGTTACTTTGAATTTTGAATCTTCTTTTATTTAATAAATTTTCTAATTTTTTTATAAAATTTTTATTATTTTTGTTTAATGTTTTAATCATTAATTTTATCCTCTAAAGTGGCCTCAATTACTTCTGTTGTCAAAGTTATATATGCATTATCAGAAAAAATTAAGCTTATCTCAAAATTTTTTTCTTTTTTATAAATATCAATTGTAACTAAATTTATTAATAATTCTTTGTCTTTTTGATTTATATTTTTTGACTTTACTCCATCAATAAATTCAAATTTACAAATACTCTCAATATACTGATTTTTAGCATTTTTCTCATTTTTTGGCCTTTTTAGGAGAATTAATAAAATATGATTATTTTTTAAATACTTAATATTTTTTATTTTTACTTTTGCATTATGGCAACAAGCTGAAATTAAATTTAAACCTTCAATGTCTCTAGAAATAATTTTTGAAAGAAATCTATTTTCCATTAATTAAGATAGCTTTTTTATATCTGATCCTACTTTTCTCAATTTTTTTTCAAGTCCTTCGTAGCCTCTTTCAAGATGATATATTCTATTAATTTTTGATTTGCCTTCAGCACATAAAGCAGCAAGAACTAGAGATACAGATGCTCTTAGATCTGTTGCCATCAATTCAGCAGATTTAAATTTAATATTTCCTGTTATTATAGCTTTATTACCTTTAATTTTTATTTTGGCACCCATTCTATTTAGTTCAGGTGCATGCATAAACCTATTCTCAAATATTGTCTCAGTAATTGATGAAATGCCATTTGCAGTGCACAATAATACCATTATTTGTGCTTGTAGATCTGTTGGGAAGCCTGGATATGGTGCTGTTTTTAAATTTAAACTTCTTAATTTTTTTTTTCTCATAACCAGAGCCTCACTATTCTTTAATCTTATATTAACACCTATTTTCCTCAAAATATTAATTTCTGTTGTTATTATTTTTGGATTAATATTTTTAACATAGAGACGTCCAGCTGTTAAAGCGCCGGCTATTAAATATGTGCATGCTTCTATTCGATCAGACATTACATTGTGAATTGTTTTTTTTGTTTTCTGACATCCTATTATTTTTAAGGTTCTTTTTCCTTTCCATTCGATATTAAAACCCATTTTTTTTAAAAATAAAATTAGGTCATTTATTTCAGGTTCGATTGCGCAGTTTTTTAGGATAGTTTTACCTTTGGCAAAACAAGCAGCGATAATAATGTTTTCTGTAGCACCTACTGAAATTCTAGGAAATGTAATTTTATTACCTTTCAATCCTTTTGGTGCAGTTGCAAATATATATCCATCTTTAATTTTATATTTTGCACCTAGCTTAGATAAAGATTTTAAATGTATATCGACAGGCCTTGCCCCTATAGCACAACCTCCAGGAAGTGATACCTTTGCCCTTTTGAATCTTGCTAGTAGAGGTCCTAAAACTAAAATTCCTGCTCTCATAGTTTTCACAAGTCTATAAGATGCAAAAGTTTTAATTTTATCAGAATTAATTATTTCTATAGAATTACCACTTCCTAGAATTTTAATTTTACTACCTAAAGAAATTAGAAGTGAAATCATTGTTTCTATATCTTTTACTCTTGGTAAATTTGAAATTTTTATACTTTTATTGGATAAGATTGTTGCTGCTAATATAGGAAGAGAGGCATTCTTTGACCCAGAAACTTTAATTATTCCTTTAAGTTTTCTTTTACCAGAAACTTCAAGTTTTCTCATTCTATTTATACTTTTGGTAAAGTCACTCCAGTTTGGCCCATGTATTTACCATTTCTATCAGAATATGATACTTCTGGATTTTCATTGCCTTCTAAAAAAACAAATTGGGCAACACCCTCGTTTGCATAAATTTTAGCAGGCAAAGGGGTAGTGTTTGAAAATTCAAGAGTAACATGACCCTCCCAACCTGGCTCCAAAGGAGTTACATTTACTATTATACCACATCTTGCATAAGTAGACTTTCCTAAACATATAACTAATACGTTCTTTGGTATTTTAAAGTATTCAACAGTACTTGCTAAAACAAATGAATTGGGTGGAATTATGCATTCATCTACATTTTTAGTAATAAAATTACTCGGTTTAAATTTTTTTGGATCTACAATTTCTGAATTAACATTTGTAAAGATTTTAAATTCGTCTGAAACTCTTGCATCATAACCAAACGAAGAAAGTCCATATGAGATATTTCCTTTTCTTATTTGCTTCTCTTCAAATGGTTTGATCATATTATGACTTAAAGCCATTTTTTTTATCCATTTATCTGACAAGACTGGCATGGTTTATTTTTTTTTAATTTTCTTCTGAAAAATTTTTCTTTTTTTAAGATTTTTTTTTAATGCTTCCTCAAGATCCTTCTTTTTATTTTTTTTAATCATTAGAATTTTTTATTTTTTATTTGGATTTGTTAAATCGTCTAAAGTAATCGGTTTCTCTATATCGATAACATTTTTTTGAGGTTCAATATTTTTTCCTTCTTTGGCTTCTCTTTTAGCTTTTTTTTCAGCTAATTTTTTCTCTCTCTTAGCTTGTTTTTCTAAAGCTTTCATACCTCTGGTAGACTTATAATCGTAATGAATTCCCACAACTTACTCCTTAAAAAAGATTTATTTTACAATAAATCATATTAAATAAAAAATTAAGGCAATAATTTGAATAAATTTAAATTATACATTAAATTTATCAGATATTTGCCTTTATAGTTAAATGGTATAACACGTCCATGGTAAGGATGAGTTCCAAGTTCAATTCTTGGTAGAGGCAAAAAATTAGTCTTTGAAAAACTTTTTTCGCATAAAAAAAGCAATAATTAATAAAGCTATTAGAGAGAGTATTGGAAAATATATTCCAGGTGAAAACAAGATATCCTTAATTTCAGGAATTTTTTCGTTTTCACTAATTATTTTATCAAGTCCACTTCCTAAAGATGCTACAACAAATGCCTGTGGTAATAGCCCAATTATAGTTCCAAAAAAATAATTTTTTTTACTAACATTAAAAATTACAGGTAGTAAATTTTGTATAGCAAATGGTATTGATCCAACAAACCTATAAATCAAAAAAAAAACAAATTCGTTCTTTTTAAATTTACTCTCTAAATTACTAAATTTATTTAGAAATTTCTTTCTTATAAATTCCTTAAAAAATAAGTTACCAAAGGTGTATAGCAAAGTTGCTCCTAGGGTAAGTGAAAATACAACTATGAAAGTCCCTATCCATTTACCAAATATAAAACCACCAGCAACACAAATCGGGCTTCCAAAACCTAAAAGCAAAACCCAAATAATTGTGAATAAGAGAAATATTAAAAGTAAAAGTAAAGTGTTTTGTTCTTTTAGCTGAGCAAAAAATTCTCTGTTATCTTTGATAAAATTATAATTCCCTATCTCCTGAAAAGTAAAATTTGAAAAAATAAAATATAAAAAAATGGATAGAATTAATAAATATGCAAAACCTAACAAAAGTTTATATTTATTTGATGTTTTAATAAAATTAATCATTTAAATAATTCTGTACATTTATATATACATTACCTATAAATACCGAAATTTTAAAATTATTAATTATCAATTATTTATGAAAAGAACATATAATCCAAGTAATAAAAAAAGAGCTAGGCGTCATGGTTTCCGATCAAAAATGAAGAAGAAAGGTGGAAAAAAAACAATAGCAAGAAGAAGAAAAAAAGGTAGAAAAAAATTAACAGTTTAGATTGATGAAGAGCATTATAGTTTCCCTCTCTAAGAATGATGAATTTAAAGAAATTTTAAAAGGAAGAAAATCTAACAATAAATACTGTACGATATTTTTTAAATCACTTTTAAATAAAGACAAAAAAAAACTAAATATAAGTTTTGTTGCAAAAAAAAAACTAGGTAATGCAGTAAAAAGAAATAAAATTAAAAGAAAACTAAGAAATATTTTTAATGATGCAACAAAAAAAATTAAACTTAAATATGAATATTCCTATTTACTGATTGCAAAAGATACTATCTTAAAAGATAAATATTTAAACGTAAAAGAAACACTTTTTAATGAACTTAATAAAATTAGATAATGAAAATATTTATTTACATCGTAATTGGAATAATTAAAGTTTATAAATTATTTATTTCACCATTTATTAGACCTAGCTGTAGATATCTACCTACATGTTCAGAATATTTTATAGACTCTCTTAAAGTTCATGGATTATTTATTGGTTTTTATATGGGAATAAAGAGAATTTTATCTTGCCATCCTTTTAAAATTCTTGGAGGTGGATCTGGATTTGATCCCGTTAAAAAAAACAAAGGTATAAAGAATGGACACTAAAAATATAATTGCAGCAATATCATTATCTGCAGCTGTAATTATTTTATATACATTATTTTTTCAACCTGCGCCTAAAGAGATTAATAATCAGGTCAACCAGGATGAAAATATTATCTCAAACAACTCAGAGGCTCCTAGTCTAGAATTAGAGGAAGAAACTATAAAAATAAATAGAAATGATGCCTTAAGCTCTGTTGAAAGATTAATATTTGAAAATAAAAATGTTAGAGGATCCATTTCCTTAAAAGGTGCAGTTATAGATGATCTTAAATTTAAAAGTTACACAACAGAACTAAATGGAGATAAAAATATTACTCTTTTGAATCCAAGAGAGGTAGATGATGGATACTTGGTTGAAACAGGTTGGGCAAGTAATAGTAAAAACATTGATTTGCCAAATTCTAATACAATTTGGAATATTGAAGGAAATACAAGTCTTAGACCTTCAAATCCAATCACTCTTACATGGACAAATGATCAGAAAATCAAGTTTACTAAAAAAATATCGATTGATGACCAATTTTTATTTACAGTTAAACAAAGCATAAAAAATTCAACAAACAATAAATATAATTTTTATGCTTATGGTCAAATTATAAGAAATAAAGCTCCTGAAATAACAAACTTTTATATTTTGCATGAAGGTCTTCTAGGTGTATTTGATGACAACTTAATTGAGGAAGATTATGATGATATTAAGGAAAAAAAATATTCTATAACTGCTAATTCTGGTTGGTTAGGCATTACAGATAAATACTGGATTACAAGTTTAATACCTCAAGAAGGTGAAGAATTTAAAGCAGATTTTGATTATAAAAAAAAATTTAGGGCAAATTTTATAGAAACAAATGGAAAAGAGGCTTTGCCATCTACTACTATAAGTAATGAAATTAAAATTATAATTGCCGCCAAAGAGGTTGATGTTGTTGATGGATATGCTGAAAAATTAAATATAAATAAATTTGACCTAGTGATAGATTGGGGTTTCCTCTACTTTTTAACAAAACCGATTTTTTTAATTTCTGATTATTTTTTTAAAATCACTGGAAATTATGGAATAGCTATCATTTTAATAACTGTATGTATTAGAATTTTATTCTTTCCATTAGCTAATTACTCTTTTCGTTCAATGGCAAAAATGAAAGTTCTGCAGCCAGAAATGACTAGATTAAAAGAATTACATAAAGATGATAAAATGAAACTCCAGCAAGAGATGATGGCTTTATATAAAAGAGAAAAAGTAAATCCTGTAAGTGGTTGTTTGCCAGTTTTAATACAAATACCCTTCTTTTTTGCTATCTATAAAATGCTATTCGTAACTATCGAAATGAGACATCAGCCCTTCTTTGGATGGATTAAGGATTTATCTGAACGCGATCCAACTTCTATCTTTAATCTTTTTGGACTAATACCTTGGGATCCTCCATCTTTTTTAATTATTGGAGTTTGGCCGATTTTGATGGGAGTTTCTATGTTTATTCAACAAAAACTCAACCCTGCACCACCAGATCCCATTCAAGCGAAAATATTTATGTTTTTTCCGTTGTTCCTAACAATAATATTAGCTCCATTTCCATCTGGCCTAGTTGTTTACTGGACTATAAACAATATTCTAACTATGGCTCAACAAGTAGTAATAATGAAAAGAACAAAGGTCAAAACAGTTTAATATTGTTAATGGAACTAGATAAAATTTTACCTAAAAATGGTCCTTCTAAGGAGGAGGTAAGCAAATACCTAGATAAATATAAGAATGAATACATTGTTATAAAATGTGGTGGAAGTGTTCTTAATAACCCAAAATTATTTGAAAAATTAATTCAAGATATAATCATTTTAAAAAAATTAGAATTCAATCCTATAATTATTCACGGTGGAGGAAAAAAAATAAATACAAAACTAGATAGTAAAAATATCAAAAGTAAATTCATTAAAGGTTTAAGGGTTACAAAAAAAGAAATTATTGATATCGTAAAAGAAGTTTTGATAGATTTTAATAAAGAAATAGTTGAAACTTTTAAAAATTTTTCTTGTAAAGCAGAAAGCTTTACAAGCGATAATAACAGTATACTTTTAGTTGAGCCTGCTGATGAAGAACTAGAATTTGTTGGGGTGCCAATCGATATTAACATAAAAATAATTGATAAAACTACTAGGGAAAATATAATACCTGTAATTGCTCCATTAGGATTAAGTAAAAAAGGCCAAGTTTATAACATAAATGCCGATACAGCAGCAGGTGCAATATCTAAAAATTTAAAGGCAAGAAGATTATTAATATTAAGTGATGTAGAAGGTGTATTAGATAAAAACAATAAACTAATACCAGAAATAAACTCTGTAAAAGCAAACGATTTAATTACTAAGGGTATTGTATCTGAGGGAATGATACCTAAAATAAACAATTGTATTGATGTTGCAAGTAATGGAGTTAAAGGAGTGGTTATAATAGATGGGAGAAAATCGCACTCAATATTATTTGAATTATTATCAGATAAGGGAGCAGGAACACTAATTAGAAAATGAAAGAATTAGCAAAAATTAAAAATTTTATCTTTGATTGTGATGGAGTTCTTTATGACGACCTGGAAGGAGTTTTTGGTCAAGTAAGTAAACGTATGACCCAGTATATATCTGAAAAACTCAATCTAAATCTCGAAAAGGCAAAAGAACTACAAACTAACTATTTTCATAAATATAACACTAGCTTAAATGGATTAATGATTCACCATGACATAAACCCTCAAGAATTTCTACAATATGTTCACGACATAAATTTAGATTTTTTGAAGAAAGATTTAATATTGAGAGAGGAGTTACTAAAACTTGAGTGTAAAAAATTTGTTTTCACAAATGGATCTCATGAACACGTATCGAATATAACCAAAACCCTAGGAATCAACGACTTGTTTGACGGTTTTTTTGATATAACTGATTGTAATTTTGTTCCTAAACCTTCAATTGAACCATATAAAAAGTTAATTAAAAAATTTAATATAAATCCTTTGGAAACTCTATTTATTGAGGATATTGCAATTAATTTAGAACCAGCAAAAAAGCTTGGCATGAAAACAGTATGGCTTAAAAACAATGAATATTGGGGAAAAAAAGATTCTGATAAAAAATTCATCGATTTAAAAATAGAAAATCTTTCTAGTTTTTTAAAAGAAATTAATATATTAAAACAAGCTTAAGCTAATATGAAAGATCTTGAACAAATAATTAACAGTGCATGGGAAAATAAAGAAGATATAAATCAAAATTCAGATAAAGACTTAAAAAACTCTATTAATGAAATTATAAACCAATTGGATACTGGAAAAGTTAGAGTGGCTGAAAAAATTGCAGGAAAATGGGTTACTCATCAGTATGTTAAAAAAGCGATTATGTTAAGCTTTAGAATTTATCCAATGGAAAATTTAAGTGGTCCATATAGTAGCTGGTATGATAAAGAACATCTTCTTAAAGGAAAAACTGCAGGATGGACTAAGGAAGATCACGAAAAAGCTGGTTTTAGAATGGTACCAAANTCACCAGTTAGAAAAGGATCTTTTGTTGGAAAAAATGCAGTTTTAATGCCATGTTATGTTAATATTGGAGCTTATATTGATGAAGGTACAATGATAGATACTTTTGCAAGAGCAGGGAGTTGCTGTCAAATTGGAAAAAATTGTCACATTTCTGCAGGAAGTGGTGTAGGAGGTGTCCTAGAACCGGCTCAAGCATTACCCACTATAATTGAGGATAATGTTTTTTTAGGAGCAATGTCAGAAGTAGTAGAGGGAGTAATAGTTGGAGAAGGTTCAGTATTAAGTATGGGTATGTTTATTGGACAATCAACAAAAATAGTTGATAGGAAAACTGGGGATATAACTTATGGATCTATTCCACCATATTCAGTTGTGGTACCTGGAACTTTGCCTGATAAAAATAATAAAAACTCACCCTCCTTAAGTTGTGCAGTAATTATCAAAAAAGTAGATGAAAAAACTAGATCAAAAACATCTATTAACGATCTTTTAAGAGATTAATATGATTGTTTATGACGAATTAAAATTAGCAAAAGAGCTAATTAAATATCCTACAGTTACACCAATAGATGCTGGAGTAATGAATTTTTTTTCAAAAAAATTATCAAATATTGGTTTCAAGTGCAAAGTTTTAGAATTTAAACAGAAAAATCTCAAACCAGTGAAAAATCTTTATGCTAGGTTAGGCGATAAAAGTCCAAATTTTTGTTTTGCTGGTCATCTTGATGTAGTACCTCCAGGGAATTTATCAGATTGGTCTATCGATCCTTTCAATCCAAAAGTTAAAAAAAAACATCTCATTGGAAGAGGTGCAAATGATATGAAAAGTTCTATTGCATGCTTTACATCTGCTGTAAGCAAATTTTTAAAAGAAAATAATGAATTTAAGGGATCAATAAGCTTTTTGATTACAGGAGATGAAGAAGGTATTGCGATTAATGGAACGAAAAGAGTAGTGGAATTTTTAAAAAAAAAGAGAGAGAGAATTGACTTTTGTTTAGTTGGAGAACCTACAAATCCAAATAAACTTGGTGAAATGATAAAAATTGGAAGAAGAGGATCGTTAACAGGAAATATCATAATTTATGGAGTCCAAGGACATGTAGCCTATCCGCAAAGGGCAAACAACCCATCAAATTGTATTATAAAAATATTAAAAAAATTAAGTGAAATAAAATTTGATAATGGTAATAAAAATTTTCAGCCATCTAATTTAGAAATTACGAAAATAAATATTGAAAATTCTGCTGATAATATTATTCCAGGAATTGCTAAAGCGACTTTTAATATAAGGTTTAATAATGAACATTCATCATATTCAATTAAACAAAAACTAGATAAAATTATCGCAAACATAGCAAAAAAAAATAAGTGCAAACATAAAATATATTATTCGGTATCGGGAGAATCTTTTCTTTCAAAAAAAAATGAAACTACATTAATGATACAAAAAATTATAAAAAAAATTACAAAAGAAAAAGCAGTGCTAAGTACTACTGGGGGAACTTCAGATGCAAGGTTTATAAGAAAAATTTCTCCTTGTTTAGAATTTGGCCTAGTTGGAAAAACTATGCATAAAGTAGATGAGGCAGTTTCATTAAAGGATTTAAAAAATTTAACTAAAATTTATAATCAAATACTTTTAGAATTTTTCTTAAAAAAGTAAATTATTGATGAAAACTGCAGTTTTAACCTCCGACACCTCACAAGATCACCATACTGGGATCGCACATCCAGAAAGACCTGAAAGGGTATCATGTATAATTCAAAATCTCCAGAAATTAGGTAGAGAAAAGATAGACTGGAAGAAATCTTCTGGATTTGATAAAAATATATTAAATATTACTCATACTAAAAATTACGTTCAAGAAGTTGAAAAATCCTTTCCTGAAAAAGGATTAAATTTTTTAGATGGAGACACAATAATTTCTCCTGGAAGCAAAAATGCTTCGCTAGATGCCGTTGGTTCTATAATAAAAGCTATAGATCTGGTTCAAAATAAAAAAAATAAAAATGCTTTTTGTGCTGTAAGACCACCAGGACATCATGCAGAAAAAAATAAAGCAATGGGATTTTGCATTTTTAATAATGTTGCTGTTGGAGCAAAGTATCTTTTAAATAAATATAAGTTAAAAAAAATAGCTATAATAGATTTTGATGTTCATCATGGAAATGGAACACAGGATATTTTCTATGACAATAATCAGGTTCTCTATATTTCCACACATCAGTATCCATTTTATCCTGGATCTGGATCTAATCATGAAAAAGGTAAATTTAATAATATTCTAAATATTCCTCTNNTGGCCGGNACAACNTCNGANGANTATTTAAATGCNTATGAAAGAGTNTTAAAAAAACTNNNNGAATTTAANCCNAATTTNATCCTTTTTTCTGCNGGTTTNGANGGTCATAANNANGANCCTCTAGCACAATTTCAACTAACATCAGAGGATTTTTACACATTAACTAGTAGAACATTAAATATATCAAAAAAATTATGTGATGGTAAGGTTGTATCTATTTTAGAAGGTGGATATGATCTTAATGCATTAATGGAAAGTAGCGAAATGCATGTTAAAGCACTCCTAGAATTTAATTGAAAAAAAAATAATAATCATTAAAAAAATCCCAGTGAAACTTTATAAAATTAAAAAAACTCCAATAGACAAAAAAGGGCTTGGTTTGGTTGCAACTCGTGACATAAAAAAGGGAACAAAAATTATAAATTATATTGGAAACATTATTACAAAAAAACAAACCGAGGAAAATCCTAAATTTGATAATTCAAAACCAATATATCTTTTTAATCTTAACAGTAGGTATGATTTAGATGGAGATGTTTCCTGGAATACCGCTAGATTAATTAATCATTCATGTTCAAATAATTGTGATTATGATGGCAAAGGTTTGAAACTATGGGTAACAGCTATAAAGAATATAAAAAAAGGAGAAGAAATTACTTGTGACTATGGTTTTGGTTATGACTCTGATTATAAACAATTTCCATGTAACTGTAGATCAAAAAACTGTGTTGGATATATTGTAAGAGAAGGTTCGAGATGGAGAATAAATAAAAAATTCAAAAAAACTAATAGAGTTAATAAATAACTTTTTCAAGATATAATCCATTTGATGGTGCTGGTGGTGCACATAAAATTCTTTTCTTTGCTTTAAACACTTTTATAAATTTTTTTAAGTTCCATTTTCCTTCACCTAAATATTTAAGGCATCCAACCATTGATCGAACTTGTTGCTGCAAAAAAGATTGTGACTTAAATTTTATATAAATCACATTATTTACTTTCAATATTTTGATCGATTTGATTGATTTAACTGGACTCTTTGCATTACACTTTGACGACCTGAATGTTGAATAATCATTAGTACCCAATAATTTTTTTGCACCTCTTCTCATAAGATTTATATCAAGTTCTTTTGATACATGCCATCCTCTATCTCTATATATTGAAGGCTTACTTCCACGATTAAAAATTATATATTTATAAATTCTCATTCTAGCTGAGTAACGAGCATGAAATTTTAAATTTTTTTTTTTTATATTTAATATTGAAATTAGATAAGTGTTAAGGAAATAATTTATTGATTTTATAAACTTGTCTAAGTTTTCAATTTTTTTTTTACAATCGAAATGTGCAGATTGTTCAAAGGCATGAACACCAGAATCTGTTCTTCCTGAACCAATGAGTTTAATTTTCTCCTTTAAAATTTTCTTAATTTTTTGTTCAATTGTTTTTTGAATAGTTTTTCCAGTTGATTGAGTTTGCCAGCCCTGAAAACTACTGCCAACATACTCCACCAAAATGTGATATCTATGCATTGTTTAAATCTGAACCCTTTTTAATTTGTGAACCAAGCAAAAATTCACTAATTTTCTGAAGTTTTCTACCTTCTCTCTGGATTTCAAGAATTTTTATTGAGTTAGATTTGCAAAAAACTTCAAGATTCTCATTTGATACTATCCCTGGAATTCCTCTCTTATTACCAAGTTCTGCTCTTAATATTTTGTATCTTTTTCCACTATATATAAACCAAGCACCAGGTGTAGGATTTAATCCATTAATTTTTCCTATAATTTTTTCTCCTGGCTCCTGCCAATTAATTTTTCCCTCAGGTTTTAAAATTTTTTTAGCATATGTTGCTTTTGTATCATCTTGATTATTAAAAATTAACTTACCTTCAAAGATTTCGTCGATATTTTCTAACAATTTTTCTGAAGCCAAAAATGACAATTTTTCAGATAATGTTATAAAATTATCTTCACTATTTATAGGTAGTTTGTAACATGAAGAAATTGGTCCTGCGTCAAGTTCATTATTTATCTTCATAATACTAATTCCTGTTTCTTCATCTAAATTCATTATTGATCTTTGAATTGGAGCTGCCCCTCTCCATTTAGGTAATAAAGAAGCATGAATATTTATAAAACCCATTTTAGTTAATGAAAGTATTTCTTCTGGAATAATTTGTCCGTATGCAACTACAATTGCTAGATCAGCATTTATTTTTTTTAGAAAATTGATTTCTTCTTGATTATTCTGAAGGTAGCTTGGAGATCTTACATCAATACCAAGTGTTTCCGAAATTCCTTGAACGGGAGAAATATTTAGTTGTTGACCGCGGTTTGATTTTTTTGGTGGTTGAGTATAAACAACACTTATTTGATATCCGTTCTGATATAATTTTTTTAAAACGGGCACCGCAAACATAGGTGTGCCCATAAAGATAATTTTTTTAAGCATTACCTACACTACAATTCTGTCAGGTTTATTTTTAGATAATTTTTTAATTATATAGTCTCTTTTAAGTTTTGATAAATAATCAATAAATAGTATTCCCTCTAAGTGATCCATCTCATGTTGAAGACAAGTTGCTAAAAGTCCATCAGCATTTAAACTTTTATTATTTCCATCATAATCTATATATTCTACTGTACACTGGCTTGGTCTATTTATTTCAGCAAACTGGTCTGGGACAGATAAACATCCCTCTTCATAGGTTGCAAGTTTTTCATTTTTTTTTATTATTACTGGATTAACAAAAAATAGAGGATTTTTTTTATTATTTTTTTGCCCTAAATCAATAACTAAAATTCTTTTAGGTACACCTACTTGTATTGCTGCCAAACCTATTCCATTTGCATCATACATTGTCTCAACCATATCATTCATTAAAATTTTTTCATCATTACCTACTTTCTCAACTTTCTTTGATATTTGGCGTAAAAATTTATTTGGTTCAGTTAAAATTTTTCTAATTGTCATAATTTACATAATAATTTTAAACTTTTAACGGTACAACATCTAAAATAATTGTATTTCTCAATTTCTTAATTTCTAGTTGATTTAAGGTATCAATAATAAAAAATAAAGATTCTGAACCCAAATCTCCAATTTTATCCTCTCTTACAAGTTCCACTAATTTTAAAAGACACATTCCTGTTTCTTCGTTATCTATATACTCTTGAATTTTTTCAGGTATATTTAGCTTTTGAACATCATATAAACTTTTGTACTTATTTGGTATTTCTATTCCATCTGCACGTAAGGACTCTATTATTATAATATCTTTAGTCGAGAAAATATAATTTTTATCTTTTCGCACCGTATCTCTAAATATATTTTCGAGGTTTTTTTTAGTTTCATCAAATGAACTCTCCCCACTAAAATATTTTAAAAGTTTTGACTGGTGGATTATTTTATTATTTATTTTGATAGATTTTATAGTTTTAAATTCAGTTTTTAAATTTTTATCATAAAATTTAGTAAAGTTTGATGGAACTTCACCCTCATCAATATTTGTTAAAAAATTACTTAATTTAGCTTCAAAAGCTTTTTCTGTACCAGATTTTTTAAATGAATCTTTTAGATTTTTTAATATAGAAATTTTCTTTTTTGGTTCATCATAAATAAGAGCTCCTTGATAAAGTAACGCTCTTCCTTCAATTGGATCAAGCAATTTATGGGATTCTTCAATATTCAAATATTGATTAACATTAAATAAAAATTTTTCGTAAATAGCAAAAAGTTTTTCCTCTGAAAAATTTTTATCATGAGTGGCTTTCTCTAATGCTAAAATCTTATTTTTATTTTCTAGCTCTACATCCTCAATACTTGTTAACAAATTTGCAGATGAAAGATATTTCCATATAAATTTTGGAGAAGATATATTTGGTTCATAAACAAACTCACTATTCAGTCTGTGAGATAGGTGAAAATTTAAAATATTTTGATCGTTAATCTCATCCTCAATATTTTCTTCATAACCAATTAACTTAAATACTCTCTTTTCGAAAAAATTATCTTTAAAGCCAGCTTCTTGGAGTAAGTCTAATTGTAAAAGGCTTTCTTCAATTTTTTCATCGTTAAGTAAGCAATAAATTTTAAATTTTAATAAGTAGTTGTTTGTTATGCTGAAGTTGTTCTCAAAAATTTTACAAGCACTATTAAGATCTGTTTTTGACAAATTTTCATCAACATAATATTTTATAAGATCATCGTTAAATTTTAAGCTGGTATTTTTTACTAAATATTCTTCTATCAAATTTAAATCATTAAACTTGATAAGCCATTTTATTTTGAAATTTATAAATTCTTCAAGACTTATATTTTTAGATGGAATATATGCATTTGTTAATAGAGCGATATTTAAAATATTATGGGAGTCTTTTGATAAGTCTAATGATAAAATTTTATTTAAAAACTCTGACAAAATTATACCATCTGTTTTACTCCACATATCTATTGATAAATCATTTTTTTTTGGATCATAAATTCCAATAATATTGTTAACATCTGAAAGTGAATTTGCATCATCACTGATATCTACATTATTTTTGCGTAAAATTTTATTTTCAGAAATATTTACATCTATTTCGTTATTAGTTTTTGTTTTTTCTAAAATTTCTTTTGTGCTAAAAGCTTTTTTTTCTAAATTCCAAATATCTACGGCTTCTTGTGAGTTAACATTTTGTGCAACAAAGAATATAAGTAGAATAATTAAAAATTTATCATTTAATAACTTTAAAATTTTCATTTGGTATGATTTGTTTAATATCTTTTTTTGGATATGGAAATTCAATTTTATCAACTAATAGCAATACTAAAAATATAATCCCAAACATTATTGCTATTTTAAATAATGTCTTAATAAGTGAGCTACTTGGTCCTAAACTTGTTTTTTTTCGGAATTGCATATAATCTTTTAATAATTTCAAATTAAGACATATTTGTGTTTTTTCAATAATGAACTTTAACAAAATAAATAAAAATCTAGTATTAGTAGGAATGATGGGGTCAGGAAAAACTCATTTAGGCATGAATTTGGCAAAAAAACTTGGATATAACTTTTACGATACTGATGTTTTAGTCGAAAAATATACAAAATTAAAGATATCTAAAATTTTTGAAAATTTTGGTGAGAAGTACTTTAGGGACATAGAAGAAAAAATAACATTAGATATTTTAAAAAAAAAAAATAGTGTAATATCTTTAGGTGGAGGTGGGTACTTAAATAGTACAATAAGAAAAATAACTAAAAAAAATTGTTTCAGTGTATGGCTAAAATGGGACTCAAAAACACTAATTGAAAGAGTTAAGAGAAATAAAAATAGACCAGTTATAATAAAAATGAATAGCTTCGAAATTAAGAAATTAATAGAACAAAGGTCAAAAATTTATTCTCAAACAGATGTAAAAATATATTGTGAAGGAAAAATAAAAAAAAATATTATTAATAAAATTATTAAACTTTATGAAAAAATATAAACTTACTATCAAAACTAATGATCACTTTTATCCAGTAATTATTGGTAAAAATATATTGCGTAATACTTCTGCTATTTTAAAAAATAATAATATTATTTTTCAAAAATGTCTGATTGTTTATGATAATAAAGTTCCTTTAAAAAATTTAAAAGTCTTAAAAAAGAATTTTAAATATAAAAATATCTATACTTATAAATTAAACCCTAGTGAAAAAATTAAGAACATAAATACAGTTAATGCAATAATCAATTTTATTCTTAAAAAAAATTTCCATAGAAATGATTTAATAGTATCGCTTGGTGGTGGTATAATTGGTGATATTACTGGATTTACAGCAAGTATTTTTAAAAGAGGTATAAAATTCATAAATATTCCAACAACTTTATTATCACAAGTGGACTCCTCCATTGGAGGAAAAACAGGTGTTAATTCAGTTTATGGTAAAAATCTTATTGGATCATTCTACCAACCAAATCTAGTTATTTCAGATATTAATTTTTTAAAATCTTTACCAAAGAGAGAAATTACTTGTGGATATGCAGAAATTTTAAAACATTCCTTAATAAAAAATAAAGAATTTTTTTTCTTTTTAGATAAAAATATAAATAAGATACACTTATTAGATGATAAAGTAATTTCTAAGTCAATTTACGAAAGCTGTAAAATTAAAAAAATTATAATTGAAAAAGATCCTTTAGAGAAAAATTTAAGAAAAACATTGAATTTTGGTCACACATTTGGTCATGCTTTTGAAGCAAATATGAATTATTCAAAAAGTCTTAATCATGGTGAAGCAGTTTTACTAGGAATGTACTGTGCAAATAATTTTTCATATAAAAAGAAAATTATAAAAAAAAAGGAATTTGAAATTATTAATAATCATTTTTTTAATCTAAACCTGCCAAAGAAACTAAAAAAAATACTCAAAAAAAATGAAACAAGCAAGATTATTAATTTTATGAAAACAGATAAAAAAAATTTTAATAATAAAATTAATCTAATTTTATTAAAAAAAATTGGTTCCGCCCAGATTAATTACACTTACAAAATAACAGAAATAAACTCTTTTTTAAAAAAAACTATTGATTAATAGAAAGCTGTATTGAATGAATATAATTTTTCATTTCAACTGATATAGCGCTATAAATCATTTTTGTTGCATCAATCTTTTTTACATCTTTTAAATTTTCTGATTTTATCGATATCTTTAAATGATATTTGTTTTTTTCATTATTTTTATGATTTTTATGAAGAAAACTTTTATCTTCAATTGTTATCGTTTCTAGATTAATCTTATCTCTTATTTTTTTTTCTACAATTATTACTAATTGATTAATTTCCATAAATGTTATTAATAATATACTTTATGAAAAATATTTGCGACTGGAATAATTGTAAAGAAATCGGTGAATTTAAAGCACCCAAAGAAAAAGATAATAGCAAAGATTATAGACTTCTTTGTATAAATCATATTAAAGAATTTAATAAAAGCTGGAATTACTTTAGTGGAATGAATGAAGAAGAAATAATTAATTTTTTGAAATCAGATGTCACATGGCATAAACCTACCCAGAGCTTTACTTCTTCAGATAATTTTTTTAAGGTTTTGTGGCAAAATGTCCTGAATGACAAAAATGACATAAAATTTCAGAAAGATAGCCTAGAAAGAAAAAAACTTATATTTGATCATAATGATATCAAATCTTTTCAAGTATTAGGTGTTCCTGTTGGATTAAAATGGACGGAAATTAAGATTAAATTCAAAAAACTTGTCAAAATATTTCACCCTGATATGAATGCAGGTGATAAAAAACATGAAGAAAAACTTAAACTAATTACGTTGGCCTATACCCAGCTTAAAAAAACTTATAGAGTTAAAAATTGACATTAAATTTAAATATTAAACCAGATATAAAAGTTTCAACAAAGCAAGTATTTGGAATAGACTCTGATTTAGAAATTGACGCCTTTTCAAAAAAAAATGATTATGTCCCAGAAATAGATAAAACGTATAAATTTGATAGAGACACAACTTTAGCAATTCTGTCTGGTTTTTTATTTAATAAGAGAGTTCTTGTTCAAGGTTATCATGGAACGGGAAAATCAACACACATTGAACAGATTGCAGCAAGACTAAATTGGCCTTGCATAAGAGTAAATTTAGATAGCCATGTAAGCAGGATAGATTTAATTGGGAAAGACGCAATAGTTTTAAAAGATAATAAGCAAGTAACAGAATTCAAAGAGGGAATTTTACCTTGGTCAATACAAAATCCAGTTGCATTAGTTTTTGATGAGTACGATGCAGGAAGGCCTGATGTAATGTTCGTGATACAAAGAATCCTAGAGGCAGAAGGAAGTTTTACATTATTAGACAAAAATAAAGTAATTAGACAAAACAAGTATTTTAGATTATTTGCAACCACAAACACTGTAGGTCTAGGTGATACTACTGGGCTATATCATGGTACTCAACAAATAAACCAAGGTCAGATGGATAGATGGAATATTGTTACCACCTTAAATTATTTAAGCTTAGATAAAGAAATGGAAATTATATTAGCAAAAAATAAAAATCTGAATAACCCTAAAGGTAAAGAAGAAGTGTCTAATATGATTAAAGTTGCTGCTTTAACAAGAAAAGGTTTTATAGCTGGAGACATCTCTACAGTAATGAGCCCAAGGACTGTTCTGCATTGGGCTGAAAATTCTCAAATATTCAAAGATAATGGTTATTCTTTCAGAGTAACTTTTTTGAATAAATGTGATGATGCTGAGAAAAATATAATTGCTGAATATTATCAAAGATGTTTTGGTGAGGATTTGCCAGAGTCTTTGGTTAATATTCAAATATAAATGAACAAAGAAGACAATCTAAAAGAAAAATTTAAGCAAGCATTAATCTCAACTGCTAAGGTTATATCTGATGACATCTTGCTTAAAAAAAAGAACAAGAAGGACGTTTCAAATAATTTTGATTTTGTTAAGCTAGACGAACTTAAGGACAAAAACGACTTTATCAAATCTAGAGCAGAGATGGACTCTGCCGCATTAAAAAAGAAGTTTTTTGATAAAAGTATTTATCAAAAAAACATGCCTAAAAATACATCTTATAAATCTCTCTATGAAATATCTGAGAGAATAAGATATGAAATGCTTGGTTCAAGCATGCTTAAGGGTATAGAAAAAAACTTCAAAGATAATTATCAAATAAATCTTGATAATAAGAAAGACAACAATAGTCAGATTAAAAGTCGAGATGACGTAAGTGTTGATCAAGCATTTGAATTCTATATGTTGAAAAAATTTTTTAAAACTAAAATGAATGACTACTCAGAAAAAGTTTTAAGTTATTGGGAAAAAGATTTCGACAAATGTATGTCTGATCACATAAATTTTTTTAGTAAAAATATTGAAAATCAGGATATTTACAACAAAAAATTCTCAGAGATTATTGAGTCAATGAATCTCTTGGATACTAATGACGAAACGCATGAAAATGACTCGAAAGAAAATGAAGAGGATAATAATAATAGCAATAACCAAAATGAAGAAACTGATGAGCAAAATAAAACAAGTGAAGATCAAGATCAAATATCAATTGATGGTAGTTATGATGTGAACGAGTTTAGGATGGATGATAGTTCGCTAGAATCAGATGCTAGTGATCAAAACGTAGAACAGGTAAATCAGAAAATAACACTTGATAGCATTAATAAAGAATATAAAATTTTTACTGACAAATTTGACCAAACTGAAAAAGCTGAAAAATTAGATTCTTATGAGGAAATAAAGAAGCTTAGAAAAAATTTAGATCAACAGTTGATAAGTTTTCAGGATATAATTACAAAACTTGCCAACAAACTTCAAAGGGAGCTTTTAGCTAAGCAAAATCGATCTTGGGAATTTGATTTAGAAGAAGGATTGCTTGATAGCGCGAAATTAACAAGGGTAATTATGGACCCATATAACTCTCTGTCTTTCAAAAAAGAAAAGGATCAAGACTTTAAGGATACTGTAGTATCGCTATTAATTGATAACTCTGGCTCAATGAGAGGTAGGCCAATTACGATTGCAGCATTGTGCGCTGATATTCTTTCGAGAACACTAGAAAGATGCTCCGTAAAGGTTGAGATACTTGGTTTTACAACAAAGAATTGGAAAGGGGGACAAAGTAGAGAATACTGGAACACAACAAAAAAACCAAAAAATCCAGGAAGACTGAATGACCTTAGACATATTATTTATAAAAATGCGGATACGCCTTGGAGGCAATCAAAGATAAATCTTGGTCTCATGTTGAAAGAAGGTATTTTGAAAGAAAATATTGATGGAGAGGCAATTTCATGGGCTTACAACAGACTAAAAAAAAGACAGGAAGAAAGAAAAATATTGATGGTAATATCTGATGGGGCACCAGTTGATGATTCTACTCTTTCAGTAAATTCAGGTGATTACTTAGAAAAACATTTAAAAAAAGTGGTCAAATTTATCGAAGATAAAAGTGATATTGAAGTTTTAGCAATTGGTATAGGGCATGATGTATCGAGATATTACAAAAAAGCAATTAAAATATCTGATGTTCAAGAACTTGGTGATGTTATGATTAAAGAGCTTAGCGATCTGTTTAAAAGTAAAATACTAAATTAAATTTTTTTAAGATCTAAATTTTTCCATATTATCTCAACTTTTGCACCACCATATTTCTTCGAGTTGTCAAATCTTAGATTAGCAAAGTTTTTTTCTAAGAGCGTTTTTCCAATAAATATTCCAAGACCAAGGCCAGACTTTTCTTTATTAATATTATTTAAATAAGGTTGGCCAATTTTATTTAATATTTCATTACTAAGCCCCTCTCCATCATCCTCAATGATAACTTTAGTAAAATTTATATCGCCAATTAAAGTAATATAAATTTTTTCATTTGAGTATTTATTTGCATTTCCAATGAAATTTCTAAGGCCATATATTATTTCAACAGAGTTATTTATTTTTTCTTGATATGCATCTTTATCAAAATTAAATATAAAAATTTTTTCAGATATTTCTTCAAAAGATTTTATTATTTCAGAAATTGAATTTTCGATGGTGATATTTCTTATTACAAAATCATCTTTTGTTATTGGATTTAAAGTAAGTTTCTTCAAAATTTGATTACATCTTTGAATTTGACTGACAAGTAATTCTAAATCTTTTTTAACATTTGCATCATCTTTAAATTGTTCTAATAACTCTTGAGCTATAATTTTTATTGTTGAAAATGGAGTTCCAAAAGAGTGTGCGGCTGCTGCGGCTTGTCCACCAAGAGATAATAATTCATGTTCTTTTGCCATTATTTCCTCCATTTTATTTAAAGCTTCTTTTCTAATTCTTGCCTCTGCACCAAATTTTAAACCAAAGTAATTTAAAAAAATTAGAGCCACAAATAAAGAAAAAGGTATTGAGTAATAATAATAATCACTCACTAGAAAACTTTCACTTATAGGCCACGGCAAATCATAATTAAAAAATGTAAGAAAAATTATAAAAAGTATTGTCTCAGAAACTAACAAAAAATTGGTTTTAATATCTAAATTAGATGATGAAAATACACAAGGTAAAATTAAAAAAATAACAAAAGGATTTGACACTCCTCCTGTAAGAAATAATAAAAATCCTAACTGAAAAATATCAAGGTTTAATATAAAAAAAGCTAATTTATTTGATAGATAACTACCTTTATAAAAAAAAAGAAGATAAATATTCGAAAATACTCCTATTAGAATTGCTATATTAGACAGTAAAAAACTAAATTCAAAATTGAAATAAAAATTTACAACATAAACTGTTATCAATTGTCCTAATATAGCAATCCATCTTAGATTTACATAAGTGGGTTTATAAAGTGAATAATATTTAGAATCTTCAAAAAAATTCATTCTTTTAAATGTCTAAATTCGAAACATTAATTGCATTTGATACTATAAAATCTCTCCTAGAGGAAACATCATTACCCATCAAAGTATGTATAATTTCTTGATCTTTTTTAATATCTTTTGAATACCGGACTTGTAATAAATTTCTAGTTTCTGGATTAAGGGTAGTATTCCAAAGCTCATCTGGATTCATTTCACCCAAACCCTTAAATCTTTGAATACTTAAATTGGCTTTTTCATTTTCTATAAAATTATTAAATTCTTTTGAACCTTTTTTAAACTTTTTTGTATCTTTCGTATTTTTTAAAATATATTTTTCGAGCTCATTTTCATCTTTAATATAAATACCTTTTGATCCTTTGTTGATTCTAAATAATGGTGGTTGAGCTAGATATATATTTCCATTTTCAATTAATTTATTAAATGGTGCATTATTAAAAAAAGTTAAAAGAAGAGCTCTAATGTGAGATCCATCTACATCTGCATCTGTCATTATAATTATTTTTCCATATCTTAAATCTTTTATTTCTATCTCTTCAGTCTTAGGGTCTAATCCAAGTGCATTTATTAATGTAACTATCTCATTAGATGAAATCATTTTAGATAGTGTTTTAGTTCTTAATTCTGAATTATTGCCATTTTTTTTAGAGCCATTTAGATCAACATATGTATTTAAAATTTTACCTCTTAAAGGAAGCACTGCTTGATTTTCTCTGTTTCTTCCTTGCTTTGCTGAACCTCCGGCTGAGTCTCCCTCTACAATAAACAATTCGGTACCATCTTGTTTTGAACTTTGGCAATCTGCAAGTTTTCCTGGTAAGCCAGTTAATTCTAAAGCTCCTTTTCTTCTTACATTTTCTCTGGCTTTTCTAGCTACATCTCGAGCAACTGCTGCTTGTATAATTTTTGTCAGAATAATCTTAGCAATAGATGGATTTTGATCAAACCAAATCGATAATTTTTCATTTACAATTGTTTCAACTATATTTCTTACCTCTGAAGAAACTAACTTATCTTTCGTTTGAGATGAAAATTTTGGATCAGGAATTTTTATGGATAGAACGCATGTTAAACCTTCTTTGACGTCATCTCCAGAAAGAGCTACTTTATTTTTTTTTTGCAAATTCTGTTCAGTTGCATATTTATTTATAACTCTAGTTAATGCGCTTCTAAAACCTAGCAAATGGGTTCCACCATCTTTTTGATAAATGTTGTTAGTGTAAGGATAGACATCTTCGCCATATCCTGAATTCCATTTTAAAGAACACTGAACATCGATATTATTTTTTTGACCTTCCAAATATATAGGTTTTTTAAATAAATCTTTATCATTTTTATTTTTTAATTTATCTCTTTTTTCATCCAAAAATTCTACAAATTCAGTAATACCTCCATCAAATTTAAATTCTAAAGTTTTAATTTTTTTTAAAGTTAAGTCATTTAATATAATTTTAATTCCTTTGTTTAAAAAAGCTAACTCACGTAGTCTTTTTTGTATCGTAGCAAAACTAAACTTTGTAGAAGAAAAAATTTTTTTTGAAGGCAAAAATCTTATTTCAGTACCTGAATTTTTTGAATTGCCTTTAACTTTAAGTGGAGCTAAAGAGTCTCCATCTTTAAATTCTATAAAATGTTTTTTCCCATCTCTATTTACTGTTAGCTGTAAATTTTCAGAAAGTGCATTTACAACTGAAACACCAACACCATGCAACCCACCGGATACTTTATAGGAATCGTGATCAAATTTTCCTCCGGCGTGTAGTTGTGTCATGATAACTTCTGCTGCAGATTTTTTTTCTTCTTTATGAATATCTGTCGGTATGCCTCTTCCATCATCTTTAACACTTACTGACCCATCAGAATTAATACTAACTTCTATATTTTCGCAATGTCCTGCTAAAGCTTCATCAATGGAATTATCTACCACTTCATAAACCATATGATGTAAACCAGTTCCATCATCTGTATCACCAATATACATCCCAGGTCTTTTGCGTACCGCTTCAAGTCCTTTTAAGACTTTAATAGAGTCTGCTTGATAGTTGTTTGTATTTTTTTTTATCATTTAATTTTTTTGGAAAAGAAAATTATATCATTTTTAAAAAATTAAATAAAATGGAGAACAGATGTGCCATTAAATTAATATTGGTATTATTAAGTAATTTGATCTTTTTATAAAAAATTTTGTACTTTTAATTTTTAACAAAAAAAGGGCCTTTTTCATGCGTCTGGCGGAGAGAGAGGGATTCGAACCCTCGATACGGTTTCCCGTATACACGCTTTCCAAGCGTGCGCCTTCAACCACTCGGCCACCTCTCCAATAATTATTATTTCTCTTTATTGATCTTCAACACGCCTATAAATGCTTCTTGAGGAATTTCAACTTTTCCAAATTGTTTTGCTCTTGCTTTACCTTTTTTTTGTTTTTCGAGTAATTTTCTTTTTCTATCTACGGCCCCACCTCCATGAATTTTGGTTAATACATCTTTTTTAAAGCCCTTAATAGTTTCTCTTGCAATAATTTTTCCTCCTATTGCTGCCTGAACAGGAATCATAAAATTATGTCTTGGTATTAAGTCTTTAAGTTTTTCACAAACTTCTCTTCCAGTATTTTGAGCAAAATTTTTATGAATCATCATGGCTAATGCGTCAACAGGTTCTGTGTTGACCAATATATTCATTTTTACAAGATCTCCTTCCCTATGTTCTATAATTTCATAATCAAAACTTGCATAACCACTTGTCATAGATTTTAATCTATCATTAAAATCAAATACTACTTCATTTAATGGTAGCTCATAATTTAAAACTGCCCTATTGCCTGAATAACTAAGATTAGTTTGAATGCCTCTTTTATCCTGACAAATTTTTATTATCGAACCAAGATATTCATCAGGTGTGATTATTGTAGATTTTATCCAAGGCTCTTCAATCATTTTTATCAATGTTGGATCTGGTAAACTTGATGGATTTTGTAAATCAATAACTTTACCTGTATTCAAATGAATTTTATAAACAACTCCAGGAGTTGTTGTTAGTAAATTTATATCAAATTCTCTCTCTAATCTTTCTGTAACTATTTCGAGGTGTAATAATCCTAGAAAACCACATCTAAAACCTAGACCAAGTGCAGAGGATGATTCTGCTTCATATGAAAAACTTGAGTCATTTAACTTTAACTTTGCCAATCCATCTTTTAATTTTTGGTATTCTGAGCTATCAACGGGGAATAGACCACAAAATACTACTGGTTTACTAGGTTTAAAACCTGGTAAAGCATCAGCTATCGGATTTGAGGCATCACATATAGTATCACCTACTTTAGTTTCTGATAAGACTTTAATTCCTGTTGTAATAAACCCAATTTCCCCTGCATTTAATTCATCTACGTCTTTTGGTTTGGGTGTAAAAACACCTACTTTTTCTATTATATAATCCTGATTAGTGGACATCATTTTAATTTTCATATTTTTTGATATCTTGCCATCAATTACTCTGACCAAAATTACTACTCCTAAATAAGTGTCATACCAACTATCAACTAATAAACATTTTAGTTTTTCATCTTTCATACCTTTGGGGCCTGGGAGTATCTGTATAATTTGTTCTAATATCTCCTCTATTCCTTCTCCAGTTTTTCCTGAGCAAGGCACAGCGCTAGAGGTATCAATTCCTATAACTTCTTCTATTTGTTTATTTGTTCTATCTAAATCAGATGCTGGAAGATCAATTTTATTTAATACAGGTATTATCTCATGATTAATATCTAGAGCTTGATATACATTTGCCAAAGTTTGGGCCTCTACACCTTGTGTGCTATCTACAATAAGAATTGATCCTTCGCATGCATAAAGAGATCTACTTACCTCATAACTAAAGTCCACATGACCAGGTGTATCAATTATATTTAATAAATATTTTTTTCCATCTTTTGCTGTATAATTTAATTTCACAGTTTGGGCTTTAATTGTAATGCCTCTTTCTCTCTCAATATCCATTGAGTCTAGAACTTGAGCTTTCATCTCTCTGTCTGTTAATCCTCCACACTTATGAATTATTCGGTCTGCAATTGTAGATTTTCCATGATCTATGTGTGCAATAATTGCAAAGTTTCTTATATTATCTATGCTAGAGCTCATTTAAGATCTTATCTTTGCGCTAGATTTTGACTCTACAGTTGAAATAATTAAATTATTTATATTTTCAAGGTCATTCTCATTTAATGTTTTATCAAATGATTGAATTGTTACATTTAATGCAATAGATTTTTTATCTGAAGGAATATTTTCACCTTCATAGACATCAAAGACTTTAACAGATTTGATAAGTTGTTTATCAATTGTTGTGATAATTTTTACTAACTCCTGAACTTTAAAATTTTTGTCTAAAACAAAAGCAAAATCCCTCTCTGATTTTTGAAAGTCAGACTGTTTGTATTGAGGCTTTTGATCTTTTAATTTTTTCTTAGTATCTTTAATAAAATCTAAATAAATTTCAAATCCTACCAGAGATTCAGTTTTGATATCTAATTTTTTTAAAATATTTGGGTGTATCTCTCCAAATAGTGCAACTGGCTGATCATCCTCTTTGTTCAAATATATCGATCCAGATTTTCCTGGGTGATAATAAGCAGGAGTTTTATCGTTTATAAAAATTTTATTTCTATTAAATCCAACCTCGATTAGAGTTTGCATTACATCTTTTTTTGCATCAAAAACGTCAACTAATCTATCTTTTTCGTTCCAATTTAATCTTGAAATTTTTCCAGATTTCAAACCTCCAACTACTGTCAGTTGTTCTCCTGGCTTATTTCCTAAAAATATTGGCCCTATTTCAAATAAAGATATATCTTTAAGTCCTCTGTCTAAGTTTTTTTTTGTATAAAAAGTTAGATTTGAAAAAATTGAATTTCTTAAAACATTTAAATCTGAACTAATAGGATTGATAATTGGCACTTCTTTTTTGTCTTCTTTAAATAGTTTATTTATTTTAGAGTCTGTAAATGACCAAGTGACAGTTTCATAATATCCCTTGGAGGCCACTGATCTTTGCATGAAGTGAAAAAGTTTTTGCTGCTTATTTAAAGTAGGTTTTGTTCTATTTTTTTCTGGTTCTATTGTCTTAATATTTTTAAATCCTTTTATTCTTACAATTTCCTCTACAATATCTATTGGTTGAGCAATATCTGGTCTCCAAGTAGGAATTGATAATTTCAAAAAACCTTTTATAATTTTAACTTCAAAACCAATTTCATTTAAAATTTTTACTATTTCCCTATCACTTACTTTAAAACCTGTTATTCTTTCAAATAAAGAAGTCTTAAAATTAATTTGATTTTTTTTATTAATTTTAATTTTTTGGATATCGAATCTACTAACATCTCCCCCACAAATTTTTGTTATTAAATGTGTTGCTTTTTTCAATCCTTCTTCAATTGACTCTGGATCTATACCTCTTTCAAATCTAAATTTTGCATCTGTCTCTATATTTAATCTTTTAGATGTTTTTCTTATTGATCTAGGATCAAAATATGCTGACTCTAAAAGTATATTTTTTGTATTTAATTCAGTTCCTGTACGTGTTCCACCGATTATACCTCCTAGACCCAATATTCCTGACCGATCAGCTATTACGCACATTTCTTCTTCTAGCTTATATTCTTTGTTGTCAAGTGCTTTGAAACTTTCCCCGGCTGTTGAGTTTCTTACAATTATTTCTCTGTCTACTTTATCTAAATCATAAGCGTGCAAAGGTCTGTTTAAATCAAACATCACATAATTAGTTATGTCAACTATTGCTGATATCGGTTTTTGACCCAGGGATAAAATTTTATCTTTAAGCCATTTAGGGCTTTCTTTGTTTGTTACTCCTCTAATCAAAGAGCTTCCAAATATTGTACATCCTTGAATTTTATGTTTTTTTATAGTTACTTTAAATTTTTTGGTATCTTTGAATTTTAATTTTTTTATTATATTTTCCTTAAATTTCCCAGCCCCTGATGCCGCTAAGTCTCTAGCTATACCTCTAACTCCAAGACAATCTGGTCGGTTAGGTGTTACAGATAAATCTACTACTTTTGGGTTACTATTTTTAAAAAATTTTTTTCCAACAGTATTCAAATATTTTTTTTCTGGAAGTTCAGTAATACCATCCTTTTCTTTTGATATATTTAGTTCAGACTCTGAACATAACATTCCATAAGAGGTAATGCCTCTTATTTTGCTTACAGAAAGTTTCATTTGATTTTTTGGAATTATTGACCCAGGACTAGCATAAACAGTCAGAAGATTTTTTCTTGCGTTTGGAGCACCACAGACTACTTTGACTGTATTTTCTTCACCAATATCCACATTGCAAATTTTTAATCTATCTGCATTAGGGTGTTGTTCTGTACTTAAAATTTTTGCAATTATAAAATTATTAGTATCAAGATTACTGCTTTGAAAACTCTCAACTTCAAGACCAATATCTGTTAATTTTTCAATTAACTGTGAATCTTTAAATTTTGTATCTAAATGATCTTTTAGCCAATCAATTGTGAATTTCATCTGCTTAGACCCCTATAATTTGATGGAACATCAAGAGGATCGAAACCATAATGGTTTATCCACCTGTAGTCTGTTTCAAAAAAAGCTCTTAAATCATTAATGCCATACTTCAACATTCCAAGTCTATCAATACCAATACCAAATGCATAACCTTGAAATTTATTTACATCAACTTTAACATTTTTAAGAACGTTAGGATGTACCATTCCACAGCCTAGTATTTCTAACCATTTATCTCCTTCGCCAATAACAATTTTTCCATCTTTAATTTCATAACCAATATCTACTTCAGCTGAAGGTTCTGTGAACGGAAAATGACTAGGTCTAAATCTCATTTTTATTTTATTGACTTCAAAAAATTCTTTTATGAAATGATTTAAACAACCTTTTAAGTGTCCCATATTTATATTTTTATCTATATGTAAACCTTCGACTTGATGAAACATAGGTGCGTGAGTTTGATCACTATCTGATCTATAGGTTCTTCCAGGTGCTATAATTTTAAATGGAGGTTTTCCTTTTAACATAGTTCTAACTTGAACAGGAGATGTGTGCGTTCTAAGAAGCAATTCTTTTTTGTCATCTAAATAAAAAGTATCATGCATATCTCTTGCCGGATGGTTGTCAGGAGTATTTAGTGCAGTAAAATTGTTATATTCATTCTCTACATCAGGTCCTTCCTCAACACTAAACCCAATCTCAGAAAAAATTGATGAAATTTCGTCGATGACCTGTGATACAGGGTGAATTTTTCCTTGTTCAAAACTTCTTTCAGGTAATGTCACATCAACTTTTTCATTTTTGAGTTTGTCATTAATTTCTTTTGTCTCAATTTCTTGAAATTTTTGTGATATTTTTTCTTGAAGTTCTTCTTTTACAAGGTTTAAATCAGCTGCAAATTGCTTTCTATGCTCAGCCGGTACAGATCCAAGTTTTTTAAATTCATTGGATAAAGATCCATTTTTTCCAAACAATTCTGTTTTTATTTGATTAATACTATCAATATTTAATTCTCTATTTAGTTTTTCTAAATATTGGTTTTTGATTTTTTTAATATCAGACATTCTTCTAGATTATTTCTTAACTTAAGAAAAACAATAGTGAAGATTAATTAATAGCTGCTTGTGCTTTTTTTACTATTGTTTTAAATGCATTTGGGTTTTCGTATGCTATTTCTGCTAGAATTTTTCTATCAATTTTAATACCAGATTTATTTAATCCATTTATGAATTTTGAGTATGTTAGACCTTCTAGTCTGACTCCTGCATTTATTCTCTGAACCCATAATGACTTAAATTCTCTTTTCTTATTTCTTCTATCTCTATAAGCATACTGCATAGCCTTTTCCATTGCTTGTCTAGCTACCCTAATTGTATTTTTTCTTCTGCCCCATTGACCTTTTACTGCTTTAAATACTTTTTTATGTTTTGCTCTACTAGTGACCCCTCTTTTTACTCTAGCCATTTTATCCTCTCAAATTGTAAGGCATATACGACTTTACAATTTTTCCATCTTGTTTAGACATTGTAGTTGTGCCTCGTTGATTTCTTATTTGTCGATTAGTTCTTTTAATCATTCCATGTCTTTTGCCAGCTTGCGCCATAACAACCTTTCCTTTGGCAGTTATTTTAAATCTTTTTTTTGCAGAACTTTTTGTTTTTAATTTTGGCATGATTTCAAGGGGTTATACAAATAAAGTCTATATTTGACAACTAATATATTTATAATGGTTGAATTACCATAATTATTTGTTTGCCATCAAATTTAGGGTTCAATTCAACTTTGCCGTGGGAAACTGTGTCTTCTTTTATTTTACTCATAAGTTCATGCCCTAGGTTTGAATGTTGTAACTCTCTACCTTTAAACCTGATTGTAAACTTTACTTTATCTCCCTTTGATAGAAATTTTAATGCATTTTTTAACTTAAAGTTATAGTCATGAGTTTCTGTAACTGGTCTTAATTTAATCTCTTTAAGTTCAATTTTTTTTTGCTTTTTTTTTGCTTTATTCGCTTTTTTTTGTGCATCATATTTATATTTACCCATATCTATAATTTTACATACGGGTGGGCTTGCATTAGGTGCAATTTCAATCAAGTCAAGACCTTCATCTTTTGCCATAGAGATTGCCTTGTTAGTAGTGATTATACCAAGATTTTCTCCATTACTTGAAATTACCTGAACCTCTGGAGAATTAATTCTATGGTTAGATCGAGGTCCTCTTGGCTTTGATCTTCTTTGAAAATAGTTTTTTTTTAATTCTGGCACTAATTATAATGGGGCTTTATTCAGAGATGAATAATTTTTTATAAAATCTTCTGTTTTCATATTTTCTTGTTTTTTAGAATCTAATTGTCTTATAGTTATGGTATCACTGTCAACTTCTTTTTTTCCACATATCAGCAATAAAGGAACTTTAGATAGTGAATGCTCTCTTATTTTATAATTTAAGTTGTGATTTTTTAAATCTATCTCACAATTTATTCCAGAAATACTCACTTGTTTAAAAATTCTTTTTGCATAGTCATCAAATTCATCTGAAATTGGAATAATAACTGCTTGCAGTGGAGAGATCCAAAAAGGTAATTTACCTGCATAATGCTCGATTAATATTCCAATAAATCTTTCCAGTGAACCAAATAAAGCTCTATGGATCATTACAGGGACTTTTTTAGTTCCGTCTTTATCAACGAATGTAGCCCCAAGTCTATTTGGCAAATTCAAGTCTACTTGCAAGGTTCCACACTGCCAGTCTCTTCCAATTGCATCTCTTAAAACAAATTCAATTTTTGGACCATAAAAAGCACCCTCACCTTTATTGATTGTGTATTCAAGTTTTGTTTCTTTAATAGCTTTTAAAAGAGCATCTTCAGCTTTATCCCAAACAATGTCATCTCCAACTCTTACCTCTGGTCTATCTGAGTACTTTAATAAAACCTTTTCAAATCCAAGCTCTTTGTAAATTTCTAAAATCAAATTTGTAACTGTTAAAGACTCTTGAGTAATTTGATCTTCTGTACAAAAAATATGTGCATCATCTTGAG
>NHLU01000001.1 GCA_002169255.1 Candidatus Pelagibacter sp. TMED275
ACGATCAGCGAGCACATATGCAGCTAGAGAAGTTGCATTTTTTGTACTCGAAAACACATTAACGATAGTATCTTCTTCCCACGGAAGTGACTGAGCTTTATCTCTAGTACCAGCCCAGATATCAACAACCACTTCGCCGTGATATGCAATTGCTAATGAAGAGCCAATATCTAAGTTGAGTTCAAATTGATTTTCGTAGCAATCTACTATCGATTTAAATTTTTCGTCAAATTTACCTTGTATATCCATCTACTTTTACCTAAAGATTAAAACCATGAAAAAGGAAATTAAAAATTTCTTTGTATTTCAATTCCTGCTGTTCGTGGATAACCCCACTGACCAAAACGACCTCCACCAGTAGCAGAAGATAAATATCCCGAAATATAATCTTCATCAGTAGCATTCTTTATAAAGAATCTAGATCTCATAGTTTCATCGGCACTTTCCCATATTAAATTTAAATCAACAATAGTGTACGCATCTTGTGAGTACTCATTAAACTCTGAGAAATAAATTCTTGATTTATAAGAAGCATTCGCACGATAAGTTAATGAAGCACCTGATGCCATAGGACTTGTATAGTTTAGTCCCAAGTTGATAGAAACTTTAGGGGCATTAGTTAAATAGTTACCGTCTAATTGCTGCTCTCCTAATTGTGGCTGTATACCGTTTGTGTTCAGGAATTCTCCATAAGTTGCATCTAAAAGGGTCAGACCATAATTTATACTAAGAGAGTCATTAACATTTGATAGCGCTTCAATTTCTAATCCATTTACAGTTGCGTCACCAGCATTTCTTGTTACCGTTTGTATTCCAACAACCTGCAAAACTTGAAAATCTGTGTAGTCATATCTGAATAAAGAAGCATTCAAACTAGTATTTTCACTAAGAGAGCCTTTAAATCCAAACTCTAGAGAAGTTACTTCTTCTGGATCATACGGTTCGGTACACTCATAAGTGGCATAACCACCAGCTTTGTAGCCTTCACTGAGAGATGCGTAAACATTACTATCTGAAGACAGGTCATGCTGTATTACTGCCCTAGAAGTAGTAGAAGAATATTCTGTAACAACTTCTCTATCACAAGTTTGAGCCGCAATAACAGGCATAGGCATTAGGATAGATATAAAATTATCTTGTTTGCTGGTAAATTCATCTGTTGTTCTTCTTACTCCTAAACTTAATCTAGTTGTATCACTTAGATCGAATGTGCCATCTGCAAAATATGCTTCAGATTCTGTGTCCATCTTGTCATGTTTAAAATCAAACATACTAGGGACAGGAAAACCTAATATAGGTTGAGGATTATCAAAGTGAGTATGTCTTGACGTTTCGTCATCCATGTAAAAAAGACCAAATACAAGGCTCATTGTATCTCTTTCAATATTTAAATTAATTTCTTGAGTGAAAGTTTCTGTCTCGGATATATCAAATGTATCTAGATATACACCAGCCGAACCATCTCGGTCTAAATTAAACTGATCATCAAAGCTTTGTTTTGCTGTTATTGAAGTTAATGTGCCAAGTTCAGTATCTATTTTTAGAGTTAAAGATGTAACATCGTATTCTCTATCTGTCATATTGGTACCATTCACTGATTCAGAAGTTGGTGTTTGATAGATTTCATGAGGTTTTAAAGATATTGGTTCAGCTGCAATTTGAGGAAAGCCAAAAGCCGCAGCCAATTCTCTATTATCCGTCAACCACCCGTAGAGATCTGGTGTACCTTCTGTTTCAACAGAAGCAACCATAAGGTCTGCAGAAACCGTATCACTTAGATCTGATTTTATTTTTAATCGAAATGCTTGCTTATCTGTATACCCTTGCTCTCCACATCCAGCATTAAGACAATCATAAAAACCTTCACCTTGCTCAGTTCCATGTACTACCAATCTAAAGCTGGTATTGTCAGAAATTCCACCACCAAAGGCTGCTTCAGCAGTAGTAATGTCATATTCTCCATAACCTAATTTGACATAACCATCCGTATCTTGAGTAGGATTTTTTGTAATAAGATTTACGACTCCTCCAATTGAATTTCTTCCATAGAGTGTACCTTGTGGGCCTCTCAATACTTCTACCCTCTCAAGATCCATTTCACCCAGCTGTGATGAATGTGCTCTGGATTGAAAAATACCATCAGTGCTTACCGACACGCCTGGGTTACCATTAAACTGTCCAATTCCTCTTATCGTTATGTTCTGAGCTCCCAGAACATTAGTAAAATTCATGCTAGGAACTAAATGTTTTAGATCATGCATATTAGTTATGCCCTTGTCCTCTATTTCTGTCGAACTTATAGCTGTAATAGCAGCAGGTGTATCTACTACAGTAGAGCTTCTCTTTAATGCTGTAACAACTATTTCTTCTACGTCTTCAGCGTAAATCGGCACAGTAAAAGATAATGAGATAATTAGCGGAAAATATCTGAGATTAAACATAAAAACTCCCCTTTTTAGTTAACTTTTATAATAATTTAATACAATTTATATGATATTACCAAAAAATTAAGGCTATAAGTTTACTTCTTTTTACCTGCATTTTCTTTAAGTCTTATTTGACTTTGCTAAATCAGAATGATTATCAAAATCAAAACCATTTCCATTGGCTAATTTACAGAAATTATCTGTTAAATTTAAATTATGAATACAAAAGAAGTTAATACTATATTAAACAAAATAATAGAGTATGAGTTAGCTGGAGTTGTCAGATATACTCACTCTGCCTTAATGGTTACGGGACCCTATAGATTGCCTATAGTTGAATTTTTAAAAGAGCAAGCCAATGAATCCCTGATGCATGCTCAACAGGCTGGAGAATTACTAACTGGTCTAGACGGACATCCCAGCCAAAAAATAGCAAAAATTGAGGAGACAAATGATCACTCTATACAAGGTATCCTGGAAGAAAGTCTTGGGCACGAATTACATGCTCTCAACCTCTATAAAGAGCTATTAACAATAGTAGAGGGTAAATCAGTATATTTAGAAGAGTACACTAGAGGCTTGATCGGAGAAGAAGAACAGCATCAACTTGAATTAAGAAAAATGCTAAAAGACTTTAGTTGATATTACAAAATTTTATAAATTGATTTAAAGATACATTAATTATATTGACATCCTTTGGATTGAAGGTTGTTTGATATATAAAATATTCATTGTTTATAGCAATTTGTTTATATTTACTTTTCTTAATTTCAATTTTGACACTTCTGTTTAATATAAATTTTTTCCAGCAACTCTTGAAGTCTTTATTGACCTCTTCAGGTGAAATAAATGAAAGAAATGCATTATTTCTTATTATTTTATTTGATAGAGAAGCTGCTTGAGCATCTAATTTAAAAAAATTCTGTCCTTCGTTCTTGATCCTAAACTTTGTACTAAATAATTCTTGCGAAAATAGGGAAAAACTTAAAATTAGAATTAATAAGCTAAAAATCGTCTTCATCATCGCCACTAGAAGATCCAGAATCATATTCTTGAGGTTGAATGACTTGGTATTCAGTACTTGATCCAGAAGCATCAGGTTCTTTTTCTAAAGTTTCCTTCATACTTTTTGCAAAATTTGCATCTGAAGGACTCCAGGACACTACAACTCCTGCAACTGGTCTAGAGGTTACAGGATGTCTTTGTACCCACCTATGTATAACTTTTGATCCTTGTAATGTACCATTAGCTGAAGCTCTCTGCCTTCTATCTATATTTTCTTCAGTATATGTATCAATCATTCCATTAGCTTTTTCTGTTGTAACTTCAAAATTATCTATTTTTTCTTGAACTTCAACATTTTCACTCCTGAACTGGATTATTGCCCTCTCTGCCTTTAGTTTTGCAGTTCTTATAGCAGCTTGTTGTGAATTGGAGGTACTAGATTTAATTCCAGACTGAGCATAACTTAGAATAGACATATCACCATTTTCATCCCTGTCCATAAAGGTTCCAAAAGTTACCATTAAAGCCTCTCCTTTTTTTACCTGATCTTTAAGTGGTTTCTTTTTTTTCTTAGGATTACTTAATACTTTAAAATTACCTGTAGTCATGGCATCGGCATATTTAACAAAGTTCTCTGACCAAACAACCACATTACAGACATTTGTCTTATTGGAATTAGGTTTAGCACTTAAATTAGAGTAAACAACTTTCATTCCTCTTATGTTTG
The DNA here is from genome assembly GCA_002169255.1 of Candidatus Pelagibacter sp. TMED275. Next base: position 4,159 of record NHLU01000001.1, read on the forward strand.
AAGAAGCAGTTGCCTCTATAGAATCACGAAATACATTTTGACTTAAAATATCATCAATCTCCTGTTGTAACTCACGCTCGTCTTCACCAACTTTATCTTTATTTTCTGATGAGATTGATTCATCTAATTTTTGATGAATTAATAATTTCATCTTTTGATAAACGGATAAATCTTCATAGTTCTGAGCTTCTAGATCATTATTGGTTACAACATCTACTGGTTTGATACCTTCCTTGAAGGATTGAACGAATTCATTAGAGATTTCACTGGTAATTTGCTTAGCTTGATTTTCTGCCATATCCGTTTTCGCATTCATTTGAGCCCTAATAAATGCATTTTGAATACTATCAATATATGAAAATTGCTGCATACTAGCTCCAGAAGAACCTATTCCTACACCTACATAAAAAGATTTACCCTTTCTGGTATTTTCTCCCTCGGACCATCCCTTACCATCTATATAGTCAAAACATGCTTGCCCATCTAAAGAGTATTCCTCTTGTATTTCTCCATCAGGAAATTCTTCTTCAAAAACCTCCATCGCATATAAACTACAAGGAAGTGCTAATAATATAAGTAATTTTTTCATAGTATTTTTGTTAATTTTACCAATCTTCATCAAATTTTTTCTTTTGTTCAGATCTCTTTTTCTCAATATTAATCTTTTGTTGTTCTTTGTTAAATTCATCAGTTAAAGGTCGAACTAACATCATTTTTGGTTTAAAAAGTTCTTCTAGGTTGTCTTTTGTTGTATTTATTATGTTTCCATAGGCTTGTTTAGACGTGACAGAAGTTATCTTTATCATACCAATAACCTCTTCAGACCTTCCTAAACTTTCCTTTGTATAGCTATCTATTATCTTATCTCCTCGCAAAATCAACTGCATTTGTTGACCTCTTGAAATAGACTCTCCCCCTTGACCTAGAATAACAACATTCCCTTTTATAGATTCAACCAATATTGGAAAAATTGCGTTAAGGATTGTTTCACCTATCTTTTTTGATCCGAGATTTAATGTTGAGTACATTATTTCAGTAGGAGAATTTTGATTTGTAATTCCTATTTTTTTGAGTTCAGAATTAGAAATATTTACAGTTGCATTACTTGAAAATTTAACTTGCGAAGTAGGCACATCAATTATTCTATAAGATACCTGAACCACGCCCCGAATTTCTTGAAAAGTCATATTATTAGTTCTCATACTTCTAACTACTTCTTTAGTCTGAGCAGTAGTTATTGTTCCAACTAAAATATAATCCGAAAAAAGTTCTTGGCCTAATTTAGCTAATTCTTGTGAAGGGACATCTCCGGATAGCATTTTTTTCTCTGAACTTCTTTCTTGAATATAATCTCTATCTAGTACAGTGAATTTTCTTGATTGAACCAAGGAGTTGGATAAACCTCTAGAAAGTTCTTGAGCAGCAAAAGTAGGATTAGTTTCTGCTCCCATCATCATGCAGCAATCTCCCCTAGCTTGAAATGGAAGAACAGCTATCCTCTTTCTTTTAGCAGATTTTGAAACTTTATACTTAGCAATAACTGCGCTGACTCTTACCATCCAAAGGGAAGAGTCAGACATTTTATTTTTAGATAAAATATCATAACTCTTTATTTGACCTTTCGACTTAGATTGAATCTCATCTTGATATTCTTGTGAAGAAAAATAATTTGAATCATTATTTTTTTGCTCTGATATTTCTATAGTTTTCAGAAAAGAAGAGCTCTCCATACTTTTACCATTAACTCTCTCAATTGCTTGTACCAGAGCTGAATCAATTGCTTCTTTAACTGATACTCCAGTACTTTCTGTTTCGATTTTTACATACTCTAAGCCTGATCCAACAACATGCTGAGCAGATATAAATCCACAAAAGAGTAAAGTTAAAAGTTTGATCCTAATGTTGATCATTAGAATTCATCGGCTGGCATTTCTTTTTCTGCGTTAGAAGTATCCATTTTCTGAGACTTAGCAAATGAAAACACGCCTTTAGATGACGTACCTAGAGTTTTTAAGAAATCAGGTATTGCTTTAGCTATTTTCATACCTCCAGCTAACGACTTCCTTAAGCTATTAAGTTTCATTGGATTTCTTAAAGATTTCATTTCACCTTGAGCAGCATCGATCCAAGATTTTGCTTGGTCTGAAACTTTCACAGTTAGAGCGACGCCTTGTGCATATGGCAAGAGCCCTTTTACATATTCTTGTTTTGCTTCAACACTCAATTCTCCTGCTTTAGATTCTGCCTCAGCCCCAGCTTTTCTTGCACTGGCAGTACTCTCCAAGGCTGAATTTAAATCAACATCACCATCTGAAGAAAGTGTATCAGCTCGACTCTCAGCTGCAGCTGCCGCTTCGGAATTTCCTAGAGCTTTTTGAAAATGTGATTCGGCTTTATTCAAATTAGCTAGGGCCTCTCGTATTGTTGCTTCAAGATTTGCTTGTGCCGATGGCAAATCAACAGCAGGACTATCATCTGAACCACCTCCAAAGCCAGGTAATTTTGGAATTTCTGGTAACGCAACACTCATAATCGAAAATGAAAATAAAAATGTTGTAATAAAAGTAAATAATTTGATATTTATAATTTTCATGCTTTCTCCTGTTTCTAAATTTTATTAATTAATTCATCTATGGCCATATCTGCAGCTAAATTTAATGCTTGATTTTCAGCCAGTCTCTCATCAGCCCCCAAACCTGTCCTTGCAATTGGCCCAACAAACGCAAGTATTTCTTCAAATCCATCATCAACCCAAACTAACTGTGCGTTAATGTAAACATCTACAGCGGTAAGTCCAGTGTCAGGGTCAATTCTGGGAGGCCCTGCATCCATAGTACCAAGCAAAAAATGTTCTACCCTTCCAGAGATTGCTGGATGATCAAATCCTGCTACTAATGTAACGAAAGAGTTACTGGATATATTTGACTCTCCATTGCTAGTATTTCCTATAAACTCTTGCCTGATAGTATCAAAGAGTTCATCATTTCCAGTTCTAGTATCAATAGATGCACCTAACATAGGTCTAGTTTGTATTCTTTTTAAAGAATTAGCGATAGCATTATCAACTCCGGCCTGATTATCACTTAGAAGATATTCTCGCTGTTCAGATTTCTTTACAGCACTGCCACCTGTAGTGATTTTTGATCTCTCAGTTGTTTGCCCAGAGAAACTAACAGAAGTGTCATCAGAATAGTTACTTTCATCTGAATCAATCATTGTAATCTTTTCGCTTTGTGTTGTGTTTTTAGTATCAAAGCTTTTAGCTGAGGATACTTTTCTGGCAACTATGTAATAGGCAACTCTTTTACCTTTTAGTGCTGAAGAGGCTCCTGTTGAACTGTTATATTGTGCTAAAGTTACATCCACCATAGTGGAGTTGATTGAAGCTTTAATGGCTACTGTATAAACTCTTCTGCTTTTAGAACAATCAGTCTCTAAAATGGCATATTCAGTTATATACTTATCAAGCTCTGAAACAAAGCTTCTGCTGTTAGCCATGTAGTTGCTCATCTTTTCCGCACTAAACTTGCCAGTATATTTATCCCAAGCCGCCTTTTTTGCTTTTTCAATGGCCTTAAAATGATCATCTTTGCTCCTTGGCCTATTATCTTTACATTTTCCATTAAACTCGACTGTGCCAACACCGGTTGAATAGGTAGTTGCAGAATTTATTGAAAAAGGCATTAAAAGCATTGCTATAAAAAGGGGTAATAACTTCATAATTTTTTCTCTTTATTTCTATTTAATCTTAATTATTTGACTTGTTCTAGTGTTTCCTTAATGTATTCAAAATACCTTTTTCCTTCCTTGTATTTCATATTGGTTTGCTGAGGGATCCATTTTCTTTCGGTTTTCTCTATTTGCTTAGCATACTCTTTAACTAATTCTTTTATAGAATTATCAAATTCTCTCCAATCGTTTATAAAGTCTCCTTTTACAGTTTCTAAAACATAACCATTTTTAACCTTTGAACTTTGTTTGGAAATTAAGCCACCAAAATCCATAGTTATATATGAACCGTACACCCAGGCTTCCCTTTTAGGCGTTTCATCCATCAAAGATTTAGCAAATCCTCTTATAGCAATATCAAACGAATAATCTAATTCAGGTAAAGTTAAGTCAATGGCAGTTCCATCAGAATATTTAAGTTGTACCTTGCCTCCCACAGAGCCGGCAAAGGGAACTACTAGAGGAACACTAAGAGTTGAAGATATAGTTTTTGCAATATATTGTGAAATCCAGTCCTTATAACTTTGTTCATCAAAACCACTTTCATTAGTAAAAAAAGGATGAGATATAAAATCTTCCTTACCTGACAATATTGCTCTAGCTCTATCGGTTATAGAAATATTTCCTATACCTGCAAATCTAATATTTTTCTTTTCAGATATTCCAAGGTTGGATACAACGTGACCTATTTCTTTCATTAAACCATTGCCTGAATTTATAAGAGTTATATTGTTACAGTTATTTTGTACTTCCGCTTTTGAATAATTCTCATCTGTTTCAAGTCCCAGAAATATCTGACAAAATCTAAATCTGTCTCTTTCTTTATCTCTTTTTTCTGTAGTGCAGCTAGAAACATCTTGTTCAACGTAATTCCTGCTTCTTCCTACAGGATGAGTTTGTAGAACATTCATTCCTTCGAGTTCAAATAGAATTACTTGTGCAGTTATTGTGTATTGCCAAAGACAAACATCACCTAACTTTCCGCCAGTTATTCGCTCTTTATCAAAAGCAACAACTATACTCTTAGTCTGACCTGTTGAAGCTAGTCCTCTAGGTGACAATAAATATGGTTTGTCCATGGCTTCAACAAGTTGATATTGCATAGGAGCCATTTTTTCCTTCAGTGCATTAAAATTAGGAAATAAATCTTTATCCTTTGATTTAGCACTTATAGTGTAACCTCCCCAAGTTATAGCTTCTTCTGAATAGATGTCGATGCTCAAGAATAGGAAAAAACTCAAAAAAATTTTGGCAGTAAGAGAGCGCATAGCGATTATTTATATCACTAAAATACATTTAGATCTCTTACTTTTATAATAATTGAATAGAATTTTGGAAGGAGAAGAGAATTAAATACTATATAAAATGAATTTACTTAATCTTATAAACACATCTTTTTTTATCTCTTATTAGGAGATTTATGCCTACCGAAGGTAAAATTTCTTTTTATAATATGTTTAGTCTTTCTTCCAGTCACCCTCTTTCTCCAAAGCTTGTATGAAGAAAGTTTAAGTTGAGCTTTCATTAGACCTTTAACTTCTTTTTCACTTAATCCATAGGCATCATAGATAGCATCAAAAGGAGTTCTATCTTCCCATGCCATTTCTATAATTCTTGATATGTCACTTTTGTTCATGAATAATTATTTCAGAGGTACTTATATTAGATTCGTAAGAATTGAGAAGTTCTTCGGCAACTTCTTGAGCTGCTATATTTTTAAATTTCCTAAAGATGCCAATATAAAAAGGTAAAAAAAGATTACCAAGAAATTCAATCAGCCTAACAAAGAGATCCACCCTGCTTTTATCTCGAGGACCCAAAAGGTGCCCTGGTCTTGCAAAAAAAATTGAATTAAATCCGATGGATTTTACTTCATCTTCCATCATTCCTTTAATTTTTAGATAGTAATTTAGTGAAGAGCTCTTTGCTCCAACAGCCGAAATTATAAGAACATTCGAAATGCCTGTTTTAGAAGCCTTTTTACAGATCTCAACAACTAGATCCAAATCTATTCTCTTAAATTCCTTTTTTACATTTAGTTTCATATAAATCAGCTCTAAGAAATTCAAGGGATAACCGATGCAAATAACCAGGCATTTAGCATTTGGTAAATCCGGAAGATTTTCTGAATCAAAAAGAGTTTGATCTTCTACTGACTCGTTTTTTAGAAATTTTCTAGTGAATAAGTGATATTTTTGGTTTCTATTCTTAACCTCATTCAGAAGATACCCGCCTGTAAGACCTGTTGAGCCAAAAATTAGATAATCATTCATTATCGGAGAGTTTTATCATCTCAATATTATTTCCATCAATATCTTTAATGTAAACTGAAGCGGTACCATCTCGGTGTTTTGTTAATTCTCCATAAGAGGATGCCTCATCAGATTCAATAGCAAAATGAAAAGGATGTTGCTCTGGAATGACCAGTGCAAGACTGGTATTTTCAAAATCGATCATTGCCCAA
>NHLU01000002.1 GCA_002169255.1 Candidatus Pelagibacter sp. TMED275
AGTAGTTTTTCCAGAAACTAATGAAGAAGTCTCTAAAATATTAAGTATATGTAATGATCATAAAATTCCAGTAGTTCCATTTGGTACAGGAACTTCTTTAGAAGGAAATGTTGTTGGAAATGAAAACGGAATTACAATTAGTCTTGAAAAAATGAATAAAGTTTTAAGCGTTAATGTTGAAGATTTTGATTGTAGGGTTCAAGCGTGCGTAACAAGAGAACAATTAAATGATTACTTAAGAGAGGATGGAGTTTTTTTTCCAATTGATCCAGGAGCCAATGCTGCAATAGGCGGTATGGCATCAACTTCAGCTTCAGGAACTATGGCTGTTAAATATGGCACTATGAAAACTGTAATATCTGGTCTGACCGTCGTATTACCAAATGGCGACATTATAAATACTGGAAGCAGAACAAAAAAAACCTCAGCTGGCTATAATTTAACAAATCTCTTTATTGGATCAGAGGGAACGCTAGGGATAATTACTGAAGTCCAGTTAAGACTGTCACCAATACCTGAAAGTATAATGAGTGCTGTATGTCATTTTCCTTCATTAGAAATGGCAGTTCAAACAGCGCAGCACATAATTCAGTATGGTGTTCCAATTGCAAGAATTGAGATGCTTAACAAAGAACAAATGGAGATTAGTATCAACTATTCTAAACTTAAAGATATTGAAGCAGTACCAACTCTATTTTTTGAATTTCATGGAACTGAGACATCAAACCAGGAAAATATAAAAATTGTTGAGGAAATTTCCCAAGAAAATAATGGAAGCTCATTTAAATGGGCAAAAGATTTAGCAGAACGTAACAAACTTTGGCAAGCAAGATGGGATGTTTACTATTCAGTTAAAGCTTTAATAAATAATGGGAGAGTCTATTCAACTGATGTATGTCTTCCAATTTCAAACATAACTGAGTGTGTAAATTTTGCAGAAGATCAAACAAAAAAACTTGGTTTAAGAGCTCCTATGGTTGGACATTTAGGAGATGGAAATTTCCATGTTGTTCTACCTTATGATCCAAAAGAAAATGAAACTTATGACAGGATAAGAAAATTCAGCGATCTATTGATTGACAAAACCTTAGAATTAAATGGCACAATTACAGGCGAACATGGTGTTGGTTTACATAAAAAAGCATATTTATTAAAAGAGCATGGTGATAGCATCCCTTTAATGAAATCAATAAAAAGAACTATTGACCGAAACAATATAATGAATCCTGGAAAGATTTTTGATCTTAATTAATTTAAAAAATTAAATGAAAAAAATTTTAATAACTAGAAAACTATTAAGATCATGTGAACAAAAAGCGTCTAAAACTTTTGATGCAAGCTTTAATTTAAATGATGAGCTTTATTCACAAAAGAAATTAATTGAAATGAGCAATGGTTGTGATGGTATTTTATCAGCTCTTACAGATAAACTTGACGCAGATACTATAAATCAGCTACCTGAAACTATAAAAATAATTTCAAATTTTGCTGTTGGTTTTGGAAATATAGATTTAGAAGCAGCAAAAAAAAGGGGGATAGCAGTAACAAATACTCCTGACGTTTTAACTGACGCTACTGCAGAAATCGGGGTGCTATTGATTTTAGGAGCGTGTAGACGGGCATCAGAAGGTATAGAAAAAGCCAGAGAAGGTGGATGGGTTTGGTCAGCAGATTTATTAATTGGCAAGCAATTAACAGGTACAAGATTAGGTATTTTGGGAATGGGAAGAATTGGACAAAAGATTGCAAAGGTTGCCAAATCACTTGGAATGATAATTCATTACCATAACAGATCAAAACTGAGCGAAGATAAAGAGCAGGGTGCAATCTATCATGAAAGTTTAAAAAATTTACTCTCTGTTTCTGATGTATTATCGATTTGCTGTCCTGCTTCAAAAGAAACAATTGATATGATTAACAAAGAAACAATCGAGTACTTGCCTAAAGGAGCAGTTATAACTAACGTTGCTAGAGGAGACATTGTAGAAGATGAAGCAATGATAGATGCTCTCAAGAGAAGAAAAATTTATGCAGTTGGTTTGGATGTTTATAAAAATGAACCTAATTTAAATCCAGGATATTTAAAACATCCAAGCGCATTCATACTTCCTCATTTAGGAAGTGCTACTAAGGAAACTAGAACAGCCATGGCAAATTTGGCAATTGATAACATTAACGAATTCTTCACTACAGGTAACTGCAAAAACAAAGTAAACTAGAAGATATATACAATTTCAGATTGTATTTTTTTTGTACTTCGCCAATTTGGGCAAAGACTCTCGTTTAGATATATGTTTAAATTATTAAGTTAATTAACTTAAAGAGGGAGAAAATAATGATTGAAAAGAAAAAATCATTGAAAAAAAACATGCCTTCAAGAAGAAAATTCTTTAAGGCGGCAGCAGCAACTGGTGCAGCAGCAACAGCAGCAGTAGCTATGCCAAATCTTGCATTTGGTGATGGTCACATTACTTTAAAAATGCAAGCAGCATGGCCAAGTGGCGCTAACATATTTTTTGAAATGGCAGGAGATTATTGCAAAATGGTTAGTGACATGTCTGGCGGTAAATTAAAAATAGATCTACAGCCTGTTGGTGCAGTTGTCAAAACATCTGAAATAGGGCAAGCAGTAAGTTCTGGGGTACTTGATATGGGTCACTGGGTGACAGCATATTGGTATGGAAAAAATCCAGCTGCTTCACTATTTGGAACAGGTCCATCTTATGGAATGTCATCTCAAGAAGTAATGGGATGGATGGAAGAAGGTGGTGGAAGAGCTCTATATGAGGAAACTTTAGCTAAAGTTGGTTTCGATTATGTAGGTTTATTTCATATGCCTATGCCAGCTCAACCATTTGGATGGTTTAAAAAGAATGTAACTAAAGTATCCGATGTTAAAGGAATGAAGTATAGAACTGTTGGTTTAGCTACTAACGTTTTAACTGCTATGGGAATGGTTGTAAGACAATTACCAGGTGGTGAAATTCAACCAGCTATGAAAACTGGTTTGATTGAGGCAGCTGAGTTTAACAACCCTACTTCAGACTCACAGTTTGGAATGCAAGACGTATCTAAGCATTATCACTTAGGTAGTTTTCACCAATCTCAAGAGATGTTTGAAATACCTGTTAACAAAAAATCATTCAATAACCTATCACCAACTCATCAAGCAATATTAAAAAATGCTGCTTATGCTGCTAATACTGCTAACTATTTTAAAGCGTTAGTAAGATATTCTGCTGATTTATCGATGTTGATGAATGAACATAAAGTAAATGTTTATCAAACTTCAGATGAAATTTTAGCGGAACAGCTAAAAGGTTGGGACAAAGTAATTGGTGATTTTTCATCAAAAGATGCTTTCTTCAAAAAAGTAGTAGACTCTCAAAAAGCTTACGCTAAGAGAGTAATGAAATACTTATTGATGAATCAACCTAACTACAAACTTGCTTATGAGAATGAGTTTGGTCCAATAGGAAAAGTTAAAATCTAATACTTTTCAAGTTTTTAAAAAAAAGGGGGCTTTTTAGCCCCCTTTTTGTTATTAATAACAAATATTATTATGAGATCATTCATTAAATTTGCGGATAGATTAAGTACATCTATGGGAAAAGCTTTTTCCTGGTGCATTGTAATTTTAATGGGTGGAACATGCTATGAAGTAATAATGGCATATGCATTCAATGCTCCAACTTTGTGGAACTTTGATTTTAGTCTTCAAATGTACGGTGCAATATTTATGATGGCTGGAGCATACACTTTATCTACAGAAGCCCATGTTAGAGGTGATGTAATTTACAGATTGTTTAAACCAAAAACACAAGGTTGGATTGACTTGATTTTATATATTATATTTTTCTTTCCAGGAGTTCTTGCATTAGCCTTTTATGGATATGAATATGCTGCTATGGCATGGAAAATAAAAGAAACTAGCTGGAATAGTCCAGCACAAATTCAGATTTATATGGCAAAATCTTTAATACCTTTATCAGGTGTGCTTTTAATAATACAAGGAATTAGCGAAGTTTTTAGATCAATTATCTGCATTCAAACTGGGTACTGGCCATCAAGAATGGTTGTTGCAGAAGAGACAGAAAAAATATTAATGAGAACAGCACAAGACGAGGATCAAAAAGATGTTATTTAGTTTAACCAATCCTGAGATTGCTATCTTAATGATGGGAATTTTCTTGTTCGCAGTTCTTTTGGGTTTTCCAATCGCTTTTACTTTAATGGCAATGGGAATTGGTTTTGGATATTTTGCATATTATGACCCATCTAGGATGGATCACTTATTAGATAATAGAATATTTCAATTATTTGTTCAAAACACATATTCAGTTATGGACAATACTGTTTTAACTGCTGTTCCATTGTTTTTATTTATGGGATATTTAGTTGAGAGAGCTGGAATTGTTGCAAGATTATTTAACGCTATAAGATTAGCTTCTCATGGCTTGCCAGCTTCAATGGCAGTAGCAGCACTAATAACCTGCACATTGTTTTCAACTGCAACCGGTATAATTGGTGCAGTTGTTACTTTGATGGGATTACTAGCATGGCCAGCTATGGTAAAAGCAGGATACGATAAAAAATTTGCTTCTGGTGTTATTTGTTCAGGGGGTTGTTTAGGTATTTTAATTCCACCAAGTATTATGCTTATTGTTTACGCGGTGATAGCACAGTTATCACCATTAAGATTATTTGCAGCAGCTATATTTCCAGGACTTATGTTGGCGGGTTTGTATATTGTATATGCGATAACTAGAGCATATTTTAACCCATCAATTGCTCCAAAACCACCTAAGGAGGAAATACCACCAAGATCAGTTATTATAAGGGAAGTAATAGTTTCCTTTTTACCTCTATTCTCATTAATAATTTTAGTTTTAGGCACAATTTTAGCTGGGTTAGCAACCCCAGCAGAAGCAGCAGCCGTTGGTGCTTTTGGATCATTAGTTTTATCTTTCTTTTACAAGTCATTGAAATGGAAAAATTTTAAAGAGTCAGTGTTTTTAACAGCTAAAACTACAGCAATGATCATGTGGTTATTCATAGGATCTTGGACTTTTGCTGCAGTATTTTCATATCTTGGTGGACATGAAGTTTTTGAGCATTTTTTTAAATCAATGGATTTAGCACCATGGCAATTTTTAGTGATTACTCAAATAATTATTTTTTTACTAGGTTGGCCATTAGAATGGACAGAAATTCTAATAATTTTTGTACCAATATTCTTACCTTTAGTAGAATTTTTTGGTGTTAACCCATATTTCTTTGCAATGTTAATTGCATTAAATTTACAAACATCATTTTTAACACCCCCCATGGCAATGTCTGCGTATTATTTAAAAGGTGTTCAAAGTAAAAATGTTGAGCTTATGGAAATATTTAGAGGTATTATGCCTTTTTTAGCAATAGTAATTTTCGCAATGGTTTTAATGTATTTATTTCCAGGAATAGCTTTGTGGTTACCAGAAACTTTATTTGCAAATTAATAAATTTTAATGTCCACTATATTTAATTTAAAAGTTGAAAAACTCGCCCAGGAGATAAAGGAAGGAAACATAACTTCCGTAGAGGTTTGTGAGCAATATATTGAAAGAATAAACAAATTTGAAAAAGATATAAAGGCTTGGGTACACTTTAATAAAAAACTTTTATTAGAAAAAGCTAAAGAAGCTGATGATTATAGAAAAACAGGTAAGCCTTTAGGTGTTCTCCATGGAGTTCCAGTAGCTGTTAAAGATATTTTTGGAACTTTTGATATGCCTACTGAGTGTGGAACAATTTTAAGAAAAGGGAACAAAAGATCACAAAATGCTGAGGCTGTAGAATTACTAAAATCTGCTGGTGCAATTATTATGGGAAAAACAGCGACATCTGAACTTGCGTACTTAGGGCCACCAAAAACTAGAAACCCACATGATTACGAAAGAACTCCAGGAGGTTCCTCTAGTGGATCAGCTGCTGTTATAGCTTCGCATATGGCTCCACTTTCAATTGGCTCACAAACAGGAGGTTCTGTGATAAGACCTGCTTCATTTTGTGGAGTAGTTGGTTATAAACCCTCTTATGGTTTGATATCAAGAAATGGAGTATTAAAAACTTCATTTAAGTTGGATCACGTTGGAGTTTTTGGAAAAACAGTTGAAGATGTTGCTTTATTAGCCAAGATTTTAATCAAAAAAGATTTGTACGACGACGCGACAGTACATTATTCCGCTGACAATATGTTAAATGAATGTAAAAAAGATCTTCTTTTTGAACCAAAATTTATTTTTTATAAAACTAATAGCTGGAAAAAAATAGATAAAAAATCTAGGGAGTCATTTGAATATTTTATAAAGGTTTTTAAAAAGAATATTGAGATTTTCGATACCCCATCATATTTTGAGGATATAAATAAATATCATCAAGTAATTCATGAAACTGATTTAGCAAATAATTTTCAAGATTATTATAAAAAATCCAAAGCAAAGCTATCGAAAGAAATGAAATCTGCAATTTCTAGAGGTATGAAATATTCTGCAAAGCAATATGCGGAAGCAATTGATTTTATGAAAAGAAGTTATGAGTCATATAAGGAAGTATTTGAGGATTATCATGGTGTCATTACCCCGGCTAGTGCAGGCGTTGCTAACAAAGGTCTAAAAAGTACAGGGATAGCAGATTTTAACAAAGTCTGGTCCTTTATGGGAACTCCAGCAATTTCTCTACCTTTACTTCAGGGAGAAAATAACTTACCTTTAGGCGTTCAATTGATTGGCGACAGATTTGATGATCTTAGGTTTTTAAGTGTTGCTCGTTGGCTAGAACAAAAAAGTAAAAAACATAATGAATAAAATAGTCACAATAATAGGTTTGTCTTTCGCACTTTTTTTTCTCGTTGGTTTAGCAACCACGTTAACCAAATCAATGATGATAGGTTTTTTTGATGTATTACCAGTATATATACTCATGGGTATCGCAATTGCAATGATGATATACGAAGCTTTTTTTGATAAATCTTAATATCAATAAATTTAATTTGAAAAAATAATTTTACGATTAAAGTGAAAACTATATATTTAACTTTAACTTTTATTTTTGGAATATATTTTCTAATTATACTAGTAATTTATACTTTACAAAGAAGCTTATTATATCATCCTTCAGAAAACAACTATTTAGAAGAAAAACTATTAGATCATAAAATTAAAAAAATAACTATTTCGTCAGAAAATAAATTGGTTGGATGGTATTTTAAAAAAGATCCAAAATTAAAAACTTTAATTTTTTTTCATGGTAATGCAGGTAAACTTGAAAATAGAATATATAAACTAAATGATTTGTCTAAACTAAACATAAATTATTTAATATTTGCATACAGAGGTTTTAGTGGAAACAAAGGTAATCCAAGTGAAGATGGAATATACTTCGATGCAAGGGCGGCTAAAAAATGGCTTAATTCAAATGGTGTTGAAGATCATGATTTAATTTTATATGGGGAGTCTTTAGGAACAGCTATATCTATAGATTTAGCCAAGGATTTTGATTTTGCAGGCATAATTCTTGAGTCTCCATTTACTTCTATGGTTGATTTGGCAAAAATTTATTATCCATATTTGCCAGTAAATATAATGCTTAAGGATAGATACGATTCTATAAATAAAATTAAATATATAAATTCTCCAATTTTAATTATGCATGGAATGAAAGATAAAATTGTTCCATATGATATGGGCATTAAAATTTTTGAAATAGCAAATAATCCAAAATATAAGTATTTTAATGATTATGATGATCATATGATGGAATTTAATAAAAATCTCATAAATTCAATTGATAATTTTATAAAAAGTTTAAATTAAGACACAATTAAAACAAATAATCTTCATTTTTTTTATGTAGTTTAATAAGCTAATGAAAAAAATTATTTTTACTTTATTGATAATATTTTATTCTTCAGCTGTTTTATTTTTGTTGGCATTGTTTTATTCTTCTAAATCATTAGCTGAGACAAATAAGTCAATAAGTGATTATTTTTATATAGGAAAAATGGAATCACATAATAAACATTTTACCTTATTTTTCAAACCAAGAGAAAAAGCAATCTTAGCTCGAGGAGAAAATTCTAATTACATCAATGACTATCCTCAAGATCTTTATTTTTATGATAACATTTTAGATAAAGAACTACCCTTAGTGTCTTATGATTGGTTCCCTAAAACTGCAAAAAAATTTTTATTAGATTATAAATATCCTGTTTTTCCTGACGATTTTGCATATTATTTATTAAAAGACGACAACACTTTAATCATGATTAGTGCAAAGAAAGAAATAAGTAAAAATTTTAAGTTTGATATTAAAAAGCAAAAACTTAACATTTATAATAAAAAAAATAATTTAAATTTTATAATATCAACATATTCCCACAATTGTGGGTATGAGAGTCTTAACTCAGAATTTTCTTGTAATATCTATAAGCCACTTATAGCTAACAATTTAATCAATTAATTTCAGTAAATGCATCAGCGAATTTTTTAGCATCAAAAATTTGCAAATCATCTTCTTTTTCACCAAGACCTAGACAAATTATAGGTAGTTTAAATTTCCTTGCCACAGATATTAAAACACCACCCTTTGCTGTTCCATCCAACTTTGTCATTATAAGTCCGGTGACCGGAATTATTTTATTGAATTCTTCTACTTGATTAATAACATTTTGACCAGAAGTTGAGTCTAATATTAGAATTACTTCCTGAGGAGCATCTGAATCTAATTTTTTTAAAACACCTGCAATTTTTTTATATTCATCCATTAAATTCTTCTTATTTTGTAGTCTCCCAGCGGTATCAAGCAATACATCATTAAAAGAGTTATTTTTTGCATATTCTAAAGTTTTATAGGCAACAGAAGCAGGATCTGATTTAGCCTCTGACTTTATTATTTCAACTCCAATTTTTTTTGACCAAGTTTCTAATTGTTCTATTGCTGCTGCCCTAAAAGTATCACAAGCTCCAAATAATACCTTACTGTTATTTTTTTTAAGAATTTTGCCTATTTTCCCAATTGTTGTTGTCTTACCGACTCCATTGACGCCAGAAACCAAAATTACATTTAAATAATTTTTGGTCTCAAAAATTTTTTTATTTTCTAAAGGCTCCATTAGTTCAACAATATATTCATTAAGTATTTTTTTTACCTCATGAATAGGATCAGAGTTAGGATCTATTTTTTTATCTGATAGTATTGATCTAATATCATTAGAAGCATCCACCCCAACATCTGCACTGATTAAAAATTCCTCTATTTTATTAAGCGTATCATCATCAATTTCCTTTTTTATTATTATCTCTTTTAAACCAGATGCAATATTAGATGCGCTTCTTTTAAAACCTAATTTAAATTTTTCAAATATACTCATTAAAGATTAATTTTAATTTCCTGTATTTTTGAAACAGGTCCTTTCATATAAATAAAATTATTTTCATCAATATTTATTTCTAATTTACCTAATTCAAACTCAAGATTTACTGGAAATTTTATTAAATTATTGATTTTACCAGCAAGAGCTGTTGCACAAGCTGCTGTGCCACAAGCTTTAGTAAGTCCCGCTCCTCTTTCCCAAACTTTTAATTTAATATGGTTTTCATTTATTTTTTTTGCAATTGTAACATTGCATTTCTCTGGAAATAAATCATGATTTTCAATTTTTGGACCTATTTTTTTAATGTTATAATCTTCAAAATTATCTACAAAAAAAATAATATGAGGATTTCCAACATTTATTGCGGTACCATTTTTTATTTCAATTGAAATATCAGCAAATTTAAAGTTTAAATTTCTAGTATCAATTTTTTTTTTAAGAGGTATATCTTCCCAATTCAATTTACCGACACCTATTTTTGTTTCAACAATTTGATTTTTATAAATCTTTGACTCTAGCTTACCACCTAAGGTTTTTAAATTTATTATTTTTTTTTTATTTTCTTTGGATAGTAAGTAGGCAACACATCTTGTTCCATTCCCACAAGCTCCAGATTTACTTCCATCAGAATTATAAAATATTAGCTCAGCATCATTTTGATCAGCTTTTCTAATAATTATTAATTGATCGCAGCCAATAAATTTTCTGTCGCAAATTTTTTTAATCTGCTCATTTATTAGATTAATTTTATTATCTCTTTCATCAATGATTACAAAGTCATTGCCAAGACCGTCCATTTTAAAAGCTTTAAATTCCATATATTTAGATACTTAACTTATTTATTGACTTTTTGAACCTCTATTATAATTTATCGGAGTTTCCGCAAAAAACAGCATTTTGCGGTGTCTTTGGCAACAAAGAGATCGACACCAGTTAGCGAGGGTTCGCCCACTGGTGCGTTAGCTGCTGGGTAAAAAAATATGTTTGATAACTTAACAAATAAATTTGAAGGAATTTTTTCTTCTTTAAAAAAAGCACCATCGTTAGATGAGAAACAAGTAGACGCAGGGCTTAGAGAAATAAGATTAGCTTTACTAGAAGCAGATGTTTCAATTGATGTTGCAAAAAATTTTATAGAAAATGTCAAACCCAAGGTATTAGGTAAAGAAATAATAAGATCGACGTCTCCAGGGCAGATGGTAGTCAAAATAGTTTTTGACGAATTAGTATCTTTACTAGGTGATAAAAATGTAGATATCAATCTCAATGCAGTTCCACCCGTTTCGATTATGTTAGTAGGGTTACAAGGATCAGGAAAAACTACCACTACATCAAAATTAGCAAAATTTTTAGAAAAAAATAAAAAAAAGAAAATAATGATGGTAAGTCTTGATGTTTACAGGCCAGCTGCTCAAGAGCAACTTAGATCATTAGGTGAGCAAAATAATATTAATACTCTTCCGATAATGGAGGGACAATTACCTTCGGATATTTGTAGAAGAGCTTTGAGTGCAGCTAGGTTAAATGGATCTGAGGTAATATTGTTTGATACTGCTGGACGTACTCAAATTGATTTGCAAATGATGAATGAAATTAAACAAATAGAGGAAATAATTAATCCTTCCGAAATAATTCTAGTTGCAGATTCTTTAACTGGACAAGTTGCGGCAAATGTCGCCAAAGAATTTAAAAATGCTGTAAATTTATCAGGAATAATTTTGACTAGATCAGACGGTGATGGACGAGGTGGCGCAGCCTTAAGCATGAAATATGTTGCGAATGTGCCAATAAAGTTTTTAGGAGTAGGTGAAAAAGTAGAAAATTTAGAAGTTTTTTATCCTGATAGAATTGCAAATAGAATATTGGGCATGGGAGATATTGTTACCCTTGTTGAAAAAGCTTCAGAGGATTTAGATGAAGAGAAGTTAAAAAAGACCGAGGAAAGGTTAAAGAAAGGTCAATTTACTCTTGAAGACTATTTATCTCAATTAAGACAAATGAAAAAAATGGGAGGCATTGAAGGTTTGATGTCTTTTCTTCCTGGAGTGTCCAAAATTAAATCTCAGATGGACCAAGCTGGTGTTGATGAAAAAATTATAACTCAGAATGAGGCCGCTATATTATCTATGACCAAAAAGGAGAGAGAAAATCCAAAGATAATCGATGGTTCTAGAAAAAAAAGAATTGCTAATGGCTCAGGGACAGACATTGCCACTATCAATAAATTGTTAAAACAATTTAAAATGATGTCAGAAATGATGAAAAAAATGTCCAAAGGAAATACTCAAGGCTTGGAAGACAAAGGAATACCACCTGAGCTTTTTAATCAAATGAAATAATAAAAGGAGAATAAATGTTAAAATTAAGATTATCAATGGGAGGCACAAAGAAAAGACCAGTTTATAAAATTGTTGTTGCTGATAGTAGGTTTGCACGTGATGGGAGATTTATCGAAAAATTAGGTTTCTTTAATCCTTTACTTCCTAAAGAAAAAAAAGAGAGAGTTGGTTTAGAAGCAGATAGGATTAAATATTGGCTTAGCCAAGGAGCTCAACCAACTACAAGAGTTGCAAGAATTTTAGGTGAAAATGAATTAATGCCTATGCCCAAGAGAGGTAACAACCCTCTGAAAGCTATCCCTAAAAAGGAAAGGAAAAAAGAGGGATCTGAAGAACCAAAAGCTGAAGAAAAAAAAGCAGAGGCACCAAAAGCTGAAGAAAAAAAAGCAGAGGCACCAAAAGCTGAAGAAAAA
>NHLU01000003.1 GCA_002169255.1 Candidatus Pelagibacter sp. TMED275
AATAGAAGTCGTCAAGCAGCAATTACTAAAGAACTAATAGAAATAATATCAGGAGCAGAAAGTTTATAATTATGAGAAAAGGAAAAATTACACAAGTTATTGGAGCGGTAGTAGATGTCAAATTTGATGGAGAGTTGCCGGAAATTTTAACTGCATTAGAATGTGATAATGCGGGGAATAGATTAGTTCTTGAAGTTGCGCAGCATTTAGGAGAGTCTAGTGTAAGAACAATAGCTATGGATGCAACAGAGGGCCTTAAAAGAGGTGATGAAGTATCAGATACAGGTGCCCCAATACAAGTTCCAGTTGGACCAGAAACTTTAGGAAGAATTATCAATGTTATTGGTGAACCTATTGATGAAAAAGGTGATGTGAAAACAAAAGAAAACTGGCCAATTCATAGATCAGCTCCAGAATTTAACGACCAATCTACAGAAACAGAAATATTAGTTACAGGAATTAAAGTAATTGATTTGCTTGCACCTTATGCGAAAGGTGGAAAAATTGGACTATTTGGAG
This sequence comes from Candidatus Pelagibacter sp. TMED275, assembly GCA_002169255.1. The sequence continues at coordinate 520 of NHLU01000003.1, forward strand.
GAGCGGGCGTAGGTAAAACAGTTCTAATTATGGAATTAATTAATAACGTAGCAAAAGCTCATGGTGGATTTTCAGTATTTGCCGGTGTTGGAGAACGAACAAGAGAAGGTAATGATTTATATCACGAAATGATTGATTCAGGAGTAATTAAACCAGAAGGAGATGGATCAAAAGCTGCATTAGTTTATGGTCAGATGAATGAACCCCCAGGTGCAAGAGCACGAGTGGCATTAACAGGATTAACAGTTGCTGAATACTTTAGAGATCAAGAAGGTCAAGATGTTCTTTTTTTTGTAGATAATATTTTTAGATTTACTCAAGCAGGATCAGAAGTTTCAGCTCTTTTGGGTAGAATTCCCTCAGCAGTAGGATATCAGCCAACTTTGGCAACAGACATGGGTAATTTACAAGAAAGAATTACAACAACAAATAAAGGATCGATTACATCGGTTCAGGCAATTTATGTGCCTGCCGATGATTTAACCGACCCTGCTCCAGCAACTTCTTTTGCTCATTTAGATGCAACTACGGTTTTATCTAGACAAATCGCTGAAATTGGAATTTATCCAGCTGTAGATCCATTAGACTCTACATCTAGGATTCTTGATCCAAGGATTGTTGGTGATGAACATTATAGAGTGGCAAGAGAAGTTCAGAGAATATTGCAAACCTACAAGTCATTACAAGATATTATTGCAATTTTAGGTATGGATGAATTATCTGAAGAAGACAAACTTGTTGTGGCAAGAGCAAGAAAAATACAGAGATTTTTATCTCAACCATTCTTTGTTGCAGAGGTTTTTACTGGCTCTCCAGGTAAACTTGTAGATCTTGAAGCAACAATCAAAGGCTTTGATGCAATTTGTAAAGGTGAGTATGATCATTTACCAGAGGCAGCATTTTACATGGTTGGAACAATTGAAGAAGCAATTGAGAAGGCTAAAAAAATGGAAAAAGATGCAGCTTAATGAGCAATACTTTTAAATTAGAGATTGTAAATCCAGAAAAGTCATTTCTTGTAAAAGAAAATGTAACAGAGGTTGTTATTCCAGCTTTTGAAGGTGAAATGGGTATTTTAAAAGATCATATATCTATAATTTCTTTTTTAAAACCAGGTGTGCTTAAAGTTTTTGAAGCAAGCTCTGAAGAAAAAAAATATTATGTTGAAGATGGAATAATAGAATTTAAGAACAATTGTTTATCAGTCTTAACTAGCAACATATTTGATATTTCTGAAGCAGATAAAACAAAAGTTACTGAAATAATTGATAATGCTGAAAAAGAAGCTCAGGAGATCGATCTAGATGATCAAAAAAGGTACTTAATTGAGCAAAAAATTGAAGTTTTGAAATTAATATCAACCATTAATTAAATAATTCTCAATTTCAAATTTTAGGTGGGTATAAATATGCGATTTAAAACTTACAGCTACATTGGTTAAATCCTCTACTTTAATCCATTTCCAGTCTAAAAACTCAGGATTATCAGTTTTAATATTAATTTCTTTTTCATCTCCAACAAATCTCATTATATACCACTTTTGCTTTTGTCCTTTATAACGACCTTTCCATATAATACCCAAGAGGTTATCAGGTAGTAAATATGTTAATTCTTCTTGAACCTCTTTTAATAGTTCAACATTTTTAATATTAGTTTCTTCATAAAGTTCCCTATATGCAGCATCTATAGCTTTTTCCCCAGTATCAATCCCGCCTTGGGGCATTTGCCAAAAATTTTTTGGATTATCAATTCTTTTTGCTACAAAAACTTCATTTTTTTCATTTAAAACTGCTATTCCAACACCTTTTCTTAAAGGTAATTTAGAAAATTTATTCATTATATAATTGAGGTTATCCAGTTATTAATTTTATAGCAAACTCTAATTGGTTATCGGTGCTTGTATCTATCCTAAAATCATCTGACTTTTCTGTAACTTCAATATCTGGACCAACACCAACCTCAGAAATTGAATCCCCAGATGGTAAATAATATTTTGAAACAGTCAATCTAATTGCACCATTATTTTTTAATGGAAGTATTGATTGGACAGAGCCTTTACCATAACTATTTTCACCAATTATAATTGCTCTCTTATGATCTTTTAAAGCACCAGCTACAATTTCTGAAGCAGAAGCAGAACCATAATTAATTAAAACAATTAATGCCTTGCCATTTGTAATATCTCCATTTTTAGCAAACCACTTTCTATTTTCATATGATTTTCTACTTTTTGTAGAAACTATTTCTCCACTATTTAAAAAAAAGTCAGATATTTTAATTGCTTGCGATAAAAGTCCTCCTGGATTATTTCTTAAGTCTAAAATATAAGCTTTTAAATCATTATTAAGGTTCATCTCTTTTATTTTTTCTTCGATTTGGATGCTGCTATTTTCATTAAACGATGTAAGTCTTAAATATCCAATACCTTCCTTTATGTATTTAGCTTTAACTGATCTAATTTCTATAATTTCTCTTTTGATTTTAAAAACAAATGACTTTTTTTCCCCTATTCTCCTAATTGTAATTTCAATTTCTGATCCAATTGGACCTCTCATTAAATCAACTGCTTCAGTCAATGATTTGCCTTGGACCTGAGTTCCATTAATCTTTACTATATAATCTCCAGCTTTAACTCCAGCTCTATAAGCTGGAGAATTATCTAATGGTGAAATTACCTTTACAACTCCAGCCTCCATACCAACTTCAATTCCTAATCCTCCAAATTTTCCACTTGTCTCTGTTTGCATACTTTGAAACATTTTGGGAGACATATAAGAAGAATATGGATCTAACGATTGTAAAACACCATTTATTGCTGCATCCATAGCATCTGATTGATTAATTTCATCTACATACTCTTTGTTAATTTTATCTAAAACTTCGCTAAAAACATCAATTTTATCATATATAGTTTGATTATTTTCAGCAAAACTTTTTAAACAAAAAAGAAGTAAAAAAAAAATTGAAATTTTAAATTTTTTCATATCGTTACTTTTTCTTTTGGTATTAATTCTGACCACATCTTTTCAAGATCAAAAAACTTTCTCTTTTCTTTGTTAAAAATATGAACGACAACATCTTTTCCATCAATTAGTTTCCAATCATTGCTCTCAATACCTTCAATTTTACAATTCTGAATACCGTTTTTTTTAAATTCTATTAAAATCATCTCAGACAATGCTTGAATATGCCTAGAAGAAGTACCACTAGCAATTACGAGGTAGTCTGCCATTGAGCTTTTATTTTCTAAATCAATGCTTACAATATCAAGGGCTTTATTTGTATCTAGTGATTTTAGGATTAGCTGTTTTAAATCTGAAATATTATCCATTAATTAAAAAAACATTATCAAATTTTCCTCAATTGGGAAGATGAAATATTAACTTTTTTAAATTTGATGAAAGATAATTTTTTATTATTTAGTTCTCTAAAAGTCTTTGATTTAATAGATTTTGATCTATATTGATCTCTATCAAATACTAAAATTGAGCAATTTTTAGAAATTAATTTCCATTTAGCCCATTTATGAAAATTGATTAAATTGTCTGCCCCCATTATAAAAAATAACTCAGAATTTTTATTAGTTTTTTTTAAATAGTTTATTAGATTAATTGTTCTTGAAGATTTAATTTTATCTTCAAAAAACTTAACTTTTATTTTATGATTATTTTTATTTAATTTTTTTGCGTATTTAATTCTTTCATTTAGAGACATTGATGACTCTTTTTTAAATGGATTTTTTTTTGTCACAGCCCAGATAATTCTTGAAATTTTATAATTTTTAATTGCTTCTTTAGAGATTGCAATGTGACCTCTATGTGCAGGATCAAATGTTCCACCTAAAATCCCGATTTTATTTAATTTTTTTTTTTTCAACTTATTTTCTAATTTGACCTGTACCTATTACTTCATATTTATAAGACGTTAATTGATTCAAACCAACGGGCCCTCTTGGTGGTAAACTATTTGTTGATATCCCTACTTCACCACCAAATCCAAATTCTCCACCATCAGCAAATTGAGTAGATGCGTTGTGAACTCCTATCGAACTCTTAATATTTTTTAGAAATTTAAAGGCAGTTTTTTTATTTTTGCTGATTATTGCATCAGTATGCATAGTACCATACTTATTAATATGATTAATTGCATCATCACAACTATTTACAGATTTAACAGATACACTTGCTGATAGATATTCTTTGCCCCAATTTTTTTCCGTTGCAAGATTGATTTTACCGCTGAAATATCTTTTTATTAATTGATCACCATAAATTTTACAATTTCCTTGTTTAAGTTTATTTAAAATAGGTGTGCAATATTTTTTTAGAATTTTTTTGTGAAGCAGTATAGTCTCAGTCGCGCCACATATACTAGTGTTTCTTAATTTAGCATTATAAATTACTTTTATAGCCATATTTAATTCCGCGTCTTTATCAACATATGTGTGACATACTCCCTCTAAATGTCCAATTATTGGAACCTTGGATAATTGTTGAACTTTTTTAACTAAATTTTTTCCACCTCTTGGAATAATTACATCAATATATTTTATCATTTTTGACAACATATAATTCACATATTTTCGATCTAATTTGTTTATTAATTGCACATAATTCGGATCTATATTATTTTTAATTAAAGATTTTCTAAAATAATGGACTAATAACTTATTACTATTAATAGCCTCTGAGCCACCTTTTAAAATAACACAATTTCCAGATTTAAAACATAAAGATGAAACGTCGCTAGTTACATTTGGACGACTTTCATAAATAAGTCCAATTACACCAATTGGTACCGAAACTTTTTTAATCATTAATCCATTAGGTCTTTTCCATTTACTTATCACTTCATATGTTGGGTCTTTAAATTTAATAATTTCTTTGATAGATTTTATCATTGAGTCAATTTTATTCTCATCCAGCGTCAATCTATTAATTAGATTTGATTTTAAGCCTTTTTTTTTTGCAAAATTAATATCTTTTAAATTTTCTTTAATTAAATTCTTTTTATTTTTTTTTAATATTGAAATAAAATTTACTAAAACTTTATTTTTAGCTTTTTTATCTATCTTTTTTGAAAAAGCAATTTTTGCTCTCATGCCTATACTATTTAAATAATTACTCATTTATATCCCTACCATATCATCTTTGTGAACCACTTCAGATTTTGCTACGTATCCTAATATTTCTTTAATTTTATTAGAGTGATGGCCTTTTATTTTAATAATTTCATCTGAATTGAATGAACTTAAACCTCTAGCATATTCCTTTGATGATTTATTAAGTATTTTTATATGATCACCTTTATAAAATTTACCATTTACCTTTTTTATACCCGCAGCTAATAAACTTTTTCCATTCCTCAACGCACTAATTGCTCCATCATCAATTATTAATTCACCTTTAGGTGAAATAGAGCTAATAATCCATTTTTTTCTAGCATCTAGCTTTGATACTTTGGGCAAAAACCAAGTACAATTATTTTTATTTTTAATTTCATTTATAGGATTAATAACAAGACCATTAGCAATTGCCATATAGTATCCTGATAACTGCGCGACTCTTGCGGCATCTATTTTAGTTTTCATTCCACCTGTTCCGTGTTCACTTACACTTTTAGTAGCAATTTTTTCTATATCCTCATTTATCTCACTAACCTTATTAATTAATTTTGCATTTTTGAATAATTTTGGATTTTTAGTATAAAGACCATCAACATCTGATAATAATATAAGGCAATCAGCATTAGAGATCTGTGCGACTCTAGAAGCTAACCTATCATTATCACCATACTTAATCTCTGATGTGGCAATACTATCATTTTCATTTACTATTGGAACATATCCTAAGCTAAATAAATTGCTTAAAGTTCTTTTCGCGTTTATAGCTCTTCTTCTTTTTTCTGTATCTTCTAAAGTTAGAAGAATTTGTGATATATTAATTTTTCTTTTATTAAAACTTTTTTTCAAAAGATTCATTAGTTCAATTTGTCCAATAGAAGCAACGGCTTGACTTTTATCTAATTTTAAATTTTTTTTATTTAATTTAAGTTTTTTACAACCTAAAGCTATAGCTCCAGAACTTACAATTACTATATTTTTTTTCTCTTTTAGTAAATTTTCTATATCTACAACAAATCCATCTAGCCATTTGTCTCTTATTTTTTTCTGTTCATTAATCAACAATGAAGAGCCTATTTTTATAACTATTGTTTTTGCTTTTTTAAGATACATATTTTAATAATTCTGACTTAAGTTTTTTTATAGTTTCTTTTTTCATATTAGAAAGTGTTAGTACTTTCTTTTTCTTGCTCATATTAAATTTTTTCATTTTTTTAATAATCTCATCATTACTTAACAAATCTACCTTATTTAGTACAATTAACTCCTTTTTTTTTAACAATTCTTTACTATATCTGCCAAGCTCTTCTCTTATTTGTTTATATGATAAGTTAATATCTTCAGTAATATCAATCAGGTGTAGTAAAGTATTACATCTCTCTATATGTTTTAAAAACTTAATACCTAGCCCTGTACCTTCATGAGCCCCTTCAATTAGTCCAGGGATATCAGCAATTGTAATTTCCTTGTCATCATATATTGCGACACCTAGATTTGGATTTATAGTTGTAAACTTATAGTTAGCAATTTTAGGAGTTGCTCTAGTTATAGATGCTAGAAGGCTTGATTTTCCAGCATTAGGTAATCCCACTATACCAACATCTGCGATTGTTTTTAATTGCATCCATATCCAATATTCCTCGCCTATAGACCCTTTAGTAAATTTTTTTGGCGCTCTATTTGTTGAACTTTTAAACCTTGTATTTCCAAATCCTCCTCTTCCACCATTTGCCACTACAAAAGTTTCATTCTCTCTTGTGAAATCAAATAACAGAGTTTTATTATCTTCTTCTAAGATTTGAGTTCCAACTGGAACTTTGAGATACACATCCTTTCCTCCTTTTCCAGTTTTATTTTTTCCCATTCCATTTTCGCCTCTTTGAGCCTTAAAATGTTGTTGATATCTAAAATCTATAAGCGTGTTTAGATTTCTTTCAGACTTAATTATTACTGAACCACCTTTTCCACCATCGCCTCCATCTGGGCCTCCAAATTCAATAAATTTTTCTCTTCTAAAACTAGGTGAACCAGAACCACCATCACCAGCTTTTATAAATATTTTAACTTGATCTAAGAATTTCATAATACAACTCCACTGAATTTTAGTTGTATTTTTAGTTAGGTTTTACAGATACAAAAGTTCTATCTGATTTTCTTTTTTTAAATTCAACTTTACCTTTTATAAGTGAAAAGATTGAATGGTCTTTTCCCATTTTTACATACTCTCCAGGAAAAATTTTTGTACCTCTTTGTCTTACAATGATATTGCCAGGATTAACTACTTGGCCTCCATATTTTTTTACTCCAAGTCTCCTACCTGCACTATCTCTACCATTCCTGGATGATCCACCTGCTTTTTTTGTAGCCATTATTTATCCGTTTTCTCTTGTTTTTTTTCAGTAGCAGCTTTTTCAACTTTTTTTGTTTCAGATATTAAGCTGCCATCTTTTCCAAAAATTTTTTTTATTTGGATAAGTGAATATTGCTGTCTATGACCATTCTTTCTTCTTGAATTTTTTCTTCTTCTTTTTTTAAAGATTAATACTGTTCTATTTTTTCCATTTTTAATTAATTCAGCCTCAACTTTTGCTCCACTTACCGTTGGTGAACCTACTTCAAAATTATTTTCATCACCACAAGCTAAAATATTTGAAAATTCGATTTTCTTATCATCTTTGATATCTGAAAGTTTTTCAATTTTCAGAATATCATTAGTTTTAACTTTGTATTGTTTCCCACCTGTTTGTATTACTGCAAATGACATTTTTAACCTTAAATTTATTTAATCGGAATATAGACCTGGTTTTTTTATAGTCAAGATTTATAACTTAAAAATTATCCTTTAAATCACG